>JBJMNJ010000429.1:0-3097 GCA_045804325.1 Gemmatimonadaceae bacterium
CGATGACCGGCGGGCGAATCAAGCGCATCGAGAAGTACCTCGGGAGTGACGAGGATTTTCTACTCACGTACGGCGACGGCGTCGGAAACATCGACATCCCCGCGTCGATCGAGTGCCACCGGCGCACGGGAAAGACGCTGACGCTCACCGGCGTGCGTCCCCCCGGCCGCTTCGGGGAGCTGAAGGTGGAGAACGGGATCGTGACCACCTTCTTCGAGAAGCCGCAGGTCACGTCGGGCCGGATCAATGGCGGCTACTTCGTGGCCAAGCGGGAGCTGTTCCGGTTCCTGAGCGAGGACCCGGGGCTCGTCTTCGAGCAGCAGCCGCTGACCGCGCTGTCCGACGCGGAGGAGCTCGCGTGCTTTCCGCACGACGGCTTCTGGCAGCCGATGGACACCTACCAGGAGTACCTGCTCCTGAACCGGCTCTGGGCCGAGGGGGCCGCGGCGTGGAAGGTCTGGTGACCGAGGCGGGATCGCGCCCGCCCGCGCTCGACGTCGCCGGGCAGCGCGTGCTGGTGACGGGCCACACGGGCTTCAAGGGCGCGTGGCTCGTCGAGTGGCTGCTGCAGATGGGCGCCCGCGTGACGGGGATCGCGCTGCCGCCGGACCACGACGGCTCGCTCTTCGAGCTGCTGCGCCACGGCGAGCGAATGGACCACCTGGTCGCGGACGTCCGCGACGCGGGGGCGCTCGCCGCGGCGGTGCGGCGGGCGGAGCCGCAGCTAGTCTTCCACCTCGCGGCGCAGGCGCTGGTGCTGCGCAGCTACCGGGAGCCGCTGCTTACCTGGGAGACCAACGTCACCGGAACGCTGAACGTGCTCGAGGCGGTGCGGGCGCTGAAGTGCCCCGTCACGGTCGTGGCAGTCACCACCGACAAGGTCTACCGCAACCGCGAGTGGGAGCACGCCTACCGGGAGGAGGACGAGCTCGGCGGGCACGACCCGTACAGTGCCTCCAAGGCCGCGTGCGAGCTCGCCGTGGCCTCGTGGCGGAGCTCCTTCGGCGGCCCCGACGGGGTGACGGTGGTGACGGCTCGCGCCGGCAACGTCGTCGGGGCCGGCGACCAGAGCGCCGACCGCATCGTGCCGGACTGCTTCCGCGCGTGGGCGCGTGGCGAGATGGTGCAGCTACGCCATCCCACCGCGAC
The DNA here is from genome assembly GCA_045804325.1 of Gemmatimonadaceae bacterium. GTDB lineage: Bacteria > Gemmatimonadota > Gemmatimonadetes > Gemmatimonadales > Gemmatimonadaceae > JBJMNJ01. The sequence continues at coordinate 1,150 of JBJMNJ010000429.1, forward strand.
GCGGCCGTGGCAGCACGTGCTCGAGCCGCTCAACGGCTACCTCGCACTCGCGGCGCACGCCCGCTCCGCGCCGTCGCCGATGCCCACCTGCAACTTCGGCCCGGAACCGGCGAGCGTGCGCCCGGTCGAGGCACTCGTCCGCCTGTTGGCGCAGGACGACCCCCGGCGACGCTGGGCGCGCGCGCACGACGCGACGCCGCACGAGGCGCATGCGCTGGCGCTGGCCATCGACCGCGCGCGCCTCCGCCTCGGCTGGACCCCGCGGCTCTCGTTCGAGGAGACGGCCGACTGGACGAGCGAGGGCTACACGACGCCGAGCCGCGGGCTTCCCGCGCTCCTCGCCCGTCAGATCGCCGACTACGACGCCCGGCGCGGCGCGGCCGCCACGGGGCTGGCCGTCCCCCACTGAGCACCCGACGCATGGGCGTAGAGCAGCACACGACACCGACGATGGACGCGGACGACGCCGCCCCCCGCACGGCCGACGCGCTCCGCGCGCAGATCCTTTCACTGGTCGCGGAGTACCACGCGGCGGCGTTCCCCCCGCGCACGTTCGTCCCCGGCGAGACGTCGATCCCGGTGTCGGGGAAGGTGTTCGACGCCGAGGACGTGCGGTACCTCGTGGACTCGAGCCTCGACTTCTGGCTCACCGCGGGGCGCTTCGCGCGGCAGTTCGAGCGGGAGTTCGCTCGCGCGTTCGGCACGCGCGGCTCCACGATGGTGAACTCCGGCTCGTCGGCGAACCTGGTCGCTCTCTCGGCGCTCACGTCCCCCGCGCTGAAGGACCGCCGCCTGCGTCCCGGCGACGAGGTCATCACGGTGGCGGCGGGCTTCCCGACGACGGTGAACCCGATCCTGCAGAACGAGCTCGTACCGGTCTTCATCGACGTCACGATCCCGACGCTCGGCCCCGACGTCGCGCAGCTCCAGGCGGCGCTCAGCGACCGCACGCGCGCGATCATGATCGCGCACACGCTCGGAAACCCCTTCAATCTCGAGGCCGTGACGGCGTTCGCAAAGCGCCACGACCTCTGGTTGGTCGAGGACTGCTGCGACGCGCTCGGCGCGACCTACGCCGGCCGACCGGTGGGCACGTTCGGCGACGTGGCCACCGTGAGCTTCTACCCCGCGCACCACATCACCACCGGCGAGGGCGGCGCGGTGATGACGAACAGGCCGGCGCTGCAGACGCTCATCGAGTCGTTTCGCGACTGGGGGCGCGACTGCTGGTGCGAGCCTGGGAAGGACAACACCTGCGGCAAGCGGTTCTGCTGGCAGCTCGGCAAGCTGCCCTACGGCTACGACCACAAGTACACGTACTCGCACGTCGGCTACAATCTCAAGGCCACCGACATGCAGGCCGCGGTGGGGCTCGCGCAGCTCAAGAAGCTCCCGGAGTTCATCGCGGCGCGGCGGCGCAACTTCGCGCGGCTGCACGCCGGGCTGCAGGAGTGCCGCGAGCAGCTCATCCTCCCCGAGGCCGAGCCCAACTCGGAGCCGAGCTGGTTCGGGTTCCCCATCGTCGTGCGGGAGGACGCGCCGTTCACGCGGAACGCGCTCGTGCAGCACCTGGAGAGCCGGCTGATCGCGACGCGCCTCGTCTTCGCCGGGAACCTCGTGCGGCAGCCCGCCTACGAGGGGCGGCGCTACCGCGTGGTGGGGGAGCTGACGCAGTCCGACCGCGTGATGAATCAGGCCTTCTGGATCGGCGTGTTCCCGGGGCTGACGGACGCGATGTTGGACTACATGGTCGAGACCATCACCGCCTTCTGCCGTGGGTGAGTCGCCGTACCTGCTCCCCGCGGAGGACCTCGCGCACGTGCGCGACGCGTGCGCGGAGGTGTGGGAGGCGCTGCGCGGCGGCCGCGTGCTCGTCACGGGGGGCACGGGCTTCTTCGGGCAGTGGCTGACGGAATCGTTCGCCTTCGCCAACGAGACGCTCGGGCTG
>JBJMNJ010000430.1:0-16532 GCA_045804325.1 Gemmatimonadaceae bacterium
GTCTCGGCGCGGAGGATCCCGCGCGCCCGCGCGTCGGCGGCCAGGTGCGCCAGCTCGTGGTGCGCCGCGGCGAGGCCGTCGTCGCGGGAGCCGGCGCAGGCCCGCGGCGCGGCGCCTTCGCCGAGCGCGCGCGCGGCGGCGTGGAAGCCCAGCCGATCCGTGCGGCCGGCGGGGGCGAGGAGCGGCGCCTCGAGCACGGCGCGCACGACCTCGGGAGCCGTCGGGCCTTCCGCGCCGTCCGGGTCCGCTCCCACGAGCGCGCGCGCCGGAGCGGGCGCGCCCACGTCCGCCAGCACGGTGCGCATGGCGCGCGCGGTCTCGCGCGTGATGTCCGCCGGGCTCACCGACGCGTAGCCGGTGAGCAGCTCGTCCTGCACGGTCGTGAGGTAGCCGTTGCTGCGCCCCTCGCGCGCGAGCGCGGCGGCGACGAGCCAGTCGAGGTTGCGCGCGAACAGCTCGGTCGGGCGGCTCACGAACGGCACCTGGAAGCCGTTCGCCGCCGACGGCGACTCCAGCGCCACCGTCGCGATCCCCTCCAGCGCCGCGGCGATGCGGCCGCTGCGGTCCGCGACCGCGCGGTCGGTGCCGTAGCCCCCGCGCCGCCGGTAGAGCGTGCGCGCGGCCTGCCAGTCGAGGTCGTGCGCGACCTCGTGCGCGATGGTCCCCGCGCCGGTGGCCAGCGGCAGATAGATCGTCCGCGTGCTCGGATCGTGCATGGCGAGCGCGACGCCCTCGAGCGGCGCCCGCCCGAAGTGCACGCTCGCGCCCTCCACCGTGAGGTCGGGGAGCACGCGGCGCATGTCGGCCAGCGCGGAGCCGAGCATGCGCAGGTAGTAGGGCCGCCACGACGGCGGCACGTCGGCGTCGAAGCTCACCGCCGCCAGCGCGTACTCGGAGCGCAGCTCGCGCGCGGTCGGCGCGGGATCGCCCGGGAACCACGGCGCCTCCTGCGCCAGCGCGCGCAGCCCCACGGCGGCGCCGAGGGCGGCACGCGCGGCGGCCCCGGCCCACGCCTCGAGGTGCGCCTGGCCACGCACGAGCGCGAGCTCGGCGGCGAGCGCCTCCTCCGTGCGCGCGCGGGCGACGAACCGCTCCGCGCCGGCGAGCTGCGCGCGCTCCTGCCACAGCGCGACGACCACGGGCGCCACCGGGGGTGCGCCGCGCACGGACGGCAGCTCGGCGAGCCGCCGCGCGGCGGCCACGGGGAGGGCGGGCGGGTCCACGCCCGCCGGCGGGGGCGCGGCCGTGTCGGTCGGGACCGCGCGCACGAGGTCGAGCGTGCGCGCGACGGCGCGCACCGCGGCGGCTTCCGCGCGCGGCGAGAGGGGCGCCCACGCGGGGCGCTCGACGGCGAACAGCCGGTCCCGTCGCCAGCTCGTCGCGAGGGAGAGCGGGTCGACGTGCGCGCGGCGCGCCGAGTCGAGGAGCACGCGCGCGTCGCGGACGGCCAGTCGCCGGTCGCGCGCGAGAGCGGCCGCGGCAGCGACGGCCTCGGGCGCCCCGGAAGGCACCACGCCCTCGGCGCGCGCGAGCTGATAGGCCAGCCGCACGGTGAGCTCGCCGCTGCGCGGGTCGTCCGCGGCGGCCACCGTGCGCTCGATGAGGGCGAGGTGCGCGCGCTCGCGCGCCCCGGTCACGCCGACGGCGAGGGCGTCCACCTGGTGCGTGAGCCCGCGCCGCACGCGGTCGAGCAGCGCCCACGCGACGAGCCGGCGCGTCTCCTCGGGGAGGCGCGGGTCGGCGAGCGCATAGTCGATGAGCCGGAATGGGCTGCCGAACCCGAGGCGCGACCGCTCGAGGTAGCCGAGGGCGACGGCGTCCGCGGCGCCGACGCGGTCGGGGCGCGGCGCCGCGGCCGCGAGACCCGTTACCGAGTCCGCCCAGCGTGCCGCCTCCGCCAGGTGCGCGCGCGCGTCGGCGCCGACGCGCAGCCGCGAGGAGCGGCCGCACGACGCGATCCCGACCATGCAGCACGCGGCGGCCGCGAGCAGCGCCGCCCGGCGACGTGAAGCCAGCACGAGGACCTCGTAGCGGAGTCGGCTACGCCCGCGAGCGCGGGCGCGCCACCGTCCGTTAGACGGTACAAGTACGTACCCCGCAACGGCGCCCCGCGTGCCACGGGGGCCGCGGGGCGCGCAATGCCGCGACGGCGCCCTCAAATACTACTTCGGCGACTTCCGCGCGAGCGCCCGGTAGTACTCCTCGACGAGCTGGCGGTAGCCGGGCGGCACCTCTTCGGACCCGCCGAGCACGAGCCGGTCGCGCTCCGCCCCCTCCACGGCCCGCCGGAGGGAGAACTCGAACGACTTGAGCCCCTCGAGCACGGCGGCGTGGAGCTGTGCCGCCGTCCGCGGGTCGTCGAAGGTCCCCGAGCGCTCGAGTTGGCGCATGCGCTCGATCGACTGCTCGAGCTCCTTCACGTCCACGCCCTGGCGGGCGAGCTCGCGCCGCAGCTCCTCGGCCTCGCCGCGCCGCTCGCGCAGCTCGCGGCCGAGCTGGCGGAGCTCCTCCGGCGAGAAGGGGACCGCCCCGTAGACGCCCCCCGCGGCGCCCTGTCCCGAGCCGCCGAGGCGCCCGGGCGTCCCCGGCTGCCCCGGGGGCGCGCCCTGACCGCCGGGCTGCCCGCCGCGCTGGCCCTGACCGTCAGGCTGGCCCTTTTCTCCAGGCCCTCGGCCCTCGGCCTTCGGCGCTCGGCCGCCGTTCGGCTGATCGGACGACTGGCCCTGCTGGCCGTCGCGCGCCTGCTGTCTCGGCTCCTGCTCGGCCGAGGGCCGAGATCCGTCGGCCGACGGCTGCCCTTCGAGCCGGTCCTTCAGCCGCTCGTCGGTGGACTCCATCCCCCGCACCAGGTCCCGCGCCTTGTCGAGCGCCTGCGCGAGCTGCCGCTCCTTCGAGGCGCCCACCGCCCCGGCGGCGGCCCGCACGCGATCGCGCACGTCCTCGAGGTTCGTCGCGATCTGCTCCTCGAAGTTGCGCGCGTACTCCGGGGAGCCCTGCTGCACGACGCCCTTCGAGAACATCACCTTTTCCTTGACCTTGTTGTCGCGGATGGCGTTCGCCGCCTCCTGCAGCTTGCGCGCGCTCTCGGGCTGATCCTTGCGCTGCTCGCGCGCCACCTCGTCGAGGCGCCGCTCGAGGTCCGCGACCCCTCCCGCGAGCTGATCCTTCCGCTCCAGCAGCCGCTCCTGCTGCAGCCCGCCCGGCTCGGCCATGGCCTTCTCGGCATCGCGCTGGATGCCGCGCTGCTGCTCGGCGAGGGCCTCCGCGCGGCGCGCGAGCTCCTGCGCGTCGCGGTTCGCGCGCGAGTCGCGGCTCTGGTCGAGCAGCCGCCGCGCCTCCTGGAGGCGGTCGAGCGCGCGCGCCGCGTCGGACGCCGAGCCCTGCTGGTCGCTGGACGCCGAGCGGCGCATCGCGTTCGCGGACTCCTTCAGCCGGCGCGCCGCCTCCTCGAGCTCGGGCGAGCGGTTCTCGCGCGAGAGCCGCTCGAGCTGGCGCGAGGCCTCCTCGGCCTGCTGCGCGAGCTCGCGCTGGCTCGCGCCGCCGCCGCCACTCTGCTGGCCCCCCTGCCGCTGCGCGGCCTGCTGCTGCGCGCGGCGCAGGCGCTCGTTCTCCTGCTGCTGGCGCGCGGCGAGCTGCCGTAGACGCTCGAGCACCTCGTCCACCTGCTGGTCGGCCTGCTCCTGCCGCTCGCGCTGCACGCTCTCGTACTGGTTGCGCAGCTTGTCCGTCTCGAGCTCGAACAGGTCCGCGAGGTCCTCCGCGCGCTGCTGCTGCTGGCCGCCCGCGCCGCCCTGCTGGCCGAACTGCACCTGCACCTTACGGTAGGCCGCCTCCGCGCGCTGGAGCTGCTGGAGCGCGCGCTGCTCGGGGCCGAGCGCCCCCTGGGCGTCGCGGCGCCCGAGCGCCTCCTCGGCCGCCTGCATCTCCTTCTCGGCGGCCGCGAGCGCCCCGGCGATCACGGTGAACGTCGAGTCGCGCGCGACGCCGCGCTCGTTCATGCGCCGCACGAGCGTCGCGACCTGCTCGCGGAGGCGCCCCTGCGCGAGCGCGACGGTGGAGACGTTCTCGCGGAAGTCCTTCTCGCTGAGCCGCGCGCGGTCGCGGTTCACCTTGAACGTCGCCGCGATCACGTCGCGCTGCTGCTGCGTGAGCTCGCCCGGCGTCGGGTCGCCCCCGCCGCCGCCCTGCTGGCCGCTCTGCTCGGCCTGCTGGTACTCGCGCTCGAACGGGCGCACCTCGAGGAAGTAGATGTCGGTGGACGCCGTGCGCTCGCCCCCGCGCCCCTGGTCGGTCGCGGTGGCGTAGTACGAGATCACGTCGCCCGGCTGGACGTTCAGCTCCTCGAGGTAGACGGTGTGCGACCCGCTGACCTCGCGCCGGCCGGCGCCGCCATCGTGGAGCCGGACGCGCTGCTCCGCGCCGCCGTTCACCGAGTAGGCGAGCTCCATCCGCCCGACGCCGTAGTCGTCCTCGGCCAGCGCCTCGATGAAGACCTCCTCGACCGGCGAGACCTTCACGTCGCTCCCCGGCTTGACCATGCGCACGGAGGGCGGCTGGTCGTCGAGGACGTCGATCGTGTAGTCGAGCGAGGCGCGCACGTGCTCGCCGTCGGCCGCGCGGAGCTCCACGTGATAGAACCCCGGGCGCTCGACGGGCATCGCGCCCGTGAGGCTGCCGTCGGCACCGACCGTCAGCGGAATCGGATCGCGCCCTTCCACCACGATGCGGCCGCTGGAGACGCGCATCGTCGGCGTGATGGTCATGCGCACGACGGTGCCGCGCAGCGCGGCGACGTCCCCGCCCTCCTCCACCGTTTTCGGCGAGAGCCCGGTGTAGGCGGGGAACACGTAGACGTGCGACATCGCCTTCGTGTACGGGAGGTCCGCCACGCTGATGCGGAACGCCGGCGAGCGCACGCCGTTGGTCTCCACGAAGTACTCGGCCGGCTCCGCGATGTCGAACAGGCGCAGCACGTGCGAGGAGTCGCGCGCCACGAGCATCGAGATGCGCTCGAACTCCACCTCCTTGCCGCGGCGGATCGCGAGCTCGACCTGCTCCGAAGCGAAGCCGCGCAGGCGCGCCGTGATCTCGACGTCACCGCCGCGGGGCACGGTGATGTTGCCCGGCTCGACCATCACGGCGTACGGGCTCGCGGCCTCCGCCTCCTGCCACGGGGCGAAGATGGTCCGGAGCCCCTGCCGGACGCCGGCGGGGGCGAGCGCGACGACGAGCGCGGCGCCCAGCAGCGCGGCCGCGAGTGCCGCGCCCCACGTGCGGATGGCCGGTCGCTCGACGCGGCGCCCCCGCTCCACCGCCACCGCGCGTCGCACGGCGTCGGTCGCGATCTGCCGCGCGAGCGCCGGCGACGCCGCCCCGCGCGCGACCTCCTGCTCGGCCTCCACGGCGCTGAGCACGGCGGCGTCGAGCGAGGGCTCGTGCTCCTCGAGATAGTGCGCGACGATCCGGTCGCTCGGCCGACGCAGGAGCGGGCGCACGAGGAACCAGCCCACCAGCCCGAGGGCGAGCACCCAGGCGACCACGCGCGCCGACGTCACCGCGGCGGGGTCGAAGCGCAGGCGGTCGAGCGTCCACGCCGCGAGCAGCGCCCCGAGCACGGTGGCGCTCAGCGCGATCGCGAGGCCGCGCAGCGCGACGCGCAGGCGCCAGCGCGTCCGCACGTCACGAAGGATGCGCCTCAGCTCCGCCCGCGCGGAGACCGGCTCCATCGTCGTCGCCATGGCTCTCCCCCTCACGCTCGGCGCATCGCGCGCCGGTTCGAGACCGCCGCCTCCGCCGCCAGCAGCACCAGGGCCGCGGCGAGCAGGTACCACCACACCGCCTGCCGGCGCTCGCGCGCGGCCGGCGAATCGTCCACCTCGGCGCTCGCGCCGCTCGGGCTCGCACCGCTTCCAGAGTTCAGCACGGCGGCCCGGAGCTCCTCGGGGTCCATCGGCGCGAGATCGCTCTCGCGCGTGTCGAGGTTCACGGCCACGGGGCGGGCGGCGATCGCCGCCTCACCCTGCCGTCGCAGGAGATAGAAGCCCTGCTGCGACAGCGTGAGCGTGCGGCGCGCTCCGCCCGCCACGACCTCCGTCGCGCCGGCCGGCGTGCGTGCGACCCAGTCGGCGCTGTCCGAGGCGGCACCCGCGAGGTCCTGCGCGGGATCGAGCACCTGGCCGACGCTCAGCCACTGCCGCGGCTCCGTCCACGAGGCGGCGTGCCGTGCGAGCCCGTGCACGAACGGCACCCACACCGGCTGCACGGGCATGTCGTTCCACACGTTGTCGAGGCCGCTCGTCCACGCGAGCACGCGGCCGCGCCCCACGCGGCGCTCCGCCAGCGCGATGGCCCCGTCGTCGAAGCGCGCGAGCACCTCCGCGCCTGCGACCGGCGTGGCCGCGCGGTAGCGGAAGAAGCGCGCGGCCGACAGGTCGCCCGATCTGGGCGTCGCGAACAGACTGAGCGCCGGGTGCGCGTAGTCCACGAAGCCGAGCGTCCCGCCGCGGTCGCGCAGGCGGTCGACCGCGGCACCGGGCGTCAACGGCAGCAGGTCGGCCACCGGGCCGTCCCACGCGCCCGGCGCGGAGCGCTCCCCGAGCGCGACCACGAGCCCGCCCCCCGCGCGCACCCAGTCGGCCAGTCGCCGGCCGGCGTCGCCCTGCGGCGCCGGCGCGTCGTCGAGGATCACGAGCGCGCGCCCCGCGAGGTCCGCCGCGCCGAGCTGCCCGGCGCCCTTCTGCTGCACGTCGAACACCGCCCCCTCGCCGACGCCGAGCGCCTGGCGCAGGTAGAACGAGCGCGCGGGCGGCGCCCCGGGCGCCTCGAGCACGAGCGCTCGGAGCGAGGCCCCCGGCGCGAGCGTGAAGTAGAACGCGTCGTCGGCGGGGAGCGCGTCGGCGCTCGCACGCACCACGGCGCGCGAGACGCCGTCCGGGAGTGGCACGGGGTCGAATGCGACCGTGGCGGCGCCCGACGAGTCGAGCACCGCACTCTTCGTCTGCATCGCGCGCCCGTTGATCTCGAGCGCCAGCGGCACGGTGCGCGCCGCCCCGGTTCCGCCGGTGCGCGTGACGCGCGCCTGCACGGCGACGCGCGCCACCGGCCCGCCCGCCGCGCGGCGGGTCGTCACGCCCGTGACCGCCACGTTCTCGGCGCGCCCCTCCGCGACGTTCACGAGCGTGAGCGCGGTGCCGCCGGGGAGCCGCGCGTCCGGCGCGCCGTCCCAGCCGCCGCGCTGGAAGTCGGAGACGAGCAGCACCTCGCGGCGCGGCCGATCGCTCGCCGCGACGAGCTGGCGCGCCATGCGGAGCGCCGGCGCGTACCGCGTGGGCCCCGAGCCCGGGCGCGCGACGGCGACCGCGGCGTGCAGGGCGGCGCGGTCGCTCGTGGGCTCGGTCACGGCCTCGGGCACCGCGTCGAAGAGCACGACGGACGCGCGATCGCCGGCGCCGAGCGCGGAGAGCGCGCCGTCCACGGCGCGCGTCGCCCGGGTCCAGCGGTCGCCGTGCCCCATGCTGTACGAGCGGTCGAGCAGCACGACGAGCTCGCGCGAGCGGTCCGCTCCGGCGGACGCGGCCGAGGGCGCGCGGTCGAAGAACGGGCGCGCGAACGCCGCCGCGACGAGCGCCACCGCGAGCGCGCGCAGCAGGAACAGCGGCCAGTTCCGGATGCGCTGGCGCCGCACCGAGTGGTACGGGATGCGGCGCAGGAACATGAGCGAGGGAAACTCGATCGCGCCCTTCCGCTCCCTGTTGCGCAGATGCACCCAGATGGGCACCGCGACGAGCGCCAGGCCGGCGAGGAAGAGCGGCGTGAGGAAGGCGAGCGGCATCAGCGCACCCTGGCGAGCCGCTGCCGGTTCGCGAGGTAGGCGAAGAGCGCGTCGTCCAGCGGGCGGTCGGTGCGCAGCAGCGCGTGGTCCACCCCCGACTCGCCGAGCCGCCGCGCGGTCTCCGCCACGTGGCCGGCGATGGCGGCGCGGTACTTCTCCGCGAGCTTGTCCGGGATCACGGGGAGCGTCTCGCCGGTCTCCGCGTCCCTGAAGGTCGCCGCCTCGTCGTACGGAAAGTCGAGCTCCGCGGGGTCGAGGACCTGGAACACCGAGACGTCGCTCCCGCGTGCGCGGAGCAGCGAGACGGCGTCGGACACGGCGCCCGGCTCGTCGTAGAGGTCCGACACGACGATGACGATGCCGCGCCGCCGCGCGTGCTCGGCCACCTGGCGCATCGGCGCCTCGAGGGTGACGAGCTCGGAGCGGTTCTCGCCGGCGGGGGCGGCCTCCGCGCGCTCGAGCGTGTGGAGCACGTGCGGCAGGTGTCGCGTGGACGGCGGCACGTAGTCGATCACGGCGCGGTCGAAGGTCGCGACGCCGACGCGGTCGCGCTGCCCCTGCCCGAAGTGCGCGAGGCAGGCGACGAGGAAGCGCGCGTAGTCCAGCTTCGAGAGCGCGGCCCCCTCCGACCGGAAGCGCATGGAGGGCGAGACGTCGAGGACGAAGAGCGCGCTCGCGTTGGTCTCCGCCTCGAACTCCTTCACGTAGTACCGGTCGGTGCGCGCGTAGAGCTTCCAGTCGATCCGCCGCGTGTCGTCGCCCGGCATGTACGCGCGGTGCTCGGCGAAGTCGGTCGAGAGCCCGAGGTGCGGCGACCGGTGGAGCCCGGCGACGAACCCCTCCACGACCGTGCGCGCGAGCAGCTCGAGGCTCCCGATCCGCGCCAGGACGGCGGGGTCGAGGAAGCGCGAGCCGGGGGCGGCTTCGGGGTGGTGGGCGATTCGCATCGCGGCCTAGAGCCCGCTCTTCGGCACGGGGACGTGCTCGAGGAGCTGCCCGATGAGCTGCTCGCTCGACACGCGCTCGCTCTCGGCGTGGAAATTTCGGATGATCCGGTGGCGCAGCACCGGCCGCGCGAGGGCGCGGACGTCGTCGAAGCCGACGTGGTGGCGGCCGTGCATCAGCGCGCGCGCCTTGCCGGCGAGGATGAGCTGCTGCGGGGCGCGGACGCTCGCGCCGTACGCGACGTACTTCTTGATGAAGTCCGGCGCGCCGGCCTGCTGCGGGCGGCTCGTGCGGGCGAGCGCGACGGCGTAGCGCGTGACCGCCTCCGACGCCGGGACGCGCCGCACGAGCTGCTGGAAGGCGAGCAGGTCCGGCCCCGCGACCGCGTGCCGGAAGTGGTGGCTCATCATCGCCGTCGTCGTGCGCACGACCTGCACCTCCTCGTCCTCCGAGAGGTAGTCCACGACGATCTCGAACATGAAGCGGTCGAGCTGCGCCTCGGGGAGCGGGTACGTGCCCTCGAGCTCGATGGGGTTCTGCGTGGCGAAGACGAAGAACGGCGAGGGGAGGTCGTAGGTCTTGCCCTGCACCGTCACGCGCCGCTCCTGCATCGCCTCGAGCAGGGCCGACTGCGTCTTCGGCGGCGTGCGGTTGATCTCGTCCGCGAGGACGATGTTCGCGAAGATCGGCCCCGGCGTGAACGCCAGCCGGCGCCGCCCCTCGGCGTCCTCCTGGAGGATGTCCGTCCCGGTGATGTCCGACGGCATGAGGTCCGGCGTGAACTGGATGCGCGCGAACTTGAGGTCGAGCACGCGCGCCACCGTGTGCACGAGGAGCGTCTTCGCGAGCCCCGGCACGCCGATGATGAGGCTGTTCCCGCCGGCGAACAGCGAGATCAGGAGCTGGTCGACGACGTCCTCCTGCCCGACGATCAGCTTGCGCAGCTCGGCGACGATCTGGTCGCGTCCCGCCTTGAGCCGCGCCGCGAGCGCGAGGTCGTCCTCCGCCACCGGCGCCGACGCCGCCGTGATGCCTTCCGTGGTGCTCACCGCCATGAGATTCGCTCCGTGAGTAGCCCGCTCGCGCCCCGCCTCAGCGCGTGAGCGCGTAGACGACGTAGTTCACGCCCAGCTTGTACGCCTCGTTCGAGATCTGGATCGGGAAGAAGCCCGCGTCCGACCACTCCCAGTAGTCGCCGATGTCGTTGTTGAAGTCCGCGATGAGCATCAGGCGCTTCTTGGGGTCGTTGTCCTCGAACATCCCCCACCACTGCGGCTGCACGCCGTAGGGCGACTGCATCTCCTCGAGGGAATTCACCTTGAAGAAGGAGTCGAAGATCGGGTGGCTCACGTCGAGGGGGACGAGGCGCCCCTGCGGCATGACCTTCTGCATCGCGGTCGTGAAGTTGTACCAGTGCGCGGGGCCCACGAAGTCGTCGAAGATGACGAACCCGCCCTTGAGCATGTAGCTCCGGAGGTTCTCCGCGGCCTTGTCGGTCGGCTGCCAGAAGCCGGGCTCCGAGACGTACGCCACCGGGTACTTGAAGATCTCCGGGCTCTCGAAGCTCAGGATCTGCGAGCCCTCGGTGTTCGGCCGCAGCGACGTGATCTCGCTGAGGATCTTCGTGAAGTGGCGCTCGGCGCGCGGGTAGTCGTGGTCCCACTTGAGGTCGCGCCGCCAGAAGCCGTTCCCCGCCCCCCGGGGCTCGAACCAGATGCGCACGAACGTGAAGCGCCCGTCGTAGGGCACGTTGTTCGCCTCGGGCGGCGTCGGCGCCAGGCCGCCGCCCTGCGCGAGCGCGGCGGCCGGCACCGCCGCGGGCACCGCCGCGAGCACCGCCGCGACCGCGGCACCGCCGAGACGCCTGACGAGCATGCGCGTTCTCACGGGGACTGCCCTCCACTCCGAAGCTCCAGCAGCAGCGCCTGCGCCTTCTCGAAGCTCGGCGCCGTCTCCAGCGCGCGCAGCACCTCGCGCCGCGCCTCGTCGCGCTGCCCCGCGTCGCGCAGGGCGACGGCGAGCTCGTAGCGCGCGCCCGCCTCGTCCACCGGCTTGAGCTCGAGCACCGCGCGGCGCTCGCGGACTGCCGTCGTCCGGTCGCCCTCGACCGCCGACAGCCGCGCGAGCCGCTCGTGCGACGCGACGTCGTAGGGGTACACGTACATCATTCGATCGAGCGCCGCGGCCGCGCCCGCCCGGTCGCCCAGTGCCTCGAGCAGGTCCGCCTGCAGCTTCAGCGCGTCCAGGTGGCTGCCGTTCAGCCGCAGCAGCGCGGCGAGCTCCGCCGCCGCCTTCCGGTCGTCGCCGCGCGTGTGGTGGATCTGCGCGAGCAGCCAGTAGGGACTCCCGTCCCCCGCGTACTCCGGGAAGAGCGCCTTCGCGCGCTCGAGCTCCGCCGCGGCGGGCACCCACTGCTTCGCCGCGAACGCCTCGTGCCCCTTGCGCATCGCCTCCATCCACGCGCCGCCGCCCGCGAGCTGCGACATGCGGTCGCGCACGCGCGTCACGGCGGGACGGTCCGGACGCTCCGGCATCGCGGCGTCGGGCACGCTCGCGAGCGGCGCGGCCAGCCGCTGCCGCAGCCAGGCGTCGAACCGCTTCTCGAACGCGGGGAGGTCGGTCTTCAGCGCGCGGCGGAACGCCTCGGGCGTGCTCGCGCCCTCCTTGTAGGCGCGCAGCAGCGCCGGCAGCGCCGTCGGCCCGCCCTCCTGCTCGGCGAACTCCATCACCATCGACGCGAGGTAGTAGCCGTGGATGACCTGCTCGGGGTACGCGGGGCGCATGAAGGCCTCGTTGAGCCGGCTCACCGGCGGCATCCGGCCCGCGCGGTACGCCGCGACGAACGACGGCGTCACGCCGTCCCCCCAGCCGGGGCGCGCGCGGCGCTCCTCGAGCACCGACAGCCCCTCGCTCACCCAGCGCGGCACGCGGTGGTCGGTCATGCCGAGCGTGAACGCGTGCGCGAGCTCGTGCCAGAAGGTCGAGCCCCAGTTGAACTGCCCCGCGTCGCGCGCCGACGGCGAGTCCATCGCCAGCACCGAGCCGAAGCTCACGCCGAGCGCGCCGAGCCCGGCGAGGCCGACCGTGCGGACGGAGAAGTCGGCGTGGCTCCGGTACACCTCGAGCCGCACCGGCGTCGGCGGCGCGTAGCCGTAGCGCGCCTGCAGCTTCGCGAACGCCTCCTCGCCGAGCGGGCCGAGGTAGAGCGAGAGCAGCCCGGACTCCTTGCCGTCCACGAGGAACTGGAAGCGCGGCGTGCGCGTCTCCGCGTAGTCCTTGAACGTGTCGAGCAGGTCCAGCGTGTTCTTGATCCACGGGTCGTACGGGTCCCCCGCGAACGCCCGCTCGAGGCTCGCGCGCGCCTGGTCCGCCTTGCCCAGCCGCAGCAGGCTGACGCCGAGGACGCCGTGCGCGCGCCACGACGTCGAGTCGGCGGCGACGGCCTGCGCCGCGTAGACGGCCGCCGCGGCGTAGAGGCGGTTCCGCGCCGCGAGCTCCGCGAGCGTCACGTGGAAGTCGGCGTCGCGCGGGTTGCGCGCCAGCGCCCGGCGCCGCACCGCCTCGTAGCCGGCCAGGTCGCCGCGGAGCGCGCGCGACGCCGCCAGCACGGCCAGCGCCTCGCTGGCCGCCGAGTCCACCGCGAGCCCCTGCTCCGCCGCCTTCGCCGCCGCGTCGTAGTCCTCGCCGCCGAACGCCTGCTCGGCGAGCAGCGCGTGGGCGGCGACGAGGTGGGGGTTCACCTCGAGCGCCTTGCGCGCGAGGTCCGCCACCCCCGGCTCGCCGTCGAACTGCGCCCGGCGCGCCGCAGCGAGCAGCCCGCGCGGGTGGCGCGGGTTGATCGTCAGCGCGCGCTCCAGCGTCGGCTTCGCCTCGCCCGAGTTGTACTTCTCGAGGAACAGCTCGCCGAGCGCCACCTGCGCGTCCACGTTGAGCGAGTCTTTCGCGACCGCCTCGTCGAGGGCCTTGAGGGCGTCCTTGAAGAGCTGCGGGTCGCGCCGGCCGAGGTGCTTCACCGCGACGCCGACGGCGGCGAGCTCCTCGCTCGTCAGGCGGTCGCGGCCCCGGTTGTACACGTCGATGAAGTCGTCGAAGACGGCCATCGCCTCCTCGACGCGTCCGCGCTGGAGGTGGAGCTCGCCGATGCGGAGCCGCGCCGCGAGCGCGTCGGGGCCGCGCGCTCCCGCGGCGTACGCGCGCTCCGCCTCGTCCAGCCGTCCGCGTGCGGCGAGCGCGTCGCCGAGCGGCACCGCGATCTCCGCCGGTGCGTCGGCGCCCAGCCGCTGCGCCTCGGCGATCGCCTCGTCGTACTTCCCCGTCTCGACGAGCGCGCGCAGCAGGCCGCGCCGCGCGCCGGGTGCCGGCTGCGGCGCGGACGCGAGCGCGCGGTACGCCTGCGCCGCCTCGTCGTATCGCCCCGTGCGCAGGAGCCGCTCCGCGTCCTGCGGCTGTGCCGCGGCCGGCCGGCAGCCGCCGACGCTCAGCAGCGCGAGCATCCCGATGAGGCGCGCGGCACTCATGGCGTGCTCCCGGCCTTGCGGATGGCGGCGTTCGTCGTCGCGAGCTCGACGAGCAGCCGCTCGAGCTCCCGATCGTAGTCGGCCGCCGGCATCGTGCCCTTCCGGCGCTTGAGCGCCTCGACCTGCTCCTCCAGGCGGCGGCGCGCGGCGAGCAGCCCCGCCGCCGCGGGCGAGGCGGCGACGGCGGCCTCCGCGGTCGTCGTGCCCAGCACGAACGCGCGCGCCCGCGCGCCGTCCTTCGCGCCGGCCGTGTCCCCGCTCGCCGCGCCGTCGCCGTCGTCGTCGAGCTGGGCGTGCTCGGTCTGGAGCGCGTTCTGCCCCTCGTAGTAGCGCTGCACCTCGCGCCGCGCGAACGCGTAGGCCTCGAGGAGCGAGACGCGTCCGTCCTTGTCCGCGTCGCCGGCGCCGGTGGCGAACGCGTCCACGAAGTAGCGCCCGAACACCGCGTGGTTGCGCTGGAATCCGGACTTGGTGGCCGTGACGACGACGCGCCGCGGCCCGGCGACCGGCTTGAGGAAGTCGCCGCTCGCGCTCGACGCGTTCACGAACGCCACCTGCGCGCGCACGGGCTTGAGCAGCCGAGCGAAGTCGGCGGCGCCGAGGTCGGGACCGGGAAGGTTGAAGCGGGGCTCGTCGCCGGACATGCTCCCGTGCCCGACGAGGAGCACGAGCAGGCGGTCGTCCTCGCGCAGGCGCTCGGCGTAGCCCGCGAGCGCGCCCCGCACCGCCTCGCGCGTGGACTTGCCGTCCACTCGCGCCGCGTCGCGCGCGGGATCCTCGGCGAGGAACGTGACGTTCGCCGCCGGCACGCCCGCCTTCACGGCCGCATCGCTCATCTTCGCGCCGATCTCGAAGAACTCGTCCGCGTACTTCTTCTCCCCGCCGATGCCGGCGACGACGAGGACGTAGGTCTGGGGCGCCGCCTGTGCCCCGGCCGCGCCGAAGGCGCCGAGCACCGCGCCGAAGGCGCCGAGCACCGGCGAGCGTAGCGAGCCGAGAACCGCGCGGCGAAGCCGCGCCGAAGGCGCCGAGAACCACGCCGAAGGCGTCACTCGAGCCCCCTCGCCCGCCGGTACAGCCACTCCGCCCCGAGGAACCCGAGCATCACGATGAACAGCACGGGCATGTCCCAGAGGTCCTTCCGCTCCACGACCGTCGCCCCGCTCTTCGTGTACCCCACGTCGCGCGGCAGCGCGTCCACCGTCGCCGGCGTGTAGTAGCGCCCGCCCGTCTCCTCCGCCACGCGCTTGAGGAGCCCCTCGCGCATCGTCGCGCCGAACATCTCCGCCCGCGACGGCGCGCGCTGCACGTAGGCGGTGTCCGTCCCCAGCGCCCCGCCCGCGCGCGCCGCCTCCACCACGACGCGGTGCACGCCGTCCTCGCTCGGGGACCACCCGCCGCGATACTCTCCGTCGCGATCCACGCCCCACTCGAGCGGCAGCTCGGTCGTGGCGCCGGCCGGCGAGGTCACGCGGGCGACCGCGCGCGCGTCGTTGACCGCGACGAACCGCTCGTTCTCGACGAGGGCCTGGAGGCCCACGCGGTCCCCTGGGCCGACCTGATCGCCCGACGCGGCGAGCGTGACGGGGCCCGGCACGCCGCTCACGAGCCAGCGCAGGAGCTGCCGCCAGAACGTCTCGTACGTCTGATCCTCGACCGGGATCTCGGCGTCCATCTGCCAGGCCCACGAGTCCTGCACCGGCATCGCCGCGGCCCTGCCGCGGCCGTAGCGCTGGAACGCGAGCACCGGCTGCCTGACGGTGCCCTCGCCGCGCGGCTCGCCGGCGAGGAGCACCGTGGCGCCGGGGCGCGTCCCGCTGATCCGGTTCACCGCCGTGAGCGCGGGGAGCGTGCGCCACCGCGCGAGGCTCGCCTTCTCGTCCCCGGCGATCTGCGTCGCCGGGTGCGCGGCGCCCGCCGGCGTCGGCGCGGCGCCGAGCGTCGCGAGGTAGGTCGTGTCCTTCGACGCGTCGAACGTGAGTGGCAGCACCTCGGCCAGCGGCGTCTCCGCCCAGCCGCCCTCGCCGAACGCCGAGCGGCCGCCGACCATCAGGAGGCCGCCGCCGCGCTCGCTGACGAAGTCCGCGAGCATGCGGATCTGGTCCGCCGTGAAGAAGCTCGCGTCGACGCTCCCGAGCATGATCGCGCGGTACTTGAAGAGCTCCTCGCGCGTGCGCGGGAAGCCGTCGGCGAGCTCGAGGCTGTCGTCGACGCCGAGGCGCAGGAACTTGTTCTCCGCCGTGCGCACGAGCGTGACCAGCTGGAGGTTCTCGTCCCCGGCCACCGCGTGGCGCAGGAACCCGATGCCCGCGCGCACCTCGCCCTCGACGTAGAGGACCTTCTCGCGGCCCCCGCGGACGACGACCAGCGCCTCGCGCTCGTTGTTCTCCGTCACCTGCTCGCCGTCGCGCGGCGCCACCCTGAACTTCAGGACGCGCGGCCCCGCCTCGTTCAGCGTCACGTGCACGCGCACCGGCATCGCCTCGGCGCCCGCCGGCAGCGCGACGTCCTGCCGCGCCACGATCCGGCCGCCGTCCTCGACGACGAGCGGCACCGTCTGGCCGCCGTAGCCGCTCTGCCGGAGCGTGAGGTCGACGGCGAGCGCGGAGCCCGCGAGCACCGTGCGCGGCGCCTCGACGCGGGCGAGCTCCACGTCGCGCGAGAACGCGGGGCTGCCGACGCCGACGGCGTACACCGGCACACCGCGCGCGCGCAGCGAGAGCACCTCCTCGCCGAGCGCGGACGCCGCGCCGCCGGCCGCCGAGCCGCGCGCCTCCGGCGCCGCCGCGCTCGCGCCCCCGACGAGCGCGTTGTCGGCCCCGTCGGTGACGACGACCATGCCGGCGAGCGGCACCGCGGCGAGGTCCTGCCGCGCGCGCTCCAACGCCGTCGCGAGGCTCGTCCGCGTCCCCGCGAAGCCGAGCTCCGCGGCGCCGTTCACGCGGTCCGCGTCGCCGGAGAACCGGTAGACGCGCACGAGGAAGCGCTCCGACAGGTCGCGGAGCAGCGCGCTGTCCGCCGCGAACCGCCGCCGCACGAACTCCGCGCGCGGGCGCCCCTCCCAGTCGGCGACCTGCATGCTCCGCGAGTCGTCGAGCAGCACCGCGAGGAAGTTGCGGCGCGGCACCGCGGCGGACACGAGCAGCGTCGGGCGGAAGAGGCAGAACAGCAGCGTCGCGATGGCGCCGCCGCGCAGCACGGCGAGCACCACGCGGTCGCGCGGCCGCGGCGCGGGCCCC
>JBJMNJ010000431.1:0-9215 GCA_045804325.1 Gemmatimonadaceae bacterium
TAGCACTCACCCTGCGTGAGTGCTAACACCGTGATCGCTCCAGCAGGACCCCTTTCTCTACTCCACAGCACTACTCGAGGAGAGGTGAATCGTATGGCCACGAAGACCTCGGTGAAGGTCAACCCCCTGGCCGACCGCGTCGTCATCAGGGCGCTCGAAGAGAGCGAGTCGATGCGCGGCGGACTCTACATCCCGGACACGGCGAAGGAGAAGCCGCAGCAGGGCGAGATCATCGCCGTCGGCCCCGGCCGCTACGAGAAGGACAAGCGCGTGCCGATGGACGTCAAGGTCGGTGACAAGGTGCTCTACGGGAAGTACAGCGGCACCGAGGTCACCATCGACGGCGAGCAGTACCTGATCCTCCGCGAGTCGGACGTCCTCGCCGTCGTCGGCTGACCGCCGCGCCGACACTCCCGTCGCCTCAGTTCACGCACTCCATACCAGGGTACTCGCATATGGCTTCCAAGGAGCTCCACTTCAACGTCGACGCGCGCGCGGCGCTCAAGCGCGGCGTCGATCAGCTCGCCGAGGCGGTGAAGGTCACGCTCGGCCCCCGGGGACGCAACGTCGTCATCGACAAGAAGTTCGGCGCCCCCACGGTCACCAAGGACGGCGTCACGGTCGCGAAGGAGATCGAGCTCTCCGACCCGATCGAGAACATGGGCGCCCAGATGGTGAAGGAGGTCGCGACGAAGACCTCCGACAACGCCGGCGACGGCACCACCACGGCGACCGTGCTCGCCCAGGCCATCTTCCGCGAAGGCCTCAAGAACGTCACCGCCGGCGCCAACCCGATGGCGATCAAGCGCGGCATCGAGAAGGCGGTTGCCGCGGTCATCGAGGAGCTGAAGCGCGTCAGCGTGCCGACGACCGGCCGCAAGGAGATCGCGCAGGTCGGCAGCATCTCGGCGAACAACGACCAGGAGATCGGCAACCTGATCGCCGAAGCGATGGAGAAGGTCGGCAAGGACGGCGTCATCACCGTCGAGGAAGCCCGCGGTGTCGAGACGACGCTCGAGACGGTCGAGGGCATGCAGTTCGACCGCGGGTACGTGTCGCAGTACTTCGTGACCGATCCCGACAAGATGGAGGCGGTCCTCGAGGATGCCTACATCCTCATCCACGACAAGAAGATCTCGTCGATGAAGGACCTCCTCCCGGTGCTGGAGAAGGTCGCGCAGATGGGCCGCCCGCTGCTCATCATCGCCGAGGACGTTGAGGGCGAGGCGCTCGCCACGCTCGTCGTGAACAAGCTCCGCGGCACGCTCAAGATCGCGTCGGTCAAGGCGCCGGGCTTCGGCGACCGCCGCAAGGCCATGCTCCAGGACATCGCCGTGCTCACCGGCGGCCAGGTGATCTCGGAGGAGGTCGGCTTCAAGCTCGAGAACGCCGTCGTCACGGACCTCGGCCGCGCGAAGCGCATCGGGGTCGACAAGGACAACACGACGCTCATCGACGGCGCCGGCGACGACAAGGCGATCCAGGGCCGCGTCAGCGAGATCCGCGTCGCGATCGACAAGAGCACGAGCGACTACGACAAGGAGAAGCTCCAGGAGCGCCTGGCGAAGCTCGCCGGCGGCGTGGCGGTGATCAACGTCGGCGCCGCGACCGAGAGCGAGATGAAGGAGAAGAAGGCCCGCGTCGAGGACGCGCTCCACGCGACCCGCGCGGCCGTCGAGGAGGGCATCGTCCCGGGCGGCGGCGTCGCGCTCGTCCGTGCGCAGAAGGCGCTCAAGGGCCTCAAGTTCGAGGACGCCGACGAGCAGATCGGCGTCGAGATCATCCGCCGCGCGGTCGAGGAGCCCATCCGCATGATCGTCGAACGCGGGCGGCGAGGGCTCGATCGTCGTCGAGAAGGTGCGCTCGGCCAAGGAGGCGAACTTCGGCTACAACGCCCTGACCGACACGTACGAGGACCTCGTGCAGGCCGGCGTCATCGACCCGACCAAGGTCACCCGCACGGCGCTCCAGAACGCCGCGTCCATCGCGGGCCTCATGCTCACCACCGAGGCGCTGGTGGTCGAGAAGAAGGAGGACAAGCAGTCCCCGGCCGCGCCGGGCGGCGGCATGGGCGGGATGTACTAGGAGCCGGCGACAGGCGACTGGCGACGGCTCGACGCGAGGGGCCCCGGGATCATCCCGGGGCCCCTCGTGGTTTCAGACGCTTCGCGCGTGCGGCCGATCGCCCGCGGCGTCCACGTACAAGCGCGCCACGAGCTCGCGCCGCGTG
This sequence comes from Gemmatimonadaceae bacterium, assembly GCA_045804325.1. GTDB lineage: Bacteria > Gemmatimonadota > Gemmatimonadetes > Gemmatimonadales > Gemmatimonadaceae > JBJMNJ01. The sequence goes on from JBJMNJ010000431.1 coordinate 2,231, forward strand.
CGCACGCCGACCTTCTCGCAGGCGCGGCGCACGTAGTCCTGCACCGTGTAGCTCGAGAGCCCCAGCGCCGCGGCGATCTCCTTCGTCGCCTGGCCGCGGGCGACGCGCGCGAGGACGTCGCGCTCGCGCGGCGACAGGCCGTACCCGGCCGCCGGCTCCCGCGACACCGGGATGACGGCCACGTGCTCGCCACTCGGCGGCGTCGGCGGCTCGGTCACCTGCGCGTGCACGGCGTACCAGCGACCGTCGGCGCCCGGCGCGTGCAGCCGCACCTCCCACGCGGACGGCTCCTCCGCGCCCTGCGCCTCGACCAGCGTGGCCAGCGCGTAGGCGATCTGCCGCGCGAGGCGGCGGGCCGCTGTGGTGCGCGACTTACAAGATCCCGACATCGACACCAGAAAGTTGGGACATGACCCCTCGCCCGGGTTGACGCAGCTTGCCGGTCACCGCACCGCGGCACGTGACGCTGACCCGCGCTCCGCTGCCGCCGTCACTCATACGAGAGGACTGTCCTGATGATTCAGCACGAGATCCCGCGCCGGCTCGCCGCCGCCCTGTGCGGCGCCGCCGTCGCCGCGCTCGCCGCCTGCGCCGACGCCCCGACCGCCGCCCCCGCCGCCCCCGCGCTGGCTGCCGTCGCCGCGAATGCGACCGCGAACGACGTCGCCATGCCGGTGCACATGCCGATCCGCGTGCCGTGCTCGCGCGTGGGTTGGGAGATCGTGCCCCTGACGGGCACGGAGCACGGGTCCTACCAGCTCGTCGTCACGCCGGCGGGCGACGCGCGGGAGCGCTTCCACGTCAACGCGCACGACGTCACGGGCACCGGCCTCGTGACGGGCGACCTGTACCGCGCGAGCGGCACTACGGAGGAGACGTTCGAGTGGAACCTGACCTCGTCGCCCCCGTACAGCCACGAGATCACGTACGGCTTCAACGTGCAGAACCTGACCTGGCCCGGCAGCGCCGGCAGCATCCACGTGACCGAGGTGGTGCGCGTGGACGTCGACGCGGAGTGGAACGTCACGGCGACGGTGACGAAGTTCGACGCGGAGTGCAGGAGCTAGCGAGCGGGTAGTGGAAAGCAGGAAACGGGGAGGCCAGTCTCGGTGCTGGCCTCCCCGTTTCGCGCTTCCTGCTTCCTGTCGTCAGAGGCCGAGCGAGAGCTGCGCCTGCTGGGCGATGACGGTTCCCAGGGGCGCGAACGGCCCCACCACCGCGTGCTGCGCGGCCGGCGTCAGCGTCCCCTTCCAGCGCGTTCTCGACAGTGCGCGCGAGACGGCGCCATGCGCGATCGCCGGCGAGTTGTTCTTCTCGGAGAGGTGCGCGAGCACGATGTGCGCGAGGCGCTTCGAGACGCTGTCGCGCGCGAGCTCCCCGGCGGCCTTGTTGCTCAGATGGCCGTTGCCGCCCGCGATGCGCTGGCAGAGCCAGGGCGGGTAGGGGCCGCTCCAGAGCATCCCCTCGTCGTGGTTGGCCTCGAGCACGAGGACGTCCACCTCGCGGCAGAGGGCGCGAACCGCGTCGCTCGCGTGGCCCACGTCGTAGCAGATGCCCGCGCGCGCGCCCGTGGCGACGTCGGTGAGCACGAGCCCCACCGGCTCCGACGCGTCGTGCGGCGTGGCCGCCGTCTCGACCTCGAAGCGCCCGAGGCGCAGCGTCTCGCCCGCCGCGAAGGTCGTCACGGGCACGTCGGCCAGGCACGTCGCGCCCGCCGTGCCGGCGGTGGCGTAGACCTTCCACCCCCACTTCGCCGCCGCGGCGGCGACGCCGCTCACGTGGTCGCTGTGGTCGTGCGTGAGGACGCAGGCGTCTATCTCCTGCGGGGCGACGCCCGCGGACTTGAGCCGCTGCGCGATCGTCCGCGTCCCGAAGCCGCAGTCCACGAGCACGCGCGTGGCGCGGCTCTCGAGGAGGACCGCGTTCCCCTTGCTGCCGCTGCCGAGCACCCAGACCTTCACGACGTGGGACCCTCGTGCTCGTGGTGGCGGCCGTACGCCGCCAGCAGCTGCCGGCGCGCGCGCTCCGTGAGGTGGATGTGCCGGCGCGACATCACGCGCTCGGCCACCTCCAGGAACTTGTCGAGGTCGAACACGCCGTACGGCTCGCCCCCGCCCCACGCGAACGGCGGCACGTACTTGGGCGGCATCTTGTCGTACACCTGCGCGCCCGCGCCGATCACGCACCCCGTCGTGAGGCGCATGCCGATGCCGGTCTTGGCGTGGTCGCCGAAGAACGTCCCGAGGAACTGCTGGCCCGTGTCGCGGACGCCCTCCGGCGTCCACAGCTGCACCTGGCCGTACGTGTTCTTCAGGTTGCTCGTGGTGGTGCCCGCGCCGAGGTTCACCCAGCGGCCGAGATACGAGTGGCCGACGAAGCCGTCGTGCCCCTTGTTCGCGTGGCCGAGGAAGATCGTGTTGCTCACCTCGCCGCGCACCTTGCACACGTCGCCGATCGAGCAGGTGGCGATGCGATCGCCGAGTACCGTGGCGCCGCCGGCGATCGCGACCGGGCCGATGAGCCGCGTGTGGCTGTACACGTGCGCGCCGTGCAGGACGAGCACCGGCCCCGCGGTCACGTCGAAGACGACGTGCGGCTCGATCTCGGCGCCCTGCTCCACGAAGACGGCGTGCGGCCCGAGCACCACCGCGTACTCGGGCTTCACGGTCTGGATGCGCGGGCCGACCGCCGCGATGTCCTCCGCGAGCTGCGGGCCGAGCTGGGCGATGAGGTCCCACACCTCGCTCAGCCACCGCCCCTTCACCTCGGCGGACTCGCCGCCCGCGCCGGCGAGCCCCTCGAGCTCCAGCTCGCCGCTCTCCAGCAGGTGGCGCGCGGCCGGGCGCGCGAGCCGGACCGCCGCGACCTTCCCCTCGCACGTCCACGACTCGACGTCCCGCGGGATGGGGCCGAGCGCGAGCACGCAGCGCGAGTTGACGATGACGTCCCCCACGTGAAGGTCGCCGTGCATGGCCGGCGGCGCGTCGAGCTCCTCGAAGTACTCGAGGTGCGGCGCGACGAGCAGCCCCGCGCCGCGCTCGCCGAGCGCGCTCTCCCAGCGGTGGCGCAGCAGGACCGCGCCGGCGCGCAGCTCGCACGCCGGGCGCGTCAGGGCGAACGGCTCGAAGGTGCGCGCGCGGGCGTCGTCGTAGAAGTAGAGGGCCATGGCGGGGCGTGGCGGCGCTAGGCGCCGCGGTCGCGGAGCGAGGCGGGGAGGGAGTCGATGAGCGTCTTGAGGTCGGCCGAGCGCTCGACGGTCGTCACGAGCGTGAGCCCGTCGCGGGTCACGACGACCAGATCGTCTACGCCATACAGCACCACGGCGTTCCCTTCCGCGTGCACGACGTTGCCGCTGGCGTCGAGCGCGTGCACGGCGCCGACGCTCGCGTTGCCGGCCCCGTCCGCGGGGCGCACGCGCCGCAGCGCGGCCCACGTGCCGACGTCGTCCCACCCGAAGTCGCCGGGCACGACCATGACGCGCTCGCTGCGCTCGAGCACGCCGACGTCCACGGCGATCGAGCGGACCGCGCCGAAGAACCGGCCGACGTCGCCCTGCGCGGCCTCGAGCGCGGGCGACACCTCCGGCGTGTGCGCGCGGATCTCGGCGAGGAAGTCGCCGACGCGCCAGGCGAAGATGCCGGAGTTCCAGAGGTAGCCCTCGCGCACCATCCGCTCCGCCGTCTGGCGGTCCGGCTTCTCGACGAAGCGCTCGACGCGGAAGGCGCCCGCCTCGACGGGCTGCCCGGGCTGGATGTAGCCGAAGCCGGGGTCGGGGCGCGACGGGACGATGCCGACGGTCACGAGTGCCTCGCACCGCCGCGCGACGTCGCCGGCGCGGCGGAGCGTCTCGACGAACGTTCGCTCGTCGCCGATCGCCCAGTCGGCGTGCACGCAGACCATGAGCGCCTCGGGCCCGTCGCGCCGCGCGATCTCGCTCGCCGCCCACGCCAGCGCGGCGGCGGTCCCGGCCGGCCGCGGCTCCGCGATGACGTTCTCGCGCGGCACCTGCGGCAGCAGCTCGGCCACCGCGTCGGCCAGCGAGGCGTTCGTGAGGACGAGCGTATGCGCGGGGTCCGCCACCGGCCCCAGGCGCCGGACGGCGCCGGCGAGCAGGGGCTCGCGGTCCACGAGCGGGAGGAGCTGCTTCGGGCGCTGCGGCGTGCTCAACGGCCAGAAGCGCGAGCCGACGCCCCCGGCCAGCACCACCGCCCACTGCGTCACGGACCCTCCGACGCCGAATCTTCGGCGAGCCCGGCGAGCTCCGCGGCGCGCGCGTAGAGCTTCTTGGGGCTGAACGGCTTCGTCATGAAGTCGGTGGCGCCGAGCTTGAGGGCGCTCTTGTGCTGCTCCTCCTGGCCGGCCGCGGTGAGGATGATCGTCGGGATCTCCTTCCAGCGCGCGTCGGCGCGCATCCGCGCCAGCACGTCGAGGCCGCTGAGCTCGGGCATCATGAGGTCGAGGAGGACGAGCGCGACGTCGGGCTCGCGCTCGAGCGTCTCGAGGGCCTCGCGGCCGTCGTAGACGAGCGAGACGCGGAAGGGGCCCTGCTCGAGCTTCATCTTGATGATGCGCCCGATGTGGGGCTCGTCGTCCGCGACGAGGACGTGGCAGTCCGGCATGAGTGCGCTGGCCCTGGGGTCAGACGAGCGCGGCGATGTTCTCGCGATTGCGCCGCAGCTCGAAGAGGAGCTGGCCGAGGTTGGCGTTCGGCTGCACCAGCACGAGAAGGATCGCCTCGGCGTTCAGGACCGAGACGACCGCCAGTCCGCCGCTGTGCTCGAGGACGGCCGTGGAGAGTGGGCCGCGGGCGGCTGCCGTACCGAACTCGTCGGCGGTGGACACGATCTGCGGGATGTGCGCGGCCACGTTCTCGGCGTCGAGATGCTCGACGGCCTGGCCGTCGATCAGTAGTCCGTCGCGACCGAGCACGACGGCGGCCTCGACACCCTCGCGCTGGCGGATCGCGCCGACGAGGTCGCGGATCGTGGGCATCAACTCTCCTCCGGAAGTGATGCGAAGCATAACCCGCACAGGGGCGAAGTCAAGCGAATCGGAATCGTCCAAGCGGGCCGCTCGCTTGAACTTCCACGCGTTACGGGGTATTCTCCACGTCCGCGTCCGCCAGCCATTCGCCGTCCGGCTTCTGATGATTTTCAAGCGCATCCTCCCGCTCGCCACCGTCCTCGCCGCGGCACTCGTCGGGTCGGCCTGCAACGACTCGACCGGCTTCGAGGCGCAGCTCGAGACCCTTCGCGACACCTTCATCGTGTACGCGATGTCCGGCAGCGCTCCCGAGCTCCCGACCGCCTACAGCTCGGTCGGCCGGCAGGTGATGCGCGTGGACACGCTCCTCTTCGACGTCGCATTCGACCTGACGGCGGACGGGCAGGTGGCGCTCCTGCCGGTGAGCGTGGTGGGCCAGTCGCCGCTGGGCCGGCGCATCGGCATCCGGGCGGATACGGTGGCGTTCGAGTCGCTTCAGCGGGCGCCGGTGCAGGGCTACACGCACGACTCCGTGGTCGTGGTGCCCGTCGGGCGGACGGTCGTGCTCGAGGCGCCCGGCAGCACCTGCGGGGCGTTCGCGCTGTCGCCGAACCTCTACACGAAGTTCGTGATCGACTCGGTGAACCCGGTCACCCGGCAGATCGGCTTCCACGCGGTGCACAACCCGAACTGCGGGTTCCGCTCGTTCCGGCCGGGCATCCCGAAGGACTGAGCCCGCCCCCCTCCGGGGTCCCATGCACGACATCAAGATCTTCCGCGAGCAGATGGACCTGCTCCGCGACGGGTTGGCGCGCCGCGGCAAGCTGGAGTCGCTCGCGCCGGTGCTCGAGCGCGCCGAGACGCTGGAGCGCCTCCGGCGCGCGACCATCCAGGCGGTCGAGGAGCGCAAGGCCGCGCGGAACGCGATGACTCAGGAGGTCGCTCGCCTCAAGCGCGCCGGCGAGGACGCGGGGCCACTCGTCGAGCAGTCGCGCGCGCTGGGCGCCGAGATCGCGCGGCTCGACGACGAGCGCGCCGAGGCGGAGGCCGGGCTCCAGGCCATCCTGTACGAGATCCCGAACCTCACGCTGCCCGACGTTCCGGCCGGCGGTGAAGAGGCGAACGCGGTCCTCCGTTCGTGGGGCGAGTGCCGCCCGTCGGACGGCGTGCGGCCGCACTGGGAGGTGGGCGAGGCGCTCGGCATCCTCGACCTGCCGCGCGGCGCGAAGATCGCCGGCTCGGGGTTCGTCGCGCTCCGCGGCGCCGGCGCCCGGCTCACGCGCGCGCTCATGGCGTTCATGCTCGACCTGCACACGCGCGAGCATGGCTACGAGGAGGTGTGGGTCCCGTTCGCCGCCAACCGCGCGTCGATGACGGGCACCGGGCAGCTCCCGAAGTTCGAGGAGGACATGTACGGGCTCGAGCGGGAGGACCTCTTCATGGTCCCCACCGCCGAGGTGCCCGTCACGAACCTCTACCGCGACGAGATCCTCGAGCCGGGGGCCGTTCCGCGCGGCTTCACCGCGTACACGCCGTGCTTCCGGAGCGAGGCGGGCAGCCACGGTAAGGACGTGCGCGGGCTGATCCGGCAGCACCAGTTCGACAAGGTGGAGCTCGTGAAGTTCACGACGCCCGACCAGTCGTACGACGAGCTCGAGGCGCTCACCGCGAACGCGGAAGAGATTCTCAAGCGCCTCGAGTTGCCGTATCGCACGATGCTGCTGTGCACCGGCGACATGGGGTTCGCGGCCGCGAAGACCTACGACATCGAGGTCTGGCTCCCGAGCCAGAAAACGTACCGCGAGATTTCGTCGTGCAGCAACACCGAGGCGTTCCAGGCCCGCCGCGCCAACATCAAGTTCCGCGGCGCCGGAACCGGCAAGGCGGAGTTCGTGCACGCACTGAACGGCTCCGGTCTCGCCGTGGGCCGCACGTGGATCGCGATCCTCGAAAATTATCAGCAGCGGGACGGGTCAGTCGTCATCCCTGATGCGCTGCGCCC
>JBJMNJ010000432.1:0-4400 GCA_045804325.1 Gemmatimonadaceae bacterium
GGCGCCGGCACGCGCCTGACGCGCGCGGTGAGCGACTCGTCGCACACGAACGGCGTGCTCGTCAGGGCGGCCGGCGCGCTCGTCGAGGGCGTCAAGGTGCGGTGGACGCAGGGCTACGCGTTCGAGGTGCACGGGCCGGACAACCGCCTCGTCGGTGACACCGCCATCGCGCCGTGCATGATCGGCGTCTACCTCGAGGCGCGAGAGTCCTCGGCCGCCCGGAACGTCGAGCTGCGCGGCGTGCACGTCGAGGGCGCCGCCACGCTCCCCGGGTGCGCGAGCTTCAATCGCCAGTCCGTCGCGGGCATCCAGGCGTACGGCTTCGCGACCGTCTCGCCGGCGTCCACCCCGCCCCGCGTCACGGGCGGTACCGGCGACCCGTTCGCGGGATCGATCGCGGTCTTCCAGGGGCTCTACCCGACCGCCGCCGCGCAGGACGCGCTGCTCGGCAACGTGAACGGCGACACGGTGGACCTGCAGGAGACGCTCATCGGACGTGTCGCGGTCGCGCGTCCCGAGGTGCCGTGGCGCGTCTCGCGGACCGTCACCGTGAGCGGCGCCGGGGCGTCGCTCCAGGCGCTGCCGGGAGCGAGCCTCGCGATGGGCAACGGAGCGAGCCTCGTCTTCCAGGACGGCGGCCGCATCGTGGCCCGCGGCACGCCCCTTCGGCCCGTGCTCTTCACCGCGGCCAGGACCGACCAGCCGTGGCGCGGCATCGAGCTGCGCGGCGCGCCCAGTGAGAACAGCTACCTCGTGAACGCCGTTCTCGAGCGCGGGAGCAGCACCGCGCTCGCCGACCCGGCAGCCGTCGTGACGTACGACGCGCACCGCGTCACCATCGACAGCTCGCTGTTCCGGCTGATGGCGGGCGACGGGCGCCGCGGCGTGCTCGCCTGGGCGCCGGGCTCCAGCGTCTCGCACACCACATTCTCGGCGGTGCAAACGGGGCTCGACCTCGCCGCCCCGACCGTCGTGGACAGCAACACGTTCGACGGCGGCTCGTTCGGCGTGTTCGTGAGCGGCGCGAACGTCGTCCTCCGCGGCAACGTGTTCACGCGGAACGCCTCCGACGCGATCCACTTCAACACGAACGTCCCGCACAACCCGACCATCGCCGGCAACCGGTTCGAGCAGAACGGCGGGCTCGGGGTGAACACCGAGACCGGCGAGGCGATCGATGCGCGGCTGAACTACTGGGGCGACGACGCGGGTCCCCTCGGACCGAACGGCGACGGGGTCGCGGCGGGCGTGCTGTACGACCCGTGGCTCAAGGCCGACGGGTCCGCCGGCCAGCCGCCGGTGACGAGCGTCGTGGTCACTCCCACTCCGGCGGACGTCGAGGTGGGCCGCACGGTGCAGCTCACCGCCGCCACCACGCCCGGCGGGCGTCCGGTGGCCTGGTCCACGATCGACGCCGCCGTCGCCACGGTGGACGCCGGCGGGCTCGTGACCGGCGTCGCGCCCGGGACGGCGCGCATCATCGCGAGCGCGGAGAGCGTGGCGGATACGGCGACGGTGAACGTCGTCGCCGCGGCGACCGTGACGTGGCTCGGCGGCGCCGCCGCCGCGCCCACGGCGTGGGAGACAGCCGCGAACTGGCGCCCCGCCCGCGTGCCGACGCCGGGCGACACGGCGCGTATCGGGCCGACTGCCAACGTGCCGCGCCTCGAAGGCCCCGCCACCATCGGCGGACTGGCCTTCGCACCCGGTGGCGCGCTCGCGTTCCAGGGCTCGACCCTCACGGTCACCGGCGACGTCGACGTGCGCGGTACGCTCGACGCGGGGGGCCCGGGTGCCGTGCGAATGACCGGCGCGGGCCGCACCCTCGCCGGCACTCTGTGGGCGGGCCTCGAGGTCGCGGGTGACGTGAGCCTCGCCGACGCCACTCGCGTGACGGGCTCCGTCGACCTGTCGGGCGCCGGGCGCCTGCGCGTGAACGGCCGCACGCTGGAGATCGACGGCACGCTCGACGTGGACGGCGGCGCCGCGGGCGCGGCGCTCGTGATGACCAACCCGCAGGACTCGGTGGTGATCTCGGGCCTGTATGCGAGCTTCGCCGGCGCCTCGACCGAGACACTGCTCACCGCCGGCACGCTGGTGATCGCCGGCCGGCTGCAGCAGGCCGACGATGGCGTGGCGCGCGGCTCCTTCGCGGCGGGCCCGGCGCACCGCACGGTGCTCGTCGGCACCGCGGCCGACACGCGGCAGCTCGTCCAGTTCCAGTCGCCGGGGCCGTCGCACTTCGGGCAGCTGCTGACGCGCAATGCCGTCAACGAGGTCCTCTTCCAGACCGACGCGCACGTGGCGGGCGCGGCGAGCCTCGGCAACAGCGTGCGGCTCCCGTCGAACGTCCTCGTGAAGGTCGCGTCGGACCTGCAGCTCGCAGCCGGCGCGCAGGTCTCCAACGAGGGTCGCCTGCAGTTCTGCGGCAGCTACAACGGGAACGACGCCGCGACGGTCGGGCCGAACGAGCCGATCTCGTGCGGCCAGCCGTACCGCGTCGCCGTGGCGCCCGACTCGGTGGACGTGGCGGTCGGTGGGTCGACCACGCTGACGCCCACGGTCTTCAACGCCGCCGACAGCGTCCTCGCGGCCACGCCGCTGTGGCGCAGCCTCGACACGGACATCGCCACGGTGAGCCCGGCGGGCGTCGTCAGCGGCGTCGCGAACGGCGTCACGCTCGTGATCGCCGAGCTCGGCTTCGGCGCCGACACGACGAAGGTGGTCGTCGGCACCGGCGTGCGTGTGACGAACATCGCCGAGTGGGTGGGCGGCGCGGCGGCGGCGCCGAACGACTGGCAGACGGCGGCCAACTGGCGCCCGGCGCAGGTGCCGCTCGCGACGGATACCGTGGTGGTGCGCGCGGGCACCGGCTTCGTGCCCACGCTGTCCGCCGCCACGCAGATCGGCGGGCTGCGCGTCGAGTCGAGTGCGGCCGTGGACCTCGGCGGCAACGCCCTCGTGGTGACGGGGAGCGTCGAGACGGGCGACGAGGGCGGCGTGGTGGGCGAATCGGCGGAGGGCGTGCTGGCGCTCGCCGGGTCCGGGACCATCCGCGGCCGCTTCTCGCAGATCCAGGTGGCCGGTGCCTACACGATGTCCGGCGACGTCGGCGTCTCGCTCAACACGATTCTGACCGCGCCGCTCACCCTGAACGGCCGCACGCTGAATGTCGGCGGCGGCCTGGGCGTCGCGGGCAACGGTGCGCTGGTCATGCAGAATCCCGCCGACCAGGTGAACGTCACGGGCTTCGCGTCCTTCCAGGGCGAGGGGAACGAGGGCCTGATGACGGCCGGCACGCTCACGCTGTACGGCGACTTCTCGGCGTCCAACGGGAGCGCCTTCATCGCCGGGCCGCAGCACCGCACGCAGTTCCAGGGTACACAGGCGCAGTCGATCGCGTTCCTGTCCCAGAGTCCTGGCCCCTCGCATTTCGGGACGCTGGTGACGCAGGGCGCCGGCGTGAGCTTCCTCACGAACGCGCAGGCGGCGGGACCCATCGACCTCGGCGGACGCGTCACGATCCCCGACACGATGCTGGTCAAGGGTGCGGGCGACCTGGTGATCGCGGGCATCGTGAACAACTTCGGGCGCCTCCAGTACTGCGGCACGCTCTCGAGCCGGGGCGAGTCGGGCATCGGGCCGAATCCGGCCATCCACTGCGCGACGCCGTATCGCATCGCGGTGGTGCCGGAGTCGCTGACGGTGGCCGTGGACGCGACGGCGCGGATCACGGCGACGCTGCGCAACGCCGCCGACAGCGTGCTCTCGTCCGGTCAGCCGACGTTCGTCAGCACCGACCCGACGACCGCGACGGTCGATGCCGGCGGCAACGTCACCGGCGCGCAGGACGGGATCGCGTTCGTCAACGTGTCGCTGGGCGGCTTCGAGTTCTCGGTGAAGGTGACCGTCGGGACCGGCGTGCCGCCCGTTCAGAACACGCTGACGTGGAACGGCACCTCCAGCGCCGCGTGGGAGGATGCCGCGAACTGGACGCCGAAGCGTGTCCCGACTGAGGCCGACTCCGTGTACGTGCCCGCCGGCACGCCGATGTCGCCGGTCGTCGGCCAGCCGCAGGCGCTGCGCGCGCTGGTCCTCGAGCCCGAGGCCCACCTCGACCTCGGCTCGGCCTCGATGACCGTCGGCGCCGAGCTCGTCGTCGGCGCCGGCGCCGCGGTGACCTACGGGGGCGACAGCTTCGCCTTCGAGATGCCCGGCGGCGGCACGCGCTACCGCGGCACGGTCCCGTCGCTGCGCGTGAGTGGCGACGTGACGCTCACGGGCGAGTCCTGGGTCCAGGGCGCGCTCCGCGTCGCGGGCGCCGGCAGCGCGGTGCGCGTGGCGGGCAACTGGCTCTCCGTCTCCGGAGACCTGAACGTCGACGCGGGCAGCGCGGGTCT
>JBJMNJ010000433.1:0-5563 GCA_045804325.1 Gemmatimonadaceae bacterium
CCCCGTCCGCACCCAGCAACTTTCTGCCGTGTCTACCTTCTCGCATCCCGACTTCTCGGCCGAGCGCTTCGCGCAGGCCCCCGACGCCCGCTTCGTGCCTGCGCCAGCCGACGGCGTCCTGCCCGAGAACTTCTTCTCCACGACCAACCTGCCGACCTACGTGCGGGTCGACGGCACGTGGCGCATGCCGCGGGAGCCGCGGATGGACTCGGCGCTCGTCCTCGACGCTCAGGGCGAGCTGTGGGTCAAGGAGGGGCGGCGCGTCGAGCTGGGGGAGGGGGTGGCGGTGGGCCACGCCGAGGACGGGAGCGACGGGATCTACGTCCACGCCTCGGCGTTCCTGGGCGACGCGAGCGAGGGCGAGTTCAAGTTCATGACCAGTGAGGTGTCGCGCGAGAAGCCCATCGACTACGCGCTGATCGCCCGCCTGCTCGTGGACGAGCGCGAGCGCGGCGGCTACCCGGTCTGGGTGACGGGGCCCGCGCTGGTGCACTCGCGGGCCCGCAGCGACATGACGTGGTTCGTCGCCAACGGCTTCGTCGGCGCGCTGCTCGCGGGCAACGCCGTCGCCGTGCACGACATCGAGGCGTCCATCTTCGGCACGACGCTCGGGATGAGCGGCACGGGCGAGGCGACCGCGGGCGGCCACGGGCTGCACATGCGCGCGATCAACAAGGTGCGTGCGGCCGGCTCGATCGCGAAGGCGGTGGAGCAGGGCGTCGTCAAGGACGGCATCATGCACGGCTGCGTCGTGCATGGCGTGCCGTTCGTGCTGTGCGGCTCCATCCGCGACGACGGCCCGCTGCCCGGGGTGTACGCCGACACGCTCGCGGCGCAGGACGCGATGAAGGCGCACACGACGAAGGCGACGATGGCGATCCTCATCGCCACGGCGCTGCACGCGATCGCGACGGGGAACATGCTGCCCGCGTTCGTGACCGAGGCCGACGGGTCGCTCCGCGAGCTGCCGACGATCTGCGTGGACTCGTCGGAGTTCGTCGTGAGCAAGCTGAAGGACCGCGGCACGCACCAGGCGTTCGGCGTCGTGACGAACGCGCAGGACTTCATGCACATCCTGCGGCTCTACATCGAGCGCGAGCTCGACGCGCGGCGGGCCGCGGGGGCGCCGGCGGCGGCCGCCGCGGCGCGATGACCGGCCCGGTCGCGAAGCCCGCGAGGCGATGACCGAAAGCCAGGCGCGCTTCGTCCGCGCCATCCTCGAGCGGCTTCCCGCGGAGCGCGTCGTCGAGCTGCACCTCTTCCCGCCGCTGCGGCAGGGAGGCGCGGAGACGGGCGTGGCCGTGATCGCGCAGCGCCAGGACTCGCCGCCTGACGCGCCTGGCGCCGACGCGGTCGAGCCCGGGGGGCCACCCCCCGAGGGCCAAGGTACCGCCGTCGCCGCGGACGAGCATGACCGTTCCGCGGCGCCGATCATCGACATGCCCGCCGACGCGCCCGCCGACACGCCCGCCCCCGCGCGTCGCGGGCGCCGCGCCCGGGCTGTCCGGCCCGCGCGCCGCGTCGCGGCGGAGCCCGGCGAGCGGCACACGGTCTTCTCCGCGCGCTACCGCCTCACGCTCCGCGGCCCCGACCGCGGCAAGTGGGAGTTCGACCTCGTCGAGGTGGCCGACGCGCCGCTCGTGACCGTGGACGCGGTCGTGCGCGGCGTGCAGGAGCGCGCGGGCGAGGAGGGCGAGCCCGAGCGCCTCGGCCCCGACGCGCTCGCGGCCATCGCCGCCCCCGCCCCGTGGACGACAGCGGCGCGGTAGTCGACCAGTTCCGCGAGTACCTGCGCGATCACAACCTCCCCGTGACCGCGCAGCGCATGGCCATCGCCGAGGTCGTGCTCGGCGCCCAGGGCCACCTCTCCGCCGAGGACGTCGAGCGCGAGCTCGCGGTGCGCGGCGCCGCGGTCGGCACGGCCACGGTGTACCGCACGCTCGAGGTGCTGGTGCGCAGCGGCCTCGTCGTCGCGCGCGACTTCGGCGAGGGCTTCAAGCGCTACGAGCCCGCGCGCGACGCGCCGCACCACGACCACCTCATCTGCGACGTCTGCGGCCGCGTGGTGGAGTTCCGCGACGAGCGCCTCGAGCGCATGACGATGCTCATCGCCGAGGCCCACGGCTTCGCGCGCCGTCGGCACAGGCTGGTGATCGAGGGGATGTGTCCGGACTGTCAGCGGGGCGGAACGTCGTCGGCGAATCGCTGATCCGCCATCGCCGCCGGCCGTCGGCGACCCGTGGTCACCACTCCACCGTCACGCCAACGGACGGCAGCAAGGGAAACTGCGACACCGACGTGCGCGTCGGCGGGCTGTCGGTGTAGTCGAACGTGTAGATGAAGACGTTGCGGCGGTTGTACGCGTTGACGAGCTGGAACGAGGGCGTGACCGCCGCCCGGCGTACGCGCCACGTGCGCGCGGCGCTGAGATCCAGTCGGTGCCAGGTGGGGTAGCGCAGGGAGTTCCGGTCGCCGCCGACCGCCTCCACCGGACGCGTCACGATCCCCGTGTCCCACTGGTTGTGCGTGCCGTCGTAGGTGCGCCGCAGGAGCTGCCCCTCGATGCCCGTGAACGGGTAGCCGGTGCCGAGCCCGAGGCGTGCGCCGAGCATCCAGCCCCGCGCGGCGCGCCAGCTCGCCACGGCGTTGAGGTTGTGCCGCCGGTCCTGCGCCGGCGCGTACGGGCCGCGGCCGGCGTCGCGGCGCGAGACGCTCCACCCGTACGACACCCAGCCGCCGAGGCGCCCGGTCTCGAGCCGGCGAAGCAGGACGTCCACGCCGTAGGAGCGTCCGCGCACCTGCTGGAACTCGTCGCCGCGCACGAGGGGGTCGTCGGCGTCGTTGGGCTCCGGGAGGTGGTCGTAGCGCTTCCAGTAGCTCTCGACGCGCACGAGGTGCGCGTCGCCGAACCAGCGCTCCCCTCCGGCCACGAGCTGGTCGGCGATCGAGACGGGCACCCACCGGTCGCTCGCGATCCAGAAGTCGAAGATGCGCACCGGCACGTCCTCGTTGCGCACGGCGTGCATCCACTGCGCGTAGCGCCCCGCCGCGAGCGTGAGCGCGAGGTCGGGCGTCGCGGCGTAGCGGGCCGAGAGGCGGGGCGACAGCCCGGTCCACCGCGCCCCCGCCACGCGCTCGAGCCGCGCGCCGCCGCGCACGGTCAGCCGCTCGCCGGCGCGCCACGCGTCCTCCCCCCACAACGCCGCCGCCGCGGGGCTCTGCCGCAGCCGGAAGAAGTCCTCGCCGAGCTGCTCGGAGTGCACGCGGTAGCGCGTGTGGTGGCGCGCGAGCTCGTAGCCCACGCGCCGCTCGTGCGCGCCGGCGCGCCACGCCGCCGACCCCGCGAGCCGCACCTCGCCCGCCGAGTTCTCCAGCGCGAGCGCGCCGTCGCCGACGTCGAGGTTCGTCGCGAAGCGCGTGACGCTCGCCGACTGCGTCAGCGACGGGCCGCCGGGCCGCTCGCGCCTCCACGTCAGCCCCGCGAGGTGGTTCCCCCAGTCGAACACGAAGTCGCCGGTGCTCCCGCGCGTCGAGTCGCTGAGGGCGCCGAGCGCGCCGTCCAGCACGTCGCCGCCGGCGTACGCCGTGAGCGCGAGCGTGCCCCCGCCGAGCTCGCGCCGCATGCGCAGCTGCGCGTCCTGGAAGTGGTAGGGGAGGGTGCGGTCGCTCACGGCGCGCGCGAGCGCGTCCGCGTAGGTGCGCCGCACCGCGACGCCCCACGACGTCCGGTCGTCCGGGAGCAGCCCGCCGAGCGCCGCGCTCGAGGCGAGCAGCGAGACGCTCGCGCTGCCGTGCACGCCGCGTCGCGTCTCGTCCATCGTCGTCACGTCGAGCACGCTGGAGAGGCGTCCGCCGTACGACGCCCCGAACCCCCCGGGCAGCAGCGTCACCTCGGCCACCGTCTCGTCCAGGAAGGTGCCGAAGAGCCCGCCGAGGTGGAACGGGTTGTAGACGGGGATGCCGTCGAGCAGCACGAGGTTCTGGTCGCTCTCGCCGCCGCGCACGTTGTAGCCGGCGGTGAAGTCGCTGCGGGCGGTCACGCCGGGCATGAGCTGCACGAGCCGCAGCACGTCGGGCTCGCCGACCGCCGGCACGCCCGCGAGCGTCGGGCGCGCGAAGGCGAGCGTCCCGACCTCGGGCGCGCTCTCGATGCGCGAGCGCTCGTCGCGGGCCAGCGTGCGCACGGGGGCGAGCTGGAAGGCGCTGCGCGCGAGGCGGAAGTCGCGTTGCACGGTTGCCCCCGCGGTCACGACGACGCGCGCCCTCGTCTCGGCGAAGCCGAGCGCGCGCGCCGCGAGCTCGACGGCACCGTTGGGGAGCCCCGCGAGCACGTACCGGCCCGAGTCGTCCGCGATCGCGCGCGCGCCGCTGCCGATCACGAACACGGACGCGCGCGGCACCGCGGCGGCGGTCGCGGAGTCCACGATCGTGCCGCGCACGGTTCCCGTGGCCGGCTGTGCCGGCTGTGTCACGGCGGCACGAGGCGCCGGGAGCGCCGCGGCGCCGACGAGCGCGAGCGCGAGCAGTCTCACGCGCGGTCGCCCACGGCGGGCGCCGTCACGACCGGGTCGGCGCCCTCGATGGGCGTCACGCTCGGTCGCGGCACGTCCACGGCGTAGCGGCGCATGATCGTCCGGTGGATGTCGCGCGCGTTCTCCAGCCGCTCCTCCATCACGCCCATCGACGCCGGCGCGACGAGGAAGGGGTACACCTGGTCGCCGCCCGCCGAGCCGTGCGCGCCGACCTGGTCGTCGAACGAGACGATGTCGTAGCCGTCGTACGCGCCGAAGATGACCACGTCCCCCGTGTTCGGCTGGCGGACGAGCTCCTCGATGGCGGCCACGACGTACGACTCGGTGCCGTAGGGCCCGAGGGGGCTCTCGCCCGCCACCACCTCGTAGGCGCCGTTCACGATCACGCCGCGCCCCGCGCGGCTCTCGACGTGCACCGCCGGCCCGCTCCGCGTCAGCAGCAGCCCGATGCCCGGGTGCGCCAGCAGCTCGGCGTAGAGGTGCGCCCGGCGCCGGTCGCGCGCGATGTCCGACAGCTCGAGCTGGCGATCCTCGTCCGCGAAGTAGAGCAGCGCGAGGCACGAGCTGTACGTCACGACGACCTGGTTGCGCTCGTCCACGCGGTACTTCTCGGGGAGGATGATCTCGCGGAGCCCGTAGCGGCTCCGCACCCAGTCCCGGAGCCGGCGCATCGCCCGCGAGAACGTCGGCGGGGGCGC
Organism: Gemmatimonadaceae bacterium; assembly: GCA_045804325.1. Taxonomy (GTDB): domain Bacteria; phylum Gemmatimonadota; class Gemmatimonadetes; order Gemmatimonadales; family Gemmatimonadaceae; genus JBJMNJ01. Next base: position 5,231 of record JBJMNJ010000433.1, read on the forward strand.
GAGCTGCGCGGCCGTCTCGGCCACCTGCGCGCCCACGTCCGCGTACTCGCTGCGCTCCGCGTAGCTCGCGAGCGAGCGAAGCGGCGCGCCGCCGGCGCGCACCGCGTCCCCGTCGAGGATGCGCTGGACCGTGGTCCCGAGCGACTCCTTGAAGCGCACGCGGTAGCTCACCGACGGCGTCATGCCGTGGTCGGAGAGCACGACGACGTCGTAGGGCCGGCTCCCCATGAGCTGCGCCATCTTCCGGATCTCGCCGATGCGCTTGTCGGTGCGCCGCAGGTCCGAGAGCGCCTGCCGGCTCGACGGGCCGAAGTGGTGGGCGAGCTCGTCGTA
>JBJMNJ010000434.1:0-8395 GCA_045804325.1 Gemmatimonadaceae bacterium
TTCGTCATTCACAGCAGCAGATCGTCGACCGCGCTCAGTCCACCGTGCCCTTGCCGCGCAGCCCCTTCGTGAGGATGCGGTCGTAGCCGTTCGACGGGTTCACGCCGTTGCGCTTCGCGCGGTTCACGGCGGCGGGCCCGCGGTTGTACACGAGCAGCGCCAGGTTCACGTCGCCGTCGTTCTCCGAGATGAGGCCGCGGAGGTAGCGGAAGCCGATGCGCAGGTTCCGCTCGGGCTCGTAGAGGCCCTGGACGGTGATGCCCTTCTCGTAGTAGCGCGCCGTGGGCAGCATGAGCTGCGTGAGGCCGACGGCGCCGACGGAGCTCATGGCCTTCGGGTTGAAGCGGCTCTCGAGCTCCACGAGGCGGAACGCGAGGTCCGGCTCGATCCCCTCGGCCAGGGCGATGTCGAAGACCTGGCCGGCGAGATCGGCGCCGATGCCGTACCTGCTCGAGTACTTCGCGACGCGCTTCCAGCGGTCGAGCTGCGCGTTCGCGATGTTGAGCTCACCGACGACCGAGTCGAGCGAGTGCCGCAGGTCCGCCTCGGTCGCGAAGATGCTGGTCGAATACTCGGCCTTCGCCTCCGCCGGGCCGCGCATGCGCACGACCACCATCACGGCGAGGACAAAAAGTCCAAGTAGAATCGACCGCTTGAGTCGATTGCGGCGACGACCGGCATCGCCGCGATAGACGTAGTTCTTGCGAGTTGCACGCATTGATGCACTCCGCCATAAGGAAAACTACGGCGCTCCCCGTTGACCGGAGCGTCTGGCGATCGAAGGAGAGAGGGGGCAACGCCTATGCCACTATTCCTCGCTCTGAGCACGCCAATGGCCACTGCGGCCACCAGACTTCTCGAGCAGGCGGATGTCGTTGATGACCATCGCCTTATCATGCGACTTCGCCATGTCGTAGACGGTGACGAGGCTCACAGAAACCGCGGTCAGAGCCTCCATCTCCACGCCCGTGCGTCCCACCGTGCGCGCCGTGGCCTCTACCCTAACACCGGGAAGGGAATCGTCGAGGGACAAAGTGACTTGGACGTCCGTCAGCGGCAACGAATGACACATCGGGATCAGCTCCGCTGTGCGTTTCGCAGCCATAACTCCCGCGACTTTCGCGACGGCCAGCACGTCACCCTTCGCGATCGCGTTGTCGCGGATCGCTGCGAGCGTCTCCGCACGCATGCGGATCGCGCCGGCCGCGCGCGCCATCCGCGCCGTCTCCGCCTTCGCGCTGACGTCCACCATGCGCGCCTCGCCGTCCGCGCCGACGTGCGTGAGGTCCGCCACTAGAGGGACTCCGCGAGCTCGCGCAGCAGCTCCGCGGCGACGAGGTTGGGGCTGACGTTGCCGGACGCGAGCGACTTCGCGCGCTCGACGCGCGCCACCGCGCGGCTCGCGCCCACGGCGGCCCGCTCGTCGCCGCGCCGCGCGGCGTCGCGCGCGCGGTCGCGCAGCAGCACGGTGAGCTCGTCGAGCGTGTCGCTGAACGCGCCGCGCGCGCCCGCGCTCCCCTGCACGAACGCCGCGCGCATGCGCTGCTCGCGCCCCGCCTGCGCCGCCTCGAGGAGGCGCCGCGCACTCTCGCGCGCCGCGCCGCGCTCGCCGGAGCCCAGCAGGGTGCCCGGCGCGCCGGCCGCGAGCCGCACGCGCTCGTCGGCCGCGCGCGGCACCCCGCGCTCGCCGGCGAGCGCCGCCGCGAACGCGGGCTCGGCGAGCACGCGCCGCACGACGTCGTCGGCGAGCGGCGGCACGCGCAGCGAGACCACGCGCGAGCGAACGGTCGGGAGCAGCGCGCCCGGCTCGCTCGACGTGAGCACGATCGTCGTGTCCGCCGGCGGCTCCTCGAGCAGCTTGAGGAACGCGTTGGCCGCCTGCTCGGCGCCTTCCTGCGGCACCATGCGCTCCGCGTCGCCCACCACGAACACCTTGCGCCGCGCCATCGCGGGCGCCAGGCAGGCCTGCTGCACGATGGCGCGCACCGTCACGACGAAGATGCCGTCGCTGCCCGACGGCGCGGCGTAGACGCCCCCCGCCGCCGCGCGCTCCGCCGCCGCCTCGCCGTTGTCCTGCACCGCGTCGGCGGGCGCCGCGTCGGCGTCCTTGAGGCGCGGGCGCGGGAAGTACCAGTGCAGGTCGGGGTGCGTGAGCGCGCGCGCGTAGCGGCACGGCTGACACGCGTCGCACGGGCGCGGCGGGCCGCCGGCGCAGAGCAGACGCTGGCCGAGCCAGAGCGCGAGCCGCTGCTTGCCGACGCCGCGCGGGCCGCTGAGGAGGAGGCTCGCGGGAAGCCGCCCGGCGTCGGCCAGCGCCGCGAGCCGCTCGCGCAGCGGGTCGTGGCCGTGGAGAGGCAGGATGGGCACGAGCGAAATGTGCGCGCGGGACCGGTCGCGGGAAATGGGCCGTCAGGCCCCTCGCGCTCCGCTCACGGCAGCCTCCGCGGCTCCTGGTCGCCCTGCGCCGGGAGCAGCCAGAAGCTCGCGCCGTCGAACCAGAAGAGCGCGAGCCGCGCCAGCGCGCCGTGCTCCTCGGCGCCCACGGGACGCCGCAGGTCGATGCGCGTGCCGGCGGCGTCGCAGAACTCGAGCACGGTGTTGGGATACTGCTCCCACTTCTCGTCGACGTCGGACATTCGCTCCGATGTCACGGCCTACCGCGCACCGCGGCGCAGTGCGTCGAGTGTCTCCTCGTACAGCGCGGCCGTCCGCTCGTCGAACAGGCACGCGACGACGCGCTCGAGCTCGCCCTCGTGCGCCAGCATGCGCTCGAGCGCGATGCGTGCCGCTTCGGGCTTCGGGTAGCCGTACACGCCCGTCGAGATGGCGGGGAAGGCGATCGTCCGCACCCCGTGCTCGCGCGCCAGCGCGAACGCGCTCTCGTAGGCCGAGCGCAGCAGCGCCGCCTCGCCGTGGCCGCCGCCGCGCCACACGGGCCCGACGGTGTGGATCACCCAGCGCGCCGGCAGGCGGTAGCCGCGCGTGATCACCGCCGTGCCCGTGGGGCAGCCGTCGTAGCGCCGGCACTCTTCGAGCAGCTCCGGCCCCGCGGCGCGGTGGATCGCGCCGTCCACGCCCCCGCCGCCGCGCAGCGCCTCGTTGGCGGCGTTCACGATCGCGTCCACCGCGAGCCGAGTGATGTCGCCCCGCACGATCTCGATCATGGCACCCTCGCCTCAGCCCGTGACCATGGGCACCGCGGCCGAGATCTGCTCCGCACGTCCGAGCAGCACGACGAGGTCGCCCGGCCGGAGCTCCGACTCGGGCGCCGGGTTCACGAGCACCTCGCCGCCCTCGGCGCGCTGGATCGCCACGACCGTCGCGCCGCTCCCTTCGCGCAGGCCGCTGTCCGCGAGCTGCCGCCCCGCCACGGCGCTCTCCGGCCCGACGCGGAGCGTGTCGAGCGACAGCGCCGTGAGAAAGCGGTCGAGCCCCCGCGCGGCGGTCGGCCCGTCGGACGGCGCGCGCAGTGCCTCGTAGGCGTCCTGCCGGATCTCGTGCGTCAGCCGCTCCACCACGTCGCGCGGCACGAGGTAGCGGCGGAGCACGCGCGAGAAGATCTCCACCGACGTCTCGAACTCCTCGGGGACGACCTCGTCGGTGCCGAGGGCGAGCAGGGGCTCCGTCTCATCCAGGAAGCGGCTGCGCGCGATGATGTGCAGACGCGGGTTGAGCCGGCGCGCCACGTTCACCGCGAGCCGCGCCGCCGCGGCGTCCGAGATCGCCACGACCAACACGCGGGCGCGATGGATCCCCGCGTACTCGAGCACCTCCGGCCGGGTCGACGTGCCGTAGATGATCGAGCGGCCGCGCCGGCGCTCGGCGCTCACCGCCTCGGGATTGATCTCCACCACGACGAACGGGATGCCCACGCGCCCGAGCACGCGCGCCACGTGCCGGCCGTTCAGCCCGTAGCCGACGATGATGCAGTGGTCCTCGAGCGGCGGAACCGCCGCTTCGCCGGCCTGCGCGGCGTGCCGGCCCGCCGCGATGCGCTTCGGCAGGCGCCCCTCGAGCGCCAGCGCCAGGCGCGGCGCGCTCGCCAGCAGCGCGGGCGTCAGCGCCATCGACGCGACCGCCACGGCGAAGAAGAGCTGCTCCATTCGCTCGTCCAGCAGCCCCGCGTCCCGCCCGACGCGCGAGAGGACGAACGAGAACTCCCCCACCTGCGCGAGCGAGAGCCCGGCGACCACCGCCACGCGCAGCGGGTGCCCGAGCCCCCACACCACGCCGCCCGTCACGATGCTCTTGAGCAGGACGAGCGCGACGAGCGCGCCGACGAACAGCAGCGGCTCGGCGAGCACCGGGCGCACGTCGAACAGCATCCCGATCGAGACGAAGAAGAGGCTGAAGAACACCTCGCGCAGCGGCAGGATCTCGCCGAGCGCCTGGTGGCTGTACTCGCTGTCGGCGATCGTGAGCCCCGCGATGAACGCGCCGAGGGCGAGCGAGAGCCCCACCGCGGCCGACGCCCACGCGACGCCGAGGCAGAGGAGCACGATCGCGAGGAGGAAGATCTCGCGCTTCCGCGTGGCCACGACGAAGTGGAGCACGCGCGGGAAGACGTATCGCGCCGCCAGGATGGCCGAGAGCACGAACGTCACCGCCTTCACGAGCACCAGCGCCACCACGCGCGCGCCGGTCCCCTCGCCCTGCAGGAACGGCGTCACGAGCATCATCGGGACGAGGCACAGGTCCTGGAAGATCAGGATCGCGAGCGCCAGCCGCCCGTGCGGCGCGTCCGTCTCGCCGCGGTCCGCGAGCAGGCGGAGCACGATGGCGGTGCTGCTCAGCGCCACCAGCATCCCGACGAACACCTCGGATCGCCAGTCGGCCGCGGCGCGCCAGAGGAGCACGGTCGCCGCGATGGTCAGCCCCACCTGCAGCCCGCCGCCGGCGAAGAGCGTGGTGCGCATCCGCGCCATCTGCTCCATCGAGAACTCGATGCCGACCGTGAACAGCAGCAGCACCACGCCGACCTCGGCCAGCGACTCCACCTCTTCCACGCGGGAGATGAGGCCGAAGCCGTGCGGCCCGCACAGCACGCCGGTGACGAGGAAGCCGACGATGGGCGGGAGCCGCAGTCGGTGGAACGCGAGCACCACCACGACCCCGAGGCCGAGGAGCACGATCAGGTCGCGGAGCAGGCCCAGGTGGGACATCTTGCGTGGGACTCGCAAGCCACGGACCTTCGGCCCCCCATGCGCCACACATTCCTCGCCACTCTCTGCCTCGTGAGCGCTCCGCTCTCCGCGCAGCAGCGCGCCCGCACGCTCGGCGTCGCGCCCGGCATCTTCCGGCCCGGCGCGGCCAACGCCATCACCGACGTCGCGGGCGTGCGGGTGGGGCACCGCACCATCGTGTCGGGCGACTCGGTGCGCACCGGCGTGACCGCCATCCTCCCGCACGGCGGAAACGTCTTCCTCGACCGCGTCCCCGCGGCGGTGCACGTCGGCAACGGCTTCGGCAAGCTCCTCGGCGTGACGCAGCTCCGGGAGCTCGGCGAGCTCGAGTCGCCCATCCTGCTCACCTGCACGCTCTGCGTGTGGCGCGCGGCGGACGCGATGGTCGGCTGGATGCTCGAGCGGCCGGGGATGGAGTCCGTGCGCTCGATCAACGTCGTGGTCGGCGAGACGAACGACGGCACCCTCAACGCGATTCGCGAGCGACCGGTGACGCCGCAGGACGTGCGCGCGGCGCTCGACGGCGCCGCCCCGGGGCCGGTGGCCGAGGGGGCGGTGGGGGCGGGCACCGGGACGGTGGCGTTCGGCTGGAAGGGCGGCATCGGCACCTCGTCCCGCGTGCTCCCGCGGTCGCTCGGCGGCTACACGCTCGGCGTCCTCGTGCAGAGCAACTTCGGCGGCGTCTTGCAGGTGCTCGGCGCGCCGGTGGGCCGCGAGCTGGGGCAGTGGGCCTTCAAGCGCGAGGTCGAGGGCGAGCGCGGGGACGGCTCCATCATGATCGTCGTCGCGACCGACGCCCCGCTCGGCGACCGCAACCTCGAGCGTCTCGCGGCCCGCGCCATCATGGGCCTCGCCCGCACGGGCTCCTCGGCATCGAACGGCTCCGGCGACTACGCCATCGCGTTCTCCACGGCGGAGTCGGTGCGCCGTCGCGCGGTGCCGGGCGGGCGCCCCGCGCTCCGCGCGACGAGCGAGCTCGACAACGAGGACGTCTCCGCGCTGTTCCAGGCCGCCGTGGAGGCCACCGAGGAGGCGATCTACAACTCCCTGTTCATGGCGGCGACGACGACTGGCAACGGCCGCACGGTCGAGGCGATCCCACTCGACCGGGTGCGCGAGGTGCTGCGGAGGTACAACGTCGGCGGGCGGTAGCGCGGCACGAATTCTGACCCCGAGTCCGATCCCGGACACTTTCGAGAGAGAGCCATGGAGCAGACGGGACTCGCGGGATCGAAGGTCGCCTTCCTGGCGGCCGAAGGCGCCGACCAGGTGGAGCGCGCGCTGCGCGACGCCGGCGCGACGCCGGTCCGCCTCGCGCCGGACTCGCTGGGCGGGGCGAAGGCGAGCGACTTCTGCGCGCTCGTCGTGGCCGGCGGGGCGGAGAGCGCGGGCCGGGCCGCGGCGAGCGAGCGCACCGTCGCGTTCGTGCGCGACTTTCTCGAGGCGGACAAGCCGGTCGCCGCGTCCGGCCACGGCGCGCAGCTCCTCCTCGCCGCCGGGGCGGTGAAGGGGCGCACGCTCGCGGCGGCGCCGGAACTGCGCGGCGACATCGAGGGCGCGGGCGGGGAGTGGGTGGACCGCGAGGTGGTGGTCGACCAGAAGCTCGTGACGGGCCCGGCCGACGTGGCCGCGTTCGCGCGCCGCATCGTCACCGACTTCGCCGACTGGCTCGACGACGACCTCGTGGACCGCAGCTCCGAGGCCTCCTTCCCGGCGAGCGACCCGCCGCCGGGACCCGCGGCGGCCGGGAAGCCCGGCGCGTAGCGTGTAGACACTCTCCGAGCCGCGTCCTAGAATAGGCGTTCCGCCATCTCAGGACGCCCATGAGCACCACCGCTCTCCCGACTGGGCAGACGTACGCGCCGCCCGCGGCGGTCGGCAGGCCCGCGGACGCGGCCGCCGCCGTCCCCTGGTACATCGTCGCCACGGCGCTCGCCGCGACGAGCATCCTCGCCGGCGTCGTGTGGGACATCTCGTGGCATCGCACCATCGGCCGCGACACCTTCTGGAGCCCGCCGCACCTCGCGATCTACCTCGGCGGCGTGCTCGGCGGGCTCTCGGCCGGCTACCGCATCCTGCGCACGACGTTCGCCGGCTCGATTGCAGAGCGCGCGGCGTCCGTGCGCGTGTGGGGGTTCCGCGGACCGCTCGGCGCGTGGGTGAGCGCCTGGGGCGCCGCGGCGATGCTCACCTCCGCGCCGTTCGACGACTGGTGGCACAACGCCTACGGGCTCGATGTCGAGATCCTGAGCCCGCCGCACACGCTCCTCGCGCTCGGCATCGGCGGCATCGTGGCCGGCGCCACCCTGCAGGCGCTCGCGCTGCAGAACCAGTCCGGCGAGGCGCGCCGCCGCCTCTACGCGACGCTCTACGCGTACCTCGGCGGCCTGGCCATCGCGACGGCGTGCGTCATGGCGACGCAGTTCCTCCTGCACATCCGGATGCACTCGTCGCTCTTCTACCGGGTGAGCGCGATGGTGCTGCCGTTCTTCCTCGCCGCCCTCTCGCGCGGCGGACGGCTCCGGCTGCCGGCGACGGCCGCGGCCGCGGCGTACATGCTCTTCACGTGCGCCATGATCTGGGTGCTGCCGCTGTGGCACGCGGAGCCGAAGCTCGGGCCGATCGTCAACCGCGTCGACCACATGGTGCCGCCGGAGTTCCCGCTGCTGCTCGTGGTCCCCGCGCTCGCGATCGACCTCGTGCTGCGGCGCGCGCGTGAGGACGAGCTGCGTGGCTGGGGCGCGTGGAAGACGGCGCTGGTGCTCGGCGGCGCGTTCCTCGTCGCGCACGCCGTCGTGCAGTGGGGCTTCTCGGTCTTCTACCTCCGCCACCCGCTCGCGGACACCTGGTTCTTCGCCGCGAACGAGTTCGACTACGCGACGGACGCGGCGAACACGTACCGCGGGCGCGGCGAGTTCTGGCCGGGCGACGCGAGCGAGTCGGCCGCGCGGACCGGCATGCTGATCGCCGTGTCCTACGCGCTGCTCTCCGCGCGCATCGGGCTCGCGTGGGGCGATTGGATGCGGAGGGTGCGCCGGTGAGCGCGCTCGCGACCCGCGTCCTCCGCCTGGCCGGCCTGCTCGCCGTCTCGCTCGCCACCATGGCACACGTCGGCAGCCCGAACGCGCTCTTCGCCGGCCGGGCCGGTCCCTACGACGTGCGCGTGCTGGTCTCGCCGCCGGGCGTCGTGCCCGGGCAGGCGTCCGTGAGCG
>JBJMNJ010000435.1:0-16397 GCA_045804325.1 Gemmatimonadaceae bacterium
TGCCGCTGCCGCCCGCGGGCGCGGCCGACCCGCTCCTGCAGCGCGCGCTCGCCGCCCGCGAGCCGGCGACGCAGCCGCCCGACGGGCCCGGCGCCGGCGAGATCCTGCGCGAGGCGGTCGGCGCCGTGAGCTGCCTGACCCTGCGCGTGGGCGCCGCGGAGGCCGCGGCGGGCGCCATCCTCGTCGCCGACGGCGGCGGCCGCCTCTGGGACGACGCGGACGCCCGCACGCTCGGCGACATCGCCGCGCTGGCGGCCGCGACGCTCGCCGGCGCACCGGATGCCGCCGCGGACGCGGCCGCCGAGCGCGCGCTCCGCGACGCCGAGGCGCGGTGGCTCGAGCTCGCCGAGGACGTGGACGCTATCGTCTTCCGCGCGAACGCGAGCCTCGGCTTCACCTACCTCAGCGGCGCGTGGCGCGCCTCGATGGGCTTCAAGGCCGCGGACGCGCTCGGCTCGAGCGCCGTGAGCTACGTCCACCCCGAGGACCGCCCGCGCGCCATCGAGGCGCTCCTCGGCCTCCTCGAGGAGCGGGAGGACGCCGTCGAGTTCGACGCGCGGTGGCTCGCGCGCACCGGCGAGCGCCGCATGCGCGTGCGGGCCCGCGCCGCGCGCGACGCGGCAGGCGGCGTCTCCGGCATCGCCGGCACGCTCGCCGACCACACGGAGCGCGCCGCCCTCGAGGAGCAGCTCCGCCAGTCCCAGAAGTTCGAGGCGGTGGGGCGGCTCGCGGGTGGCGTGGCGCACGACTTCAACAACCTCCTCACCGCCATCCGCGGCTACGCCGACCTCCTGCTCGCCGACCTTCCCGCGGACGACGCGCGGCGCGACGACGCCGCCGAGATCCGCCGGCTCACGGAGCGCGCGGGCGGGCTCACGCGGCACCTGCTCGCCTTCAGCCGCTCGCAGGTCCTCCCGCCAGCCGACCTCGACCTCGCCGCCGTCGTCGAGGACATGCGCGAGCGCCTCGGCGAGGCGCTCGGCCCCGGGGTCGAGCTCTCCGTGCAGCCCGGCCCGGCGCGCGGCGCGGTGCGGGTGGACCGGGAGCAGGCGGAGCGCGTGCTGGTGCTCCTCGCCGAGCGCGCGCGCGAGTCGATGCCCGAGGGCGGGCGCGTCACGGTCGAGACGTTCACCGTCGCGCTGCGCGAGCGCTACGCGGACGATCAGATCGTGCTCGCCCCGGGGCGCTATCTCGGGCTCGCCGTGGGCGACACGGGCCCCGCCGCCGGCGCGACGCGCGAGCGGATGTTCGACCCGCTGCACGGCACGCCGGGCGCCGAGCGCGGGCTCGGGCTGGCGACGGTCTACGGGATCGTGAAGCAGGGGGGCGGACACGTCTGGGCGTACGACGAGCCCGGCGTCGGCGCGACGTTCAAGATCTACCTCCCGTCCTCCGACGCGCCCGCGCCGCGCCCGAGCCCGCCGAAGGGGCTTCCGCAGGGCGACGCGGGCACGGTGCTCCTCGTGGAGGACGACGACCAGCTCCGCGCCGTGGCGCGCCGCACGCTGGCGTCGCGCGGCTACTCGGTGCTCGAGGCGCCGCACGGCCGCGCCGCGCTCGACCTGGTCGCCGAGCACGAGGGGCGCATCGACATCCTCGTCACCGACGTCGTCATGCCGGTGATGGCCGGCCGCGAGCTCGCCGACAAGCTCCAGGTGGCGCGCCCCGGGATCCGCGTGCTGTACATGTCCGGCTTCTCCGACGGCGACATCGTGCAGCGCGGCCTCCTCGGCTCGCACGAGGGCTTCCTCCAGAAGCCGTTCGCGCCCGACACGCTCGTCCACCGCATTCGGGCGCTGCTCGAGGGCTGAGGTCCCGGCCGGCGGCCGAGGGGCCGAGGGCCGAGGACGCGGGAGGTGAAGAGTGCGAGAGGTACCCGTCTCACCACTGGGTCGCGTGGACGCGGACCGCTTCGCCGGCCTCGTGAGCGAGCTGCGCGCACTCTGCACGCTCGCGGACGTGCTCGCGTGGGGCCGGGCGCAGCGGCCGCCGCGGTCGGTCGCGGAGGTCGTGACGCAGGACGAGTTCACTCACGACGTGGTCGTCGAGCTGGAGCCGCGCCTCGCGCTCGTCTTCGACGTCACCTGACTCGGCGCCGTCACGGCGGTCGCCGTCTGGGATCACCGGCCGAGCCCGCGCGAGCTGCTCGACGCGCGGCTCGCCGGCGGCTGGCGCCCCACTCCCACCGCGCTCCGCGACGGCGCGCGCGTGCTCGGCTACGCCGCCTGCGCGGTGGCGGCGCAGTGCTCCAGCGGCCATCTTCTCTCTTCTATGGACCCGATCTTCGATTCCAAGGGGCGGGCGCGCGGCTGGATGTACAACGACGTCATCTTCGACCAGGCCGGGCGCCCGCGCGCGTTCGTGAAGGGCGAGGGCGTCTTCAGCTTCCGCGGGCTGCACCTGGGATTCTTCCGGCGCGGCTACGTGCGGGACACGAGCGGCCACGCGGTGGCGTTCCTGCGCGGCGCGCGCGGCACGCCCGTCCCGCCGCCCCCCCTCGTCCCACCGGTCGCACCGCAGCGCGGGCAGGTGCCGCTGAAACCGCAGGTGAGCTCGGCCTCGTCCTCGCCGAACGGCGCGCCGGACTGGTCGCGGCTGGACTGGGACGCCTTCCTCGGCTGAGCGGTGCGCTCGGGCCTGAGTGGCGTGCTGCTCGTCGCGCTCGGCGGCGCCGTGGGCTCGGTGGCGCGCTTCGGCCTGTCGAGCCTCGTCGGCACCGCGGCGGCCGGCGCGCGCTTTCCCCTCGGCACCCTCGTGGTGAACGTGCTCGGCTGCGCCGCGATCGGCGCGTTCATGGGCGCGGCGTACTCGCGCGACTGGCTCCTCGGGCCCGCGCGGCTGTTCGTCGTCACCGGCCTGCTCGGCGGCTTCACCACGTTCTCCGCGTTCGGGTGGGAGACGTACGCGCTCGCCGAGGGGCGCTCGCCGGGCGGGGCCGCGCTGAACGTGCTGCTCCAGCTCGCCCTCGGGATCGGCGCCGTGTGGCTCGGCGCGCGGCTCGCGGTCGCGGCGCTGGCGCGTTAGGCGGGGCGCCGGGGGGAATGTCGATGGGCTCCCACCTCGACGCCGTCTTCTTCGAGTCGCCCGCGGACTTCCGCGCGTGGCTCGAGCGCCACCACGGCACGGAGCCCGAGCTCTGGGTGGGCTATCATCGCAAGAGCACGGGGCGCCCGACGCTCACGTGGCAGGAGTCCGTCGCCGAGGCGCTCTGCTACGGCTGGATCGACGGCATCCGGAAGAAGGTGGACGACGAGCGCTACGCCATCCGCTTCACGCCGCGCAAGCCGGGGAGCACGTGGAGCGCGGTGAACGTCGCGACGATGGACCGCCTCCTCGCCGAGGGACGCGTGCGCCCGGCGGGGCAACGCGCGTGGGAGCGGCGCTCGGATGAGCGCACGGGCACCTACTCGTACGAGCAGCGCGGCGAGGCGCGCCTGGCGCCGGCGGAGGAGCGCGAGCTGCGCCGGAACCGCGCGGCGTGGAAGTACTGGGAGTCCTGCCCGCCCGGTTATCGGAAGATGATGACGTGGCGCGTCGTGAGCGCGAAGCGCCCGGAGACGCGCGCGAAGCGGCTGGCGCAGCTGATCGCGAGCTGCGCGGAGGGCAGGCGGCTCTACTAGGGTGCGTGATGAAGCAGGGAGCAGGAACGGGCCCCTCCGGGTCGCCCCTGCGCCCTGCTCCGTGCTCCCTGTCTCTAGAACACCCTGATCGGGATCGGTCTCGCCAGATCCACGACCTGCTTCTCCGTGCGGTGCTGCTCCGTCTGGCGGAAGAAGGCCGAGTCGCGCTGGGCGCCGCCCGCCCGCATGACGTCGCGCGCGAGCGAGAGGATGTCCTCGTTGCGCATGCGGATGGAGCCGTGCGACGTCGCGGTGCCGATGGACGACGGCGCGTTCGTGCCGTGGATGGTGCGCGGCGGGTCGTAGACGAGCTGCGCGCGGCCGAGCGGGTTCTTCGGGTCGCCCGGCTTGCGCGGCTCGCGCTCCTCGGCCCACGTCTCGTCGGGCGGCACCCACTCGGGGTTGAAGACGACCTGCCGCACGGTCCACTCGCCCGTCTGCGTCGGCCACTTCTGCGAGCCCACGGCGACCCGGAACGTGTCCGCGGCCGCCGAGCCCTGCCCGCGGTACACGTAGAGGCGCCGCGCCTTGATGTCCACCTCGAGGCGCATCGCGCTGTCGGGCGACGTGGCGCCGGCCGCGCCGGCCGCGCCTGCGGTGCCGGCGAGCGACGCCGAGTCCGTCGGCGCCGGAGCGGGGGCGGCCGGCGCCGGCTGCGCGGTGGTCGCCGCCGCGGCGGTGTCGGGCTCGGCGTCCTTCTTCGTGATGGTGCAGGCGCCGAGGAGGAGCGTTGCGAGCACGGCACCGAGCGCGTGCGGAGCGAGTCGACACATCAGCGTCGGTCCTTCCGGTCGCCCACGTCGCTGCCCGGATGGTCGAGGTCCGTGCGGCTCGTGGACTTGAACTGCGCCGGCCCGCCGCGGGACTCCTCGGCCGGCGAGACGTCGCGTGACGCGCCGCCGTGTCCGCGCGCGCCGCCCGCGCGCCCGCCCGACTGGCTCAGCCCGCCGTCGCCGCCTCCGGCATCGGACACCTCCTCGGGGCTGCGGCGCGGACCGTCCGCGCGCAGCTCGTTGCGCGGCGACTCGTGCGGGCCCTCGCTCCCGTCGCGCACCGGGTCGCTGACGCCGTGCAGCGCGCCGTCGCGGATCGAGTTGCCGCCGAGGAGGCTGAGCCCCTGCTTCTCGTCGTCGCTCACGGGATCGGTGGCGGCCGGATCGTCGCGCCCGACCCACTCCGACTTGCCCGACTCGGGCCCGCGGCCCCGATTCTCGTTCGCCATGCTGCCTCCCTATCGCGTCTGGTGAGGGAGGGGAGACGGGGCAACGCCCGGGCCACGGCCGAGCCCCGCGACGAAGCGCTCGACGTCGCGCGTGGATCTCAGGACGTGGATCGCCTTCTCGCCGCGCAGCCGCTCGAGCCGCGCGAGGATCGCGCCGCGGCGGCGGCGCGGGTACGTCCAGATCCACGAGACGAACTCCCAGTCGGGGAGGTGCTCGGGGCACCCCGGCGCCAGGTCGGGGCGCGTGCGGCCGCGGTACCTGAGCGCGCGCCGGAGCACGCGCCAGAGGCTCACGAGCCGCGGCGTGTCGAGGAAGACGACGGTGTCGGCGCGCGCGAGCCGGCGCTCGAGCGTGCCGCCGTAGTTGCCGTCCATGACCCACGCCTCGCCCGCGATGAGCCGGTCCACCACCGCGGCCCACTCGTCGGCGGGCGTCTCCACCCACCCCGCGCGCCAGTAGTGCGCGTCGAGGTGGATCACGGGGAGGCCGAGGCGCTCGCCGACGCGGCGCGCGAGCGTGGACTTCCCCGCGCCGCCGGCGCCGACGATCAGGATGCGGCGCATGGGCCTCGCCTAACGGGCGCCCGCCGCGCGCACCGCGAGGTCGGGGCGCGAGTGAGACGCATGAAGGACAAGATGCGACGCGGCGCAGCGTCGGGGGAGCCCGCGGCCACTCGGCCCCCGGCGGGCGGGCCGTCGAGGCCACCCGGCGCTATAATCTGCGCGTGCCCCCCGCCCCGACTCCCGCGCGCAGCCTGGCCGCCCGCCGCCGCATCGTGTGGGCGACGCTGCTGCTCGCCGCCGCGCTCATGGTCGCCGGCGTGGTGCTCGCCGTCGCCGCCGACCCGTCCGGCGCCGCGGACCGCATCCGCCCGGTCAGCGAGGCCGTGGACGCGGCGTTCGCGCCGATCCGCGGCGCGAGCCGAGCGGCGCTCGTGGCCGGCGCCGTCGTGGTGAGCGTGCTCTACGCGCTCGCCGCGGTGTACGTCGGCAACCTCCGCCAGCGCCGGCGGCGGCGCGGCAAGAACGGGACGCGCGTCGAGGGCGAGGGCCCGCCGGCAGCACCGCCGGAATCACCGCCGGAAGCACGGTCCGAGCCGGGACCCGGGCCCGGACCCGGGCCCGGCCCGCCCGCCTAACGCGGCCCCGGCGGCCCCGGCGGCCCCGGCGCCGGCACCGCGAGCTCGTACCCGGCGAGCGCCCCCTCCGCCGCCGCCTCGCGGAGCTCGCACCGCTCCCCCGCGATCGCCCAGCGCGCGGCGCGCACCGCCACCGCGGGCGAGATGGGGACGACCGGCGGCAGTCGGTACTCGGCGCCGGGGAGCGGCGTCCCCGGCAGCGCCTCCACGCGTAGGGCGAGGCCGCGCGCGTCGCCGCCGCAGCGCACCCGCACCTCGCCCCCGCCGTGGTCGCACACCACCTGCTTGGCCGCCGTGATCAGCGCGAGCGCCGAGTGCGCGAGCGCCGACTCGCGAATGGGGACCGCCGGCAGCCCCGTCCCGCACTCCAGCGTGCACGGCACCTCGCGCAGGTCGGGGTGGTGCTCGTGCGCCTCGACGACGTGCGCCAGGATCTCGGCGGCGCGCACCGCGTCGGTCGCCGGGTGGGGCGTGGACGGGACCAGGCGCAGCAGCCGGAGCATCTTCTCGAGCCGGCGCACCTCGGCGAGGAGGGCCTTGAACATCTCGGCGTCCGCCCCCTCCGCGTCCGGCACGATCACGGACACCACGGCGCTCACCGTCGCCACCCGGTTGCTGAGCGCGTGATTCAGCCCGCGCATCAGCGCGTCGCAGACGAGCAGCCACGCCTCGGCGCCCGTCGCGCCCTCGGGCGGGCCGTCCGACGCGGCGGGGTCCACGGGAGTCTGCATTGAGGGGAGTCTACGGCACTACGCTCGCGCCCGGCATGGGCCGTCGCTCCCCACTTCGCGACCGCTCGACCGCGAAGGCCGGACGGGCGTTCGCGCCGTGTAAGAATCCGGCGGCCCCGACTGGCGGCGTCTCGAGGGGGCGGGTAGTCATGGACGACCCTCACCCCCGCCCCGCCGATGTCGACCCGCCGCGAGTTCCTCGCCACCGCCGCCGCGGCCGCGCTGGCCGCCTGCAGCCGCCGCGCCGCGCCGGGCGCGATGCCCGTCCGCGCCGCGCCCGCGCGCCCGCTCGACCTGCTCATCCTCGGCGGCACCGGCTTCATCGGCCCGCACCTCGTCAGGCACGCGGTGGGCCGAGGGCACCACGTCACGATCTTCACGCGCGGCCGGCGCGCCGCGGACCTCCCCGCGGGCGTCACGCACCTCATCGGCGACCGCGACGGGGACCTCGCCGCGCTCGCCACGGGGCGCTGGGACGCCGTGATCGACGACAGCGCCACGCGCCCCGACCGTGTGCGCCGCACCGCGCAGCTCCTGAAGGACCGCGTGGGCCGCTACCTCTTCACGTCGTCGACCGGCGTCTACTACCCCTACCTCCGGATCGGCCTCTCGGAGGCCGACCCGGTGCGCACGACGCTCGACGACCCGAAGGACGGCTCGGCGGACTACGGCGTGGCGAAGGCGCTCTCGGAGCGCGAGACGCTCGACGCCTTCGGCGACCGCGGCGTCGTCGTGCGCCCCACCTACATCGTCGGCCCGGGCGACACGTCCGACCGCTTCCCCTACTGGCCCGTCCGCCTCGACCGCGGCGGCGAGACGCTCGCGCCGGGACCCGACGACCCCGCGCAGTGGATCGACGTGCGCGACCTCGCCGCGTTCATGGTGCGCCTCGTGGAGGACGGCCGCGCCGGCGTGTACAACGCCGCTGCTCCCTCGCGGCCGTTCCGCCCGTTCCTCACCGAGGCGAACGCCGCGCTCGGCAACAAGGCGCGTCTGGTGTGGGTGGACGACCCCGCCTTCCTCGAGGCGCACGGCATCGTGTACGCCGTGCCGTGGGCGCTCCCCAAGGGGAACGAGTACGGCATGATGGCCATCGACAGCACGAAGGCCGTGCGGGCGGGACTGAGCGTCCGACCGGTGACGGAGACGGTGCGCGACACGCTCGCGTGGTGGCAGACCGTGCCCGAGGCGCGGCGTCAGGCGCCGAAGTTCACGGTGACGGCGGAGCAGGAGGCGAAGGCGCTGGCAGAGTGGAAGCGGAGATGACGGAGCCCTCGGCCGAGGGCATGGTTATGTTGTAGCCCATGCCCCCCGCCCATCGTATCCTCGTCACCGACGAGATCGACGCCGACGGCGTCGCGATACTCCAGGCCGAGCCTTCGTTCGAGGTCGTCGAGCTGCCGACGCAGCCGCGCGAGAAGCTGCTCGAGATCATCCCCGAGTTCGACGCCTTCATCGGGCGCAGCGCCTCGAAGGTGCCGGCCGAGCTGCTGCGGCGCGCGCCGCGCCTGAAGGTGGTCGGGCGCGCCGGCGTCGGCACCGACAACATCGACATCCCGACCGCGACGGAGCTCGGCGTCGCCGTCATCAACGCCCCCGCCGGGAACACCATCGCGGTGGCCGAGCTCTTCTTCACCGCCGTGCTCGGCCTCCTGCGCGAGCTGCCCGAGGCCGCGCGCTCCATGCGCGAGGGGCGCTGGGACCGCTCGAAGTTCATGGGCCAGGAGCTGCGCGGGCGCACGCTCGGCATCGTCGGGCTCGGACGCATCGGCGGCGAGGTGGCGCACCGCGCGCTCGCCTTCGCGATGGACGTCGTCGCCTACGACCCGTACGTGGCCGAGGAGCGCTTCCAGTCGCTGCGCGTGCGGCGCGCGACGGCGCTCGAGGAGCTCGTGAGCGAGGCCGAGGTGCTCACGGTGCACACGCCGCTCACCGACGAGACCCGCGGCCTCATCGGGCGGCGCGAGCTCGCGCGCCTCCCCGCGGGCGCCATCGTCGTCAACATGGCGCGCGGCGGCATCGTGGACGAGGCGGCGCTCTCGGCGGCGCTCGCGAACAAGCAGGTCGCCGGCGCGGTCCTCGACGTCTACACGAAGGAGCCCCTTCCGGCCGACTCGCCGCTCCGCACGCTCGCGAACGTCGTCCTCACGCCGCACCTCGGCGCCTCCACGACCGAGGCGCAGCGCAACGTCGCCATGGACGTCTGCGTCGCCGTGCGCGACGCGCTGCTCTCCGGCGAGCTCTCGAAGGCGATCAACATCGCCGGCACCGAGGGCACGATCTGGGAGGAGGAGCGTCCCGCCGTGTCGCTCGCCCGCCGCGCCGCCGCCGTCGCGCGCGCGCTGCTCGCCGAGCGCGGCACACGCGCCATCCAGCGGCTCTCGCTCCGCTACGGTCCGGAGCTCGCCACCGCCGCGCCGATGCTCCTCTCCGCCGCGGCGGCCGGCGTGCTCGAGGGCGTCACCACCGACCGCCTCAACCTCATCAACGCGCGCCCGCTGGCCGAGGCGCGCGGCATGGAGCTCTCGGCGTCGCCGAGCACGTCGCTCGGCCACCCGCGGGCGTTCCAGCTCAGCGTGAGTGGTGGGATGCAGGAGCTCGCCGTCGCCGGCGTCGCCGCCGCGGGCACGGTCCCGCGTCTCACGCGCATCGGCGGCTTCCACGTGGACGTCGCGCCGCGCCAGACGCTGCTGATCCTCACCAACAACGACGTCCCCGGCGTCATCGGCCACGTCGGCACCTGCCTCGGCCAGGCCGGCGTGAACATCGCCGAGTACCACCAGGCGCGCATCGAGCCGGGCGGCGAGGCCCTGGCCGCCATCTCCGTGGACGGCGACGTGAGCGAGGAGACGCGCGCGTCGCTCCTCGGCATCCCGGACGTGCGGACGGCGACCGTGGTGCACTTCCGCGATGCCTGACGAGCCGGCTCGCGGCCCTCGGCCGAGGGTCGAGGTCAGCCGAGACGAGAGCGTCCGCCTCGCCTACTCGCGCGACGTCTCCGGGCTCGAGCTCGTGCCCGAGGGCGTCGTGCGTCCCACGAGCGCGGAGGAGATCGTCGAGCTGCTGCACGAGGCGTCTGCCGCCGGCACTCCGGTGACCCCCGCCGGCGGGCAGACGAGCACCACCGGCGCGTCGATCACCGACCGCGGGCTCCTGCTCTCGCTCCGCGCGATGGACCGGGTGCTCGACGTGGACGTCGCCGGCCGCGTCGCGCGCGTGCAGCCCGGCGTGCTGCTCGGCGACCTCAAGCGCCGCGTGGCGGAGGAGGGGCTGCTCTTCGCGCCCGACCCGACCAGCGAGGAGGACACGACGATCGGCGGGGCCGTCGCCTGCAACGCGAGCGGCGCGCGCACCCTGCGCTACGGCGCCACGCGCTCGCACGTGCGCGCGCTGACGGTCGCGCTCGCGAGCGGCGAGGTCGTCGAGCTGCGGCGCCGCCCGCTCGAGAAGAACACGGTGGGCTACGCGGTCGCCCACGACCCGGTGGACTGGTTCGTGGGGAGCGAGGGTACCCTGGGCGTCACGCTCGAGGCGGAGCTCGCGCTGCTCCCGCGCCCGGCCGCGGTGCTGGGGCTCGCGGTGCCGTTCGCGGGGGAGGCGGACGCGCTCGCGTTCGTCGTGGCGGCGCGCGACGACGCGCACCTCGCCCCGCGCTGCCTGGAGTTCTTCGACCGGCTCGCGTTCGAGATCGTGCGCGGCGCGGCGGCGGATGCGGGGTGGGCCCCCGACGCCGACGCGCTCGTCTACCTCGAGGACGACGCGGAGGAGCCGCCGCTGGACCGCTGGCTCGCGCTGGCGGAGGCGCACGGCGCGGCCGCCGCGGACATCCGCGCGTACGGGAGCGAGGGCGAGCTCAAGGAGGCGCGCCGGCTCCGCCACGCCGTGCCGGCCACGATGAACGAGCGCGGCGGCGCGCGTCGGGCACACGGCGGCCGCAAGGTCTCCACGGACTGGGCGGTGCCGCACCGCGAGCTCGCCGGCGCCATTCATTTCGCGCGCGCGGTCGCCGAGCGTCACGGCGTCCCGCAGGCGGTGATCTATGGCCACGCCGGCAACGGCCACCCGCACCAGAACTTCATCGCCCACGACGCCGACGAGCTGCGCCGGATCGAGGCCGTGGTGGAGGAGACGCTGCGCCACGTCATCGCCCTCGGCGGCACCGTCGCGGCCGAGCACGGCGTCGGCAAGATCAAGCGCAAGTGGGTGGGTCTGCAGCTCTCGCCGCTGCAGATCGGCGCGATGCGGGCGTTGAAGCGCGAGCTCGACCCTGGAGGAATCCTTTCACCGGGGAACGTGCTGTGACGGCCGAGGGCCGAGAGCCGGTCATTCGCGTCGAGGCCCTCACGAAGCTCTACGGCGACTTCGTCGCCGTGGACGGGCTCTCGGTCGCCGTCGCGCCCGGCGAGGTGCTCGGGCTCGTCGGACCCAACGGCGCGGGGAAGACGACGACGCTTCGATCCATCGCCGGCATCATCACGCCCACGCGCGGCACGGTGACGGTCGCCGGCGCCGACGTGGTGCGCGAGCCGGTGCAGGCCAAGCGCGCACTGTCCTTCGTGCCCGACGAGCCCCAGCTCTTCGAGTCCCTGACGGTCGCCGAGCACCTGCAGTTCGTCGCGCGGCTCTACGGCGTCGCCGACGCCCCGGCCCGCTCCGCCGCGCTGCTCGGCGAGCTCGAGCTCGTGGAGAAGCGCGACGCCTTCCCGGCCGAGCTCTCGCGCGGCATGCGGCAGAAGCTCGCGATCGCGTGCGGGCTGCTGCACGAGCCGCGGGCGCTGCTGCTCGACGAGCCGCTGACCGGGCTCGACCCCGCGGGCATCCGACGCATGAAGGCCACCATCCGCGCGCGCGCCGGCACCGGCGTCGCGGTGATCCTGAGCTCGCACCTCCTCCACCTCGTCGAGGAGCTGTGCACGCGCCTCCTGGTGATCCGCCGCGGCCGCGTCGTCGCGCTCGGCACGGTGGCGGACATCGTGGCCGCGCGTCCCGAGCTGGCGGGCCTCTCGCTCGAGGAGCTGTTCATCTCGCTCACGGACGACGCGGGCGCGGCGCGCGCGACCGGGGCGGCGTGAGCGCCGGCGGCGTGAGCGCCACGCCGGCGCCCATCGCGGCGTTCTGGTTCCTGACGCGGCGCGGCGCGAGCAATCGCCTCCGGCGCCAGCTGCGCCGCCTCCGCAACCCGCGCTACCTCGTCGCGTCGCTCGCCGGCGCGGCCTACCTCTGGTACTTCATCTTCCGCCCGCGCGACGGCGCGACGCTGGCCGGCGTCGTCGGCGTGCGCGGGAGCCTCGAGCTCGCGGCGCTCATCGCGGCGCTCACCGTCGCCTACGGGTGGCTCTTCGGCGCGCCCACCGCCATCGGCTTCAGCACGGCCGAGGTGCAGTTCCTCTTCCCCGCGCCCGTCACGCGCCGCGAGCTCGTGCGCTACAAGCTCGTCCGCGCGCAGCTCTTCCTCCTCGTCAACACGCTCATCTGGACCGCGCTGCTCCGCCGCCCGGGCATGGGCGGCTACGGCGCGGTCGCCGTGGCCGGCCCGCTCGGCGTCGCGCTGCGCGTGCTCTCGCTCTGGGTTCTCTTCTCGACGCTCTACTTCCACCGCCTCGGCCGCACGCTCGTCCGCGCGAGCGCGGTGGAGCACGGGCTCGCGGGGCTGCGCCGGCAGTGGCCGGTGCTCCTCGCCGTGGGCGCGGCGCTGCTCGCGCTCGTGCACGCGGTCACGTCGCATCTCGCGGCGCTGCGCGCGGCGCTCGCCGCGGGCGTCTTCGTGCGCACGCTGGGCGAGACGCTCTCCACGCCCCTCCCGTCCCTCGTGCTCGCGCCCTTCCGGCTCCTGCTCGCGCCGCTCTACGCGCACGGCGCCGGCGAGTGGGCGCGCGCCATCGTCCCGGCTGCGCTGCTCATGGGCGCGCACCTGCTCTGGGTGCTCCGCCTCGACACGGCGTTCGAGGAGGCCGCGCTGGAGGAGTCGGCGCGCCGCGCGGCGCGGGTCGAGCGCTACCGCGCGCAGCGCCGCGGCGCGACCGCGCCGGCGCCGACGGCGGCGCGCTTCCGCCTGCCGCTCGCGCCGACGGGCGTGCCGGGCGTCGCCATCGTCTGGAAGAACGTCCTCGCCGCGCTGCGTGCCGTGCGCCGCGGCACCGTCGCGCTCGTCCTGCTGCTGCTGGTCTCCGCGTGGGTCACCGGCCTCGCGAGCGACACCGCCGCCGAGAGCCGGGGGAGCGCGTGGCCGTGGTTCGTCGGCATCGTCTCCGGGCTCGTGACGTGCCTGCTCGCCGTCGTGGGCCCGATCTACGCGCGCAACGACCTGCGGCGCGACCTCGCGCAGGTGGAGCTGCTGCGCACCTTCCCGCTGGGCGGCGCGCAGGTGGTGGCGGCCGAGGTGGTGGGGGCGGCCGTGCCGCTCGCGCTCGTGCAGATGCTGCTCGCGGCGGTGTCGTGGGGGGCGATGTCGATGGCGCCCCAGGCTCCGCTGAACCCCTCGGGGCGCCTCGCCGTGCTGCTCGCCGCGCTCGTCGTGCTGCCGCTCGTCGGCACGCTCGGCCTCGTCGTGCAGAACGCCGCGGCGCTGCTTTTCCCCGCGTGGGTGCGCCTCGGCCCCGACCGCCCCGCCGGCGTCGAGGCGCTCGGCCAGAACGTCCTGACGGTGGGCGCGTCGGTGGCGACGGCGGGCCTCCTGCTCGCCATCCCCGCCGGCGTCGGCGCGGCCGCGGCGGTGGCGCTCTTCCCGCGCATCCTCTGGTGGTCGCTCCCGATCGGCGCGGTCCTCATGGCGCTCGTCGCGCTGCTCGAGCTGTGGCCGGTGGTGCGCTGGCTGGGGCGCGCGTACGAGCACACGGATCCCAGCTCGATCGGCAGGTAGCGATTCGGTTCGCACGCCGATCACTGCGATCGCTGCGGACCGCGGTCAGCCCTCCGCCGCGCGCCTCGGCTCGCTCGGCGAGGCGTGCATCGACAGCGGCTCCTCCGCCGGCGGCCGCGGGAGCTCGCCGCGCGGCATCGGGAGGCGGAGCGCGAAGGTGCTGCCCTCGCCCGGCGTGCTGCGCACCGAGAGGTCGCCGCCGAGGAGGCTGGCGAGGCGGCGCGCGACGGCGAGGCCGAGGCCCGAGCCGCCGACGCGGCGCGTCTTCTTCTGCTCCACCTGCCAGAACGGGTCGAACACCCGCTCGACGTGCTCCGGCGCGATGCCGATGCCACTGTCGCGCACCTCGACGACCACCGCGTCGGGCTCCTCGAGGACGGCGAGCGTCACGGAGCCTCGCTCGGTGAACTTCACCGCGTTCGAGAGCAGGTTGATGAGGATCTGCCGCAGCTTGCCCGGGTCGGTCAGGATGGAGAGCGCGTGCGCCGGCGCCTCGACGCGGAAGGCCAGGCCGCGCTCCTGCGCGAGCGGCTCGATCAGCGCGGCCGCGTCGCGCGCGACCGCGCGGGCGTCCGCGCGCTCCAGGTTGGCGTGCTCGCGCCCCGCCTCCATGCGCGAGAAGATGAGGATCTGGTCGATCAGCCCGACGAGGTGCTTCGCGCACGCCTGCACCCGGCCCACGTACTGCTGCGCCTGCGGCGGCACCGGGCCGGCGATGCCGAGCAGCAGGAGGTCCGAGTAGCCCACCACCGCGTTGAGCGGGGTGCGCAGCTCGTGGCTCATCACGGCGAGGAAGTCGCCCTTCGCCTGGTTCGCGACCACCGCCTCCTCGTAGAGGCGGCCGTTCTCCACGGCGAGCGCCGTACGCCCCGCGAGCTCCTTCGACAGCACGAGGTCCGCGAAGCCGTAACGCGTGTCGCCGCGCCGCGCGAGGAGCAGCGCGCCGATGGTGCGCTCGCGCCCGCGCAGCGGGAGGATCATGTACGAGGTCGCCCCCATGGCGTGCAGCGTGGCACCCGGCTCGCTCTCGCGCATCGGCGCCGCGTCGGCGCAGAGCTCGGGGGCGCCGAGGCGCAGCACGCGCGCCACGCCGTCCACCGGGTCCTCGACGTTCACGGGGAGCTGGCGGTAGAGGCCGCGCAGCCGCCGCTCGTCGTCCTCGAGCGCGCCGCACGCTTCGAACAGCCGCACGGCCGCGGGGCGCGTGCCGTGGGCGCCCACCGAGTCCGCGAGGAAGACGGCGCACACGTCGGCGAGGCGCGGCACGAGCAGGCGGCAGACGCGGCGCAGCGCCAGCTCGTAGTCGAGCGTCGTGGCGAGCGCGCTGCTCGCGTCCGCGAGGAGGTGCTGCGCCTCCTCCGCCGTCTTGCGCTCGGTGACGTCCACCATCGAGCAGACGATGCGCACGGGCCGCCGGTGCTCGTCGTGCGCGACGAAGCCGCGGTCGAGCACCGTCGCGTACGTGCCGTCGCCGCGGCGGAAGCGGTACTCGTCCACCCAGTGCTCGCCGTGCCCCTGCGTCACCGCGCGGAGGCCGGCGACGACGCGCTCGCGGTCCTCGGGGTGGACGTGGTCGTACCACCACTGCGGGTCCGGGCGGATGGCGTCCGCGTCGAAGCGCAGCACGGTGCGCGCCGCGTCGTTCCACACGACCTCCCCGGAGGCGAGGTCCCAGTCGCGGATGACGTCGTTCGTCGCCTTCGCGACCAGCCGGTAGCGCTCCTCGCTCGCGCGGAGCGCGAGCTCGGTGCGCCGGATGCGCAGCAGCGCGCGCACCGTGGCCGTGAGCTCCACCGGGTCCACCGGGTGCGCGAGGTACGCGTCGGCGCCGGCGTCGAGCCCCGTGGCGCGGTCCTCCGACGAGGAGGCGTGCCCGGAGAGGTGGAGGACCGGGATGTGCGCGGTGATCGGGTTCGTCTTGATGCGCCGGCACACCTCGAGGCCGCCGATGTCCGGCAGCTTCACGTCGAGCACGACGAGGTCGGGTCCCGTGCGCGCGAGCTGGAGCCCCGTCTCGCCGTCCTCGGCCTCGAGCACCTCGAAGTTCGCGAGCTTGAGCCAGCGCGCGACGAGGTAGCGCTTCGCCGCGTTGTCGTCCACGACGAGCACGGTGCCGGCGGCGGACGCGGTCGCGGCGGACGCCGTCGCGGCGGCCTCCGGGGCGGCGCGCCCCTCGCGCAGCTCGTACGAGAGCCGCACGTCAGCCACGGGGCGCCCCCGGCGGCGCGGCCGGCGCGTGCCCGCCGTGCGCGGGCGCGATCCCCGACACCGCCTTCGCGAGCGCCTCGCGGATGCGCGCGATCGCGACCTTGTCGAGCGGCTTCACGAAGAACTCGTCGGCGCCCAGGGCGCGCGCCTTCCGCTCGCGGTCCACCACGGTCACGACGAGCGCCGGGATGTCGCGCGTCTCGGGGTTGAGCTTCAGCTCGTTGAGGAAGTTCCAGCTCGTCTCCCCGTCGAGCATCACGTCGAGCACCACGGCCGCCGGCCGGATGCGCTCCAGCGTGCGCCGCGCCTCCTCGACGCTCCGCGCGGGGAGCACCTGGAAGCCGGAGCCCTCGAGGTACTTCTCGTAGAGGAAGAGCGTGGTCGTGTCGTCCTCCACGACGAGCACGGGGCTCTTCGTGGGGTCGAGGTGCTGGCTCCGCTCCTCCATGTCCTGGAGCTCGGCCGCGTCGGGGTGCACGGCCGGGATCGTGAGCCGGAACGTGCTCCCGTTCCCGGGCGCGCTCTCCACCTCGAGCCGCCCGCCGAGCAGCCCGGCGAGGTGGCGCGAGACGGTGAGGCCGAGCCCCGTGCCCTTCACCCGCCGCTGGAGCTCGTTCT
>JBJMNJ010000436.1:0-12554 GCA_045804325.1 Gemmatimonadaceae bacterium
TGCTCGTCGAGGTACGTCGCGAGCTGCTCCAGCACCACCGACCGCACCGCGCCCTCGGCCTCGCCGTTGCCGAGCTTCGTCTTCGTCTGCCCCTCGAACTGCGGCTCGCGCACCTTGACGGAGAGCACGGCCGTCAGCCCCTCGCGCACGTCGTCGCCGGAGAGGGTGATGTCCTTCTCCTTCTTCGCGAGGCTGGACTTCTGGATGTACTGGTTGATCACGCGCGTGAGCGCCGACTTGAAGCCGGTCAGGTGCGTGCCGCCCTCGTGCGTGTTGATGTTGTTCACGAACGAGAAGACCGTCTCGTTGTAGCTGTCGTTGTACTGCAGCGCCAGCTCGATGCCGATGTCGTCGCGCTCGGTGTCGAGGTACACGACCTCGGTGTGCAGCGTCCTCTTGCTCGCGTTGAGGTACTGCACCATCTCCCTCAGGCCGCCCCGGGCGAGGAAGGTCTCCTCCTTCTCCTGCCCCTCGCGCTCGTCCTTGAGCGAGATCGTGACGCCCTTGTTCAGGTACGCAAGCTCGCGGAGGCGCGTGGCCAGCGTCTGGTAGTCGTAGCGCAGCTCGGAGAAGATCTGGTGGTCCGGCTTGAACGAGACGGTGGTGCCCGTCTCCTTCGCGCCGGCCTTGCCGAGCACCTTGAGCTTCGTCGTCGTGCTGCCACGCGCGAAGTCCATGTAGTGCTCCTTGCCGTCGCGCTTGATCCAGACCCTGAGCGACTCCGAGAGCGCGTTCACGACGGAGACGCCGACGCCGTGGAGGCCGCCCGAGACCTTGTACGAGTCCTTGTCGAACTTGCCGCCGGCGTGCAGCACGGTCATGGCGAGCTCGACGCCCGGGAGCTTCTCCACCGGGTGGATGTCCACCGGGATGCCGCGGCCGTTGTCCTCGACCGTGATCGAGTCGTCCGCGTGGATGGTGACCGCCACGCGGTTCGCGAAGCCGGCGAGCGCCTCGTCGATGGAGTTGTCGACCACCTCGTAGACGAGGTGGTGCAGCCCGCGCGGGCCCGTCGAGCCGATGTACATGCCGGGGCGCTTCCGGACGGCCTCGAGCCCCTTCAGCACCGTGATGTTGCTGGCGCCGTACTCGGTCGGCACCCGCTCCGCAGTCGCAGTCTTGGCCATATTCACCCTGAACAGAGACGAAAGGCTTCCCCCGAAGAGACGCCGAAAACGGCCTCCGGGGGAACCTTACAAATGTAGCGGCCCGAGGGCCGCGACGCAACCCACGCGCCCGTCCCTAAGTGATTATGGACAAATGAATTAGGGCGAGAAAGGAGAGAGGGACGGGGAGTGAGGAGCGAGGAGCGAGGGACCGCCCCGGGACGCCACTCGTGGCGTACCCAGCGGCCCGTTCCTCACTCCTCCCTTCTCTCTCGACGCTACCGCTTCAGCTGCAACCGGATCTTCTTCACCGGCGTCCGCCCCGCCACGCGGTTGATCGACCGCAGGAGCTCCGGCTCCATCAGCGACAGCTCCGTCATCCACGCATTCGTCGTCACCGAGACGAACAGCGTCCCGTCCCCCGTGATCATGCGCGGCTCGCTCACCGCCGCGATCTGCGGGCCCACCAGCGACGTCCACTCCGGGATGATGCCCGCCTGATCGACGCGCTCCGCGAGCCCGGCCTGCTTGAGCACGGACGCGATGATCCCGGCGACCTGCTCCGGCCGCCTCTTCTTCCCGTCGCTCACCGGCTCACCTGCCCGTCCGCGATCGTCCAGCGCTCCAGGCGCGAGAGCTCCGGCGGAATGTCGCTCGCCCTCGGCACGGTGAGCACGGTCTGCCCGAAGCCGGCCTCGCCGAGGAGCTCCAGGATGCGGTGCGCGCGCCGCACGTCGAGCTCGGCGAACGGGTCGTCGAGCAGGAAGAGTGGCGCGTGCCCGCTCGCCTCGCGCAGCGTGGCCGCCTCGAGCATCCGAAGTGCGATGGCCGCGGTGCGCTGCTGACCGGCCGAGCCGAAGGCCCGCAGGTCGCGCGCGGCGCCCTCCGCGCCGGCGAGCGTGAGCGCGAGGTCGTCGCGGTGCGGCCCGGCGTGCGTGATCCCACGCCGCACGTCGTGCGGGCGCTGGCGGGCGAGGGCGCTCGCGATTCCCTGCGCCACGGCGCCGGGATCCTCGGCATCCCCCTCGGGGTGCAGCGACGTCACGTAGCGCATCACCGCCTCGCCCCGCTCGCCGATGGCCGCGCAGAGCCGCGCGAACTCCGGCGCCGCCCGCTCCACCCACCGCCGCCGCGCGATCCACAGCGTCGCCCCGTGCTCGGCCAGCGCGGGCTCCCACACGGCGATGCGCTGGTCGCCGTGGCCCGTGCGCAGCGCGTCGCGCAGCGCGGCGTTGCGGCGCGTGAGCGCGGCACGGTAGGTCTGGAGCGCGGCGAGGTAGCGGCGCGACGTCAGCGCGAGCGCCACGTCCAGATACCGCCGCCGCTCGCTCGGCGCCCCCGCCACGAGCTGCACGTCCTGCGGCGACCAGATCACCGAGGGCAGGCTGCCGAGCGCGTCGGAGAGACGCGGCGGCTCCGCGCCGTCGAGCTTCACGCGCTTGCGCTTGCCGCGCGGCTCGAAGCCCGCGGACACGTCGTGCGCGCGGTCGGTGTGCAAGTGCGCGGACAGGTGGAAGCCCGCCGCGCCGAAGCGCACGAGGTCCTGGTCGCGCGCGCCTCGGCAGCTCCGCAGGAGCTGCAGGTAATAGATGGCCTCGAGGAGGTTCGTCTTCCCCTGGCCGTTCTCGCCGATGATCGCGACGCCGTCGGCCGGCAGCTCGAGGTCGAGGCGCGCGAGGTTCCGGAAGTCGCGGACGGACAGGCGCAGCAGCCGCGCCCGGCCCACGGCGGGGGCGTCCGGTGCGCTGCGCTCCGCCACGGCGGTCTGCACCCGCGGAGCTACTTGGCCGCGAACGACGGGGCGCGCTTCTCGAGGAACGCGCGCGTCCCCTCCTGCATGTCCGCCGTGGCGGAGAGGAGGCCGAAGTGGTTCGCCTCGAGGTTCAGGCCGTCCGGCAGCGGCGCGTCGAGCCCGAAGTTCACCGCCTCGATGCACACGGCGAGCGCCAGCGGGCCGTTGGCGATCATCGCGCCGACCATGGCGCGCGCGGCGGGCAGGAGCTCGGCCGCCGGCACGACGCGGTTCGCGAGCCCGATGCGGTAGGCCTCCTGCGCGTCGATCATCTCGCCGGTGAGCAGGAGCTGGAGCGCGCGCCCGCGCCCCACGAGGCGCGGCAGCCGCTGCGAGCCGCCGTAGCCCGGGCCGATGCCGAGCTTCACCTCCGGCTGGCCGAACTTGGCGTGCTCGCTCGCCAGGCGAACGTGGCAGGACATCGCCAGCTCGCATCCGCCGCCCAGCGCGAAGCCGTTCACCGCGGCGACGGTGGGCTTGGGGCTCGTCTCGAAGCGCCGGAAGACCTCCTGCCCGCGCTGCGCCCGCGCCTTCGCCTCGACCGGCGTCTGGCCCGCGAGCTCCGAGATGTCCGCGCCCGCGACGAACGCCCGCCCCGCGCCGGTGAGGATGATCCCGCCGACGTCCTCGCGCCCGCGCAGCTCGTCGATGGCCGCCCCGAGCTCCCGGATGGTCGCGTCGTTGAGGGCGTTGAGCTTGTCCGGGCGGTTGACGGTGAGCGTGGCGATGCGGTCGGCGACGTCGAGCGTCAGATACGAGTAGGGCATGGCCGGGAGTTCGGGTCGGGAACCACCATTCTAACTCCCGGGAAGGAATATTGCTTCCCGCACCGCACGCATGCCGACGCGCTGGATCATTCGCGAAGGGACGCGCCCCGAGCGCTTTCGCTACTACACGACGGACCGCCGCCCCGTGACCGACGAGGCGACGCTCGCGCGCATCCGTTCGCTCGCCATCCCGCCCGCGTGGAAGGACGTGCGCATCGCCTCGAGCCCGCGCGCGGAGCTCCAGGCGCTCGGCGTGGACGCCAAGGGAAGGCGCCAGTACCGCTACCACGCGCGCGCGATGCGGCGCGGCGCGCTCCGGAAGTACCACCGCGTCCGGCGCATGGGTCTCGACCTGCCGGACATCCGGCGGCGGGTGGAGCGCGACTTCCGCGGCACGGCGCTCGACGAGCATCGCGTCACCGCCGGCGCGGTGAAGCTCATCAGCCAGGGGTTCTTCCGCGTGGGGGGCGAGCGGAGCGCGCAGGACAACCACTTCGGCCTCACGACGATGCGCAAGCGGCACGTGCACGTCGAGGGCGACAGCGTGGTGTTCGACTACAAGGGCAAGAGCGGCGTCGAGCAGCACCAGGTCGTCGCCGACGCCTCGCTCGCGCGCTTCGTCAGCGCGCTCCTCGAGACGCCCGGGCCGCGCCTCTTCCGATATCGGGACGAGGACGGCCGGTGGCAGGACCTCACCGCGCGCGACGTGAACCGCTACCTCCGGGAGGACGTGGGCGTGCCGTACACCGCCAAGGACTTCCGGACGTGGGGCGGCACGCTCCGCGCGGCCATCGTGCTGGCGGAGGTCGGCCCGAAGGACACGGAGCACGCGGCGAAGCGCGCCGTCGCGCTCGTGTGCCGCCTCGTCGCCGCGGAGCTCGGCAACACGCCGACCATCTGCCGCCAGAGCTACATCCACCCGATCCTCTTCGCCCGCTACCTCGACGACGGCGAGACGATCGCGCCCTACCTCGCGCGCGCGCGGGCGCGCCGACGGGGCCCGTACGCGCACGCGCCCGAGGAGCGCGCGTTGATCGCGTTCCTGGCGAAGCACTTCCCGGAGCGGCGCCGGAAGCGGCGGCCGCGCCCCGCGCCGGTGAGCGAGGTGGTCGAGGAGCCCGCCGCCCTCGTTCCCTAGCCCCCGCACTGCCTCCATCTTGAGGCATGCACGTCATCGAGTCGGTGCGCTGGTCTCCCGAGTGGGGCGCGGTGCGCATCATAGACCAGCGCGAGCTTCCCGAGCGCGTCGTCGAGCGCGACCTCCGCACGCTCGACGAGGTGTGCGACGCCATCGCGTCGCTCGCGGTGCGCGGAGCGCCGGCCATCGGCGTGGCGGGCGCGATGGGGCTCGTGGCGTCGCTCGCGCCGTACGCCGACGCGCCGGCGATCGTCTTCGCGGCGAAGCTCGCCGAGCACGCGGGCCGGATACGCGCGACCCGCCCGACGGCCGTGAACCTCCCGTGGGCGATCGACCGCATGCTCGGCCGCGCGGCCCGCGACCGCGGCCGCGCGCCGCGCGAGGTCATGGACGCGCTCCGCGACGAGGCGACGCGCATCCTCGACGAGGACCGCGCGATGTGCCGCCGCATCGGCGAGCACGGGCTCCCGCTGCTGCCCGACGGCGCGCGCGTCCTCACGCACTGCAACGCCGGCGCGCTCGCCACCGGCGGCATCGGCACCGCGCTCGCGCCCGTGTATCTCGCGGCGGAGGCGGGGCGGAAGGTCGAGGTGTACGCGGACGAGACGCGGCCGCTGCTCCAGGGGAGCCGCCTCACGGCGTGGGAGCTCGCGCGCGCCGGCATCCCCGTCACCGTGCTCGCGGACAACATGGCGGCGAGCCTCATGCGCGCGGGGCGCGTGGACCTCGTCCTCGTCGGCGCGGACCGCATCGCGGCGAACGGGGACGTGGCGAACAAGATCGGCACGTACGCGCTCGCCGTCGCCGCGCACCACCACCGCATCCCGTTCTACGTCGCGGCGCCGGCCAGCACGTTCGACGCGCGAACCCGCACGGGCGACCAGATCGAGATCGAGCAGCGCCCGCGCGACGAGATCGCCGCTGGGCTCGGCCGCGTCACGGCGCCGTCCGACGTCCCGGTGTACAATCCCGCCTTCGACGTGACCCCGGCGGAGCTGGTCACCGCCATCGTCAGCGACCGCGGCGTGCACCGCGCGCCGTTCGACTTCTCCATCCCGCCCGCATGAAGACCGTCCTCGCCATCGACCAGGGCACGACCGGCTCGACCTGCCTCGTCATCGATCACTCGGGACGCGTCCTCGGCCGCGGCTACCGCGAGATCACGCAGCACTACCCGCGTCCCGGCTGGGTGGAGCACGACCCCGAGGAGATCTGGCGGCGCACGATCGGCGCGGCCCGCTCGGCGGTGACCGCCGCGGGCGTGACGCCCGATGCCATCGGCATCACGAACCAGCGAGAGACCGTCGTCGTCTGGGATCGCGCGACGGGAGCGCCCGTCGCGCAGGCGATAGTCTGGCAGGACCGCCGCACGGCCGAGCGCTGCGCCGAGCTCCGCGCGGAGGGGCGTGAGGCGATGGTGGCGGAGCGCACCGGCCTCGTGCTGGACCCGTACTTCTCCGCGACGAAGCTCGAGTGGCTGCTGCGCGACGGGGGCCTGCGCAGGCGCGCGGAGGCCGGCGAGCTCGCGGCCGGCAC
The DNA here is from genome assembly GCA_045804325.1 of Gemmatimonadaceae bacterium. Classification (GTDB taxonomy): domain Bacteria; phylum Gemmatimonadota; class Gemmatimonadetes; order Gemmatimonadales; family Gemmatimonadaceae; genus JBJMNJ01. The sequence goes on from JBJMNJ010000436.1 coordinate 6,340, forward strand.
CGTGGACAGCTGGCTCGTGTACCGGCTGACCGGCGGCAAGGTTCACGCGACGGACCCCACGAACGCGTCCCGCACGATGCTCTACGACATCGGCCGCCACGAGTGGAGCGACTCCATGTGCACGCTCTTCGGCGTGCCGCGGGCGCTGCTGCCCGAGGTGCGCCCGTCCGCCGGCGACTTCGGGCGCGCGACCCCGGACCTGTTCGGCGTGGAGATCCCCGTCTGCGGCGTCGCCGGCGACCAGCAGGCCGCGCTCTACGGGCAGGGGTGCTGGGCGCCGGGGCAGGGGAAGAACACGTACGGCACCGGCGCGTTCCTCCTGCTCAACACCGGCGCGTCGCGGCCCACGGCGGGCGAGGGGCTGCTCACCACCGTCGCGTGCGACGCGAACGGCGGCGCGGCGTACGCCCTGGAGGCGTCGATCTTCGTCGCCGGCGCGGCCGTGCAATGGCTGCGCGACGGGCTCGGCATCATCGAGACCGCCGCGGAGACCGAGGCGCTCGCGCGCGGCATCGAGTCCACCGACGGCGTGTACTTCGTGCCGGCCCTCGTCGGCCTCGGCGCGCCCGACTGGGAGCCGCGCGCGCGCGGGACGATCGTCGGCCTCACGCGCGGCTCGGGGCGCGCGCATCTCGCGCGCGCGGCGCTCGAGGCCATGGCCTACTCCACCGCGGACGTCCTCGGCGTCATGCGAACGCAGGCGGGCTCCGCGCTCATGGGCCCGGAGGGCACCCCGCTCCGCGTGGACGGCGGCGCCACGTCGAACGACTGGCTCATGCAGTTCCAGGCGGACGTCCTCGGCGTCCCGGTCGAGCGCCCCGACATGATCGAGACGACCGCGCTCGGCGCGGCGGGCCTCGCGGGGGTGGCGAGCGGCGTCTGGAAGGGCGCGGACGAGTTCCTCGCGGGGCGCAGCTTCCGCCGCCTGACGCCGGGCGCCGGCGCCGAGGCCGCCCAGGCCGGTGCGCGCGAGTGGCGCCGGGCCGTGCGGGCCGCGCTCGCGTGGGCGCGCGACGAAGTCTAGACGCGCCGGCCGGCGTCGCCCGGCGTCGCCCGGCGTCGCCCGGCGTGCCGCGCCCGGAGGAGTGGATTTTTCTCCGGCGATCGGTGTAGACATCCGATTCGACCGTCGATCTCACATCGCCCCGATGTCCCGCCGCGCCCTCACTCCACTCGAAGCCCACGTCGCCGCCCTCGCGGATTGCCGCCGCTGCGGACACGACGAGCCGGCGCCGCTGCCGATCGTCTCGCTCGCCCGCTCGCCGCGCGTCATGCTCGTCGGGCAGGCGCCGGGAAAGACCGAGGTCACCGACCGCCGCCCGTTCGCGGGTCGCGCGGGGAAGACGCTCTTCCGCTGGCTCGCCCAGGCCGGGGTGGACGAGGCCGAGGCGCGCGAGCGCATCTACATCTCGGCCGTGACGCGCTGCTATCCCGGTCCGAGCCCGAGCGGACGCGGCGACCGCGTCCCCTCGCCGCGCGAGCAGTCGCTGTGCGCGTCGTGGCTGGAGTCGGAGCTCCGCATCATCCGGCCGCGGCTCCTGATCCCCGTCGGGCGTCTCGCGATCGACCGGTTCCTCGGGCCCGGGCCGCTGGACCGGATCATCGGCGGGCGGCACGAGGTGGCGCACGCCGGCGGCGTCTCGGCGTGCGTCCCGCTCCCGCACCCCTCGGGCGCGAGCAGCTGGATCCACGCGCCGGGGCACGACGAGCTGCTCCGCCGCGCGCTCGAGCTGATCGGCGAGGAGCTTGCCGGGCTCGGCATCGGCGGGTCGCGCGCCGCCGCTGCGCGCGGAGCGGCCTGATGCGCTGCCGCCGCGACGTCGCGCTCGCGCGTCCTGCGCTCGCGCTCCTCTTCGCTCTCGCGCTCGCCCGGCCCGCAGCGGCGCAGCGACCGGCGGACCGCTGGTTCGGCGCCGACAAGGTGAAGCACTTCGTGGCGTCCTTCGTCGTGCAGAGCGTCGCCTACTCCGCGCTCCGCACTGTGGACGTGTCGCACGGCGGCGCGCTCGCGGGTGCGAGCGCCGCCACCGCCGCGGTCGGTCTGCTCAAGGAGCGGTCGGACCGGCGCACCAAGGGCCTCTTCAGCCGGCGCGACCTCGTCTGGGACGCGCTCGGCGGCGTCGCGGCGGCGATCCCGCTGTCCCATACGGAGCGGTGACGCGAGGCGGCGGGGCCGAAGTTCGCATGGGGCCGTGCTTTTCGCCGCCCGGCCCGCCCCGTATATTCCCCGGGCCATGACCGACAACGAGACGCCCGCCGCGCCCGAGCGCCGCTCCAACCTGGTGCTCCGCGCGCTCATCGACGAGATGCTCGACCAGGTGCGCGAGCTCAACCGGACGACGGGCGCCGAGGGCGCCGCCGAACGGGCCCAGGCCGAGGCGCAGCTCGACGCGATCATGGCGCGCGTGCGCCGCGTGGCCGCACGCAAGCACACCGAGTCGCAGACCGCCGGAGCGGAAGGCGGCTCCGAGCCCGACAGGACCTCTTAAGGGCGGCCCCGGCCGGCGCGCGTCGCGCGCCGCGGGCGGTCGCCGGGACGCGGCGCAGTGAAGGCACGCACGAAGTTCATGCTGGGCGGTCTGCTCGTGCTGGGCACGGCGGGCTACCTCATGGCCAGCTCCATCCAGGAGACCGCCGTCTACTACCTGACGCCGGGAGAGCTCGCGGCGAAGATCGCGTCGGACTCGACCTTCTACGAGACCGGCGTGAAGGTGGGCGCGCGGGTCGTGCCCGGCACGATCCAGCGCTTCGAGGGCGGGCGGGAGCTCGCGTTCACGATGACCGACGGGAGCCGCACGTACCCGGTGCGCTACCGCGGGATCATCCCCGACACCTTCACCGACAGCGCCGACGTGGTGCTCGAGGGCCGCCTCGGGCGCGACGGCACCTTCCGCGCGACGACGCTGCTCGCGAAGTGCGCCTCGCGCTACGAGAACGCCCCGGACAAGCCCGGCTACGGCAAGCACCCCGAGGGCGTGCCGAAGCAGATGCCCGCCCGCCCGTCGAGCGGCGCGTGATCCTCGTCGGCGAGCTCTCGCTCTGGGTCGCCCTCCTCATGGCGGCCTGGGGCGCCACCGTGTCGTTCGCGGGCGGGCGCTCGGGGCGCGCCGACCTCGTCGCCAGCGGCGAGCGCGCCGTCTACGCGACCTTCTTCTTCGTCGTGCTGGCCTCGGCCGGGCTGCTGACGGCGCTCGTCACGCACGACTTCTCGCTCAAGTACGTGGCGTCGTACACGAGCGCGAACCTGCCCACCGTCTACACGCTCACGGCGTTCTGGGCGGGACAGAGCGGCTCGCTGCTCTTCTGGTCGCTCGTGCTGTCGTTCTACGCCGCGCTCGCCGTGTGGGGACACCGCAACCGGCTGCGCGATCTCATGCCGTGGGCGACGGGGACGCTGGCCGTCGTGCTCACGTTCTTCCTCGCCACGACGGCCTTCGGCGCGAACCCCTTCGAGCGCCTCGACTGGGTGCCCCCCGACGGGCGCGGGATGAACCCGCAGCTCCAGAATCCCGGGATGGCCGCGCACCCGCCGAACCTCTACCTGGGCTACGTCGCCACGGCCGTCCCGTTCGCCTTCGCCATCGGCGCGCTCGTCACGCGCCGGCTCGACGCCGACTGGCTCGGCGCGGTGCGCAAGTGGGCGCTCGTGTCGTGGTTCTTCCTCACCGTCGGCATCGTGCTCGGCATGTGGTGGGCGTACGTGGAGCTCGGCTGGGGCGGCTACTGGGCGTGGGACCCGGTGGAGAACTCGAGCTTCCTCCCCTGGCTCACGGTGACGGCGTTCCTGCACTCCATCATGATCCAGGAGAAGCGCGGGATGCTGCGGAAGTGGAACGTGACGCTCGTCGTCGCCTCGTTCCTGCTCGCCGTCCTCGGCACGTTCATCACGCGCAGCGGGGTCATCTCCAGCGTCCACTCGTTCGCGCAGTCGCCGGTGGGCGTGTGGTTCGCGGGCTTCCTCGTCGCGGCCACGGCCGTCACCGCCTGGCTCGTCTCGACGCGCCTGCGGGACCTCGAGGCGAAGGTCGAGCTGGAGAGCATGGTGAGCCGCGAGGCCGCCTTCCTCTACAACAACCTCGTGCTCGTCGGGATCGCGTTCTCGGTGCTGTGGGGGACGCTGTTCCCGATCCTCAGCGAGGCGGTGCGGGGCGAGAAGATCACGGTGGGTCCGCCGTTCTTCAACTCCGTGAACGTCCCGCTCGGCCTGCTGCTCCTCGCGCTCACCGGCGTCGGCCCGCTCATCGCCTGGCGCCGCGCGTCGGCCTCCAACCTCAGGCGCCAGTTCCGGGCGCCCGTCGCGGCCGGCCTCGTGCTCGGCGCGGCGCTCTTCGCGCTCGGCATGCGCGACGCGTACGCGCTCGTGAGCTACGTGCTCGTGGGCTTCGTCGGGTGCACGATCGTCCAGGAGTTCGCGAAGGGCGTCGGCGCGCGCCGGCGGATGCACGGGGAGGGGTGGGGGACGGCGTTCGTCCGCCTCGTCGCCCGCAACCGGCGCCGCTACGGCGGCTACATCGTGCACGCCGGCATCGTGATCCTGTTCGCCGCCTTCGCGGGGCTCGCCTTCAAGAAGGAGGCGGACGTGACGCTCTCGCCCGGCGAGACGTACGCGACCACCGACCCGTACAACCATCGCTGGACGTTCACGAGCGAGGGGATCTCCACCTCCGAGGAGCTCAACCGCGTCGTCACCGCCGTGTCGCTGCGGGTCACGCGCGACGGCAAGCCCGCCGGCTTCGTGCGGAGCGAGAAGCGCCAGCACGTGGACCGCTTCAAGAACCCGACGTTCGAGCCGTCCACCGAGGTCGGCATCCTCGAGGGCCCCAAGCAGGACGTGTACGTCGTCCTCGCCGGGCTGACGGGCGAGGAGACGGCCGAGCTCCGCATCGCGTTCAACCCGCTCGTGTGGTGGGTCTGGTACGGCGGCCTCGTGATGGCGGTCGGCGGGCTGATCGTGATGTGGCCGCAGGCGGAGCGGAAGCGCGAGGGCGGCTACGCGGCGGTGCTGCCCCCGGGCGCGGGCTACGCGAGCCCCGAGCGCGAGCCCGCGCTGGCGGGAGACTGATCGTGGCGACCCGACGGGAGTTCCTCGGCGCCGTGGCCGGGCTGTCCGGCGCGTTCGCGCTCCAGGGCCCGCAGGACGACGGCCTCGTGCGCGGCGCGGACAACAGCGTGATGGACCAGGGCGCGGGGCGCACCGTGCGCCTGACGCCCAGGCCGGGCGCGACGCCGTCGATGACGGCCGACGAGCGGGACGCGCTCGAGCGGCGCATCCACTGCCAGTGCGGCTGCACGCTCGACGTGTTCACGTGCCGCACCACCGACTTCGCGTGCCAGGTCTCGCCGGCGATGCACCGCGACGTGATGGCGCTCGTCGCGGGCGGCTACACGGCGCAGGAGATCATCGACGCGTTCGAGCGCAGCTACGGCGAGCGCGTGCTGATGGCGCCCAAGAAGGTGGGGTTCAACCTCGTGGGCTACGCGATGCCGTTCGCCGTGCTGCTGGCCGGCGGCACGGTGCTGACGCTGCTGCTCCGGAGCTGGCACCGCCGCGCGCAGGTGCGCGCCGCCGCGGCGCCGCCCGCCGCGCCGTTCGCCGCGCCGCGCGTGGACGACGCGACCACCGAGGAGCTCGCGCGCCTCGAGGCCGCCGTGCGCGGGGACGACGCGTGATCACGCTGCTCATCGGCGCGCTGCTCGCGTCGGTCGCGCTGGCCTTCGTGCTCTACCCGCTCTTCGACGAGAGCGCGGCCGCCGCCGCACCACACCCGCGCTCGGCCCACACGCCCGTGCTCTCGGCGCCGAGCCCGGTGGAGGCGCTCCGCGAGATCGAGTTCGACCGCGCGACGGGGAAGCTCTCGGAGGCCGACTACGAGGCGCTCAAGGCGACGTACACGCGCCAGGCGATCGCCGAGATGCGGGCGGGCGACGCGGCGCCCGCCGCCTCCACCCCCGGGGGCGAGGACGACCCGGTCGAGGCATTGATCCGCGCCCAGCGCGAGCGTCTCGCCGCGTGCCCGTCGTGCGGCCCGCGCCCGGAGCCGGACGCCGTGTTCTGCTCGAGCTGCGGCCGCAGCCTCGCGCACGACTGCGCGCGGTGCGGCGCGGAGATCCGGGAGCAGGACGCGCGCTTCTGCTCGGGATGTGGCAACGCGCTCGCGGCGTAGACACGAGAAAGGAGAATGGAGAAAGGAGAAAGGAGAGAGGAGCAGTTGCTG
>JBJMNJ010000437.1:0-3642 GCA_045804325.1 Gemmatimonadaceae bacterium
ACCGAGGTCTCGGACCAGATGCGCCGCCGGCTCCTGACCGCCGGGCTCGAGATGGTCCGCGACAACCCCGTGCTGGGCGTCGGGCCGGGCGCGTTCCGCTGGACCCTGCCCGCGTACGACGACATGCGCGACATCTCGGACCTCCGGTACCTGCCCGCGCACAACGTCGCGATGGAGCTGTGGGCGCAGTCGGGCACGCCCGCCGTGCTGCTCTACGCCGCGTTCCTCGTCCTCGTCCTGCTCGCCGCCGAGCGACGCCGCCGCGCGACCGCCGGCGCCGACCAGGCGGTCGCCGTCGCGGCCACCGCGGGGATCCTCGCGCTGTGCGCGACGTACGCGTTCCACAACTACGCCGAGGACAACCTGCTGTGGGCGCTCGCCGCGCTCGCCGTGAGCTGGGCGGTCTGGCCGGACCGCGCCGCCGCCGCGCGCTGATGGGCGCGGTGGCGCGCCCGCGCGTCCTCTTCGTGGGGCGGACGCGCTACGACCTGCCGCTGCCCGCGTCGCTGGCCCGCAAGTGGGACGCCGTCTCGCGCGAGGTCGACGTGCGCGTCGTCGGCGCGGCCGGGCGCGTCGCGGCGGGCGACCCGCGCTTCCGCCTGCTGCCCGCGCGCGGGCCGCGGGGGCTCGATGGCGCCGCGTTCTACGCCGCCCTGCCCGCCGTGGTCCGCGCCGAGGCGCGGCGCCATCGCCCGGACGTCGTCGTCACGCAGAGCCCGTACGAGGCGTTCGCGCTGCTGCCCGGCCTGCGGGGCCTGCGGCCGCGGCCGGCGCTCGTCGTGGAGGTCCACGGCGACTGGCGCATCGCGGCGCGCCTGTACGGCTCGCGCCGGCGCCGCGTCATCGCGGGGCTGTCGGATCGCGCGGCGCTGATCGCGCTGCGCCGCGCGACCGGCACGCGCGCGCTGACCGGCTACACCGCCGCGCTCGCCGAGGCGGCGACGGGCCGGCCGCCGCTCGCGCTGTTCCCCACGTACTTCGACCTGCGCGCGTTCCTCGAGCGGCCGCCGGTGCCGCCGCCCGACGTGCCGACCGCGCTGTGGGTCGGGGTCCTCGACCGCACGAAGAACCCCGACGGCTTCGCGCGCGCGTGGCGCCGCGTCGCCGAGCGGCTGCCGGACGCCCGGCTCATCGTCGCTGGGCGCGGCCCGATGCGCGGCGTGATCGACGACCTCGCACGCGACCTTCCGGGGCGCGTGGAGCACCACGAGTTCCTCGAGCCGGCCGTGCTCGTGGGGCGCTTCGACGCGGCGAGCGCGCTCGTCCTGCCGTCGCGCTCGGAGGGCATGGGCCGGGTCATCCTCGAGGCCTTCGCGCGCGCCCGGCCGGTGGTGGCCACGCGCGTCGGCGGCATCCCCGACCTCGTCGCGCACGAGGAGAACGGCCTGCTCGTCGCGCCCGAGGACGACGCCGCGCTGGCCGATGCGCTCGTCCGGGTCCTCGGCGACCGCGCCCTCGCGGCGCGGCTCGGCGAGCGGGCGAACGCCGACGTCGCGCGTCATCTCTGGACGGCCGAGCGCTACGCCGCGGCGACGCGCGCGATGGCCGAGCGGGCGCTGGCGCTGCGCGCGTGACCCGCGGACCCGTGTGCTATCCCTCGACGCCGGCGCCGGCACATCGTTCCCTCTCGGCCCGAAAGCATGTCCGAAGCCGCTGAGTCGAACATCGCCGGGAGCGTCGACGGGGTCCTGACCGGCCGACCTCGGCCGTGCCCGCTGTGCGGGTCGTCCGAGGCCGCGCCGCTGCTGCGCGTGCCGCTGCCCGCGGTGATCGCCGTGAACCCGTACTACGAGCCGGCGCACGTCGCCGCCCTCATCGAGCGCTTCGGGACGGACGCCGCGCAGGTCGTCTCGCGCTGTGCGCGGTGCGCCGCGGACTACGCATCCGATCCGGTGGCCGACGATGACCTCGCGTTCATGTACGCCCTCGTCAACACGTCGGCGGGCGCGACCACGAAGCCCTTCGCGTGGGATCTCCGTGTCGCGCGGACCCGTGTGTGGCTCGGCCTGCTGACGCTCCTCGCCCGCGCGCGACCGGGGCGGATCGACGTCCGCGTGCTCGACCTCGGGTGCGGGTGGGGCGACGTCCTCGCCATCGCGCGCGCGCCAGGGGTCACGACGGTCGGCGTCGAGCTCAACGCTGAGCAGGCCGAGCATGCGCGGTCCTTCGGCGCCGTGGTCGTGGGCGACGTCGCCGACATCGCGGCGCACGGGCCGTTCGACGTCGTCATCGCCAACCAGGTGCTCGAGCACCTCGAACGCCCCGTCGAGGTGCTGTCGCGCGTGGCGGCGTCGCTGCGGCCCGGCGCGGTGGGGTTCGTCGCCGTTCCGGACTTCTCGCGGTTCGACTGGGCCGCCGAGCAGCGGCGCGTCGACGCCGGGCACCACGTGAGCACGAAGAACCTGCACCCGGTCGAGCACCGCACGTACTTCTCGGGGGACTCGCTCCGGGCGCTCCTGACCCGGGCCGGACTCGCCGAGGTCGCGTGGCCGGAGCGCGACCCGGTGTGGAGCGCCGCACGGCGCGTGAAGCGGCTGGTGCGCGGGGCGGGCACGACGGTGTTCGTGGAGAAGCGGTGAGCCGGCCGCGGGCGAGGTCGCTCGAGGCGGCGGCGCGCCGGCTGTGGCGGCGGCTGCCCATCTCCGTGCGGCGGCGCGCGTGGCACGCGTGGGCGTCGCGCATCGCATGGCCGCTGCCGCTCTGGCGTGTCCGCGGCGAGGCCGAGATCGTGCTCGGAGGCGAGCGTCTGCGATTCGTCGGCGTCACCGAGTCGCGGCACTACGCGTTCTGGGCTCGCTCGGCCTGGCGCGGCACGTGGGAGCCGGCGGTCGTGTCGTTCCTCGCCGACGAGCTCCGCCCGGGCGACGTCGTCCTCGACGTCGGGGCCTTCGTCGGCCCGTACGCCATGCTGGCGGCGCGGCGCGTCGGCGCCGCGGGCCACGTGCACGCGTTCGAGCCGGACTCCACCGCGCGTGCGCTGCTCGAGCGCAACCTCGCGCGCAACGCGATCGTCAACGTGTCCGTCCACGCCTGCGCCGTGAGCGCCAGCGCCGGGACGCTGCGCCTCGAAGCCGAGCCGGGCGACTCGAGGACCCGCACCGGCGCGGTCGGCGACGTCACCGTGCCCGCGGTGACGCTCGACGGATTCTGCGCGCAGCGCGGCATCCGGCCCGCGGTCATCAAGGCCGACATCGAGGGCGGGGAGCGCGAGGCGTTCACCTTGGGCGCCGCGCGGGCGACGATGCGCGACGCACGGGCGGTCGTCGTCGAGATCCACGAGGACGCCGGCGTGCGACCCGACGAGCTCGCCACGGCGTTCGCGACGGTCGGCAAGCGCGTGATGGCGCTCGGTGGCAAGAGCGGCGCGAACTACAACGTCGCGTTCGTGGCGTGACGCCGCAGGAAGTCGAGCGTCCGCCGCGCGCGCTCGGCGAAGGTGTGCCGCGCGGCGGTGCGCCGGCCGTGCTCGCCGAGCGAGCGGCGGCGCTCGGGATCGACGACGAGCGCGCGGATGGCGTCGCGCATGGCGGCGTGCGAGTAGTCGACGAGCACGGCGTCCACGCCGTCGGTGAGGATCTCCTCGCTCGCCGGACGCCGCGTCGTGATGACGGCGCGCCCCGCGGCGAGGTACTCGAAGAGCTT
>JBJMNJ010000438.1:0-37422 GCA_045804325.1 Gemmatimonadaceae bacterium
GAAGAGCTAGAAAGGAGAGAGGAGAGAGGAGCAGGGAGAGGCGCTCAGCGAGCAGCCTCTCCCTGCTCCTCTCTCCTTTCTCCGAGCATCTCCGCCGCCGGCTCCACCACCTTCCGCTCCGACGGGAAGGCGAGCAGGCGCGCCGCCTCCGCGATCTCGACCCAGCGCGCCTCGAGCACCTCGTGGTCGTGGTCGGCCACGTCGCCCGCGCGGTAGGCCAGCAGGTAGAAGTGCACGCGCTTGTGGAACCGCACGCGGCCGCCGCCGCGCTCCGCGCCGACGTACCAGTACTCCACGGTCTCGAGCGGCGCGACGAGGTCCGCCTCGACGCCCGCCTCCTCGCGCGTCTCGCGCAGCGCGGCGACCTCCGGCGCCTCCCCCTCCTCCACGAGCCCCTTGGGGAGCTGCCAGCGGCGCTTCGCGCCGACGCAGATCAGCGCGACCTCCCACCCGCCGCCGCGCCGCTCGCGCGCGACGACGCCGCCGGCCGAGCGCTGGTCGCGGACGGGGAACGGCGGCACCGGTCGCGGCGACGGCGCTGCGCTCGCTTCGCGCTCAGCTCTCGTCGAGGCCGGGCTCCTCGGAGTCGTTCCGCACCTCGGGGAGCCCGCCCGTCTTGGCGGAGCCGCGGATGGCGTCCGCCTCGCCCGGCTGCACGGCGTGGCGGCGGTCGGTGAGGCTGTCGCTCGCGGCGGTGTCGCCGACGAGGTTCTCGGTGTCGCTCGGGCGGCGGCCCGATGCCGTGTCGTCGTCGCGCTTGCGGTCCATCGATCCTCCCTGATGGTGGAGCGTCGGGGAGCGCACGTGAGGTGCCACGATGGCGGCCGTGAGCCGTGACCCGCGGGCGGCGGAACAGCTGATGCGCTAGCGCGCAGATCCACGGCCAGGGCCCACGGCCCACAACCATGCTCTACGTCGGCACCGCCGGCTGGTCCATCCCGAAGCTCCACGCGGACGCGTTCCCGGCCGAGGGGTCGCACCTCGCGCGCTACGCGGCGCGGCTGCCGGCGGTGGAGATCAACTCGTCGTTCTACCGCCCGCACCGGCCGGCCACGTACGCGCGCTGGGCCGCGTCGGTCCCCGACGGGTTCCGCTTCTCGGCGAAGGTGCCGAAGGCGGCGACGCACGAGGCGCGGCTTCGCGGCCCCGACGCCGTCGCCGCCCTCGAGCGCTTCCTCGGCGAGGTGCGCGAGCTCGGCGACCGCCTCGGGCCACTGCTCGTGCAGCTCCCGCCGAAGCTGAGCTACGACGGCGAGACCGCGCGCGCGTTCCTCGGCGCGATGCGCGAGCGATTCGACGGGCTCGTCGCGCTCGAGCCGCGCCACGCGACGTGGTTCGACGACGAAGCGGCGCGGCTGCTCGTCGAGCATCGCGTCGCGCGCGTCGCGGCGGACCCGCCGAAGGGGGCGCCCGCGGCCGCGGATCCCGGGGGATGGGACGGGCTGGTCTACATCCGCTGGCACGGCTCGCCGAAGATGTACTACTCGCCGTACCCGCCCGAGGAGCTGGAGAAGGCGGCCGCGGCGCTGCGGGCCGCGCGCGGGCGGGGCGCCGAAGCGTGGGCGATCTTCGACAACACGGCGGACGGACACGCGTGGGGGGACGCGCTCGCGGTCTGGGCCCTCTCCGGCCCCGGTGGCCCGCCGCTCGCGTACGGATCAGCCCGACCAGCCTTCGGGAGAGGGACATGACCGGACCTGAGCCAGTCCACGGCCGCGCCGTCCACTTCGGCGTGAGCACGCTCGTGAGCGCCGTCCTGGCGCTCGCGCTCATCATCATGGGAATGCTGAACTTCGGGCGCGGCCACGCGCTCTTCGGGCTCGGCCTGGTCACCGCCGGCGCCGGATTCGTGCTCGTCGCCATGGGCGCCTTCAGCCGCGAGGCGCGCTGGCGCGTCACGGCCATCGCCTGCTGGATCGCGGCGGTGGGGCTGTGGGCGCTGTGGCTGGCGATGAAGTAGACTGAGCCATGCTCAACAAAGTCAGCCTCGCCGCCAGCTTCGCCCGCTTCTCCGACCACTGGCAGCCCAAGATCGTCGGAGACCTGAACGGGCAGCAGGTGAAGCTCGTGAAGTTCCTCGGGCCCTTCGTGTGGCACCACCACGACGCGGAGGACGAGCTGTTCCTCGTCGTGAAGGGGCGCTTCCGCATGGAGCTGCGCGACGGGAACGTGGAGCTCGCCGAGGGGGACTTCCTGATCGTCCCGCGCGGGGTCGAGCACCGGCCCGTGGCGGACGAGGAGGTGCACGTGCTCCTGTTCGAGCCGGCGACGACGCTCAACACGGGGAACGTGCGGAACGAGCGGACGGTCGAGACGCTCGAGCGGATGTGAACGGCAATTGCGTTCCGAGAGCCGCGGCGCCGCGCGCGCGGCACGCACGCCCCACCCATCACGCGACAGGACCCACCATGGCCGACCCCCGCACCCCCGACCGCGACCCGCGCGAGCAGGATGCCCGCCGCGAGCAGGATGCCCGCCGCGAGGGCGCGTCGCCCCCGCGCCGCGACGACGACCGCCACGACGGCGTCGACGAGGCCGCGGAGGAGAGCTTCCCGGCGAGCGACCCGCCGTCGTGGACGCCGGAGCACGCCGGCTCGCCGGAGCCGGACTCGAAGTAGGCGCGGCCGCGCGGGGGCGCGCGAGGGAGCGCGGGCGGGAGCCCGTGGCGGGAATGGGTGTCGTGGTGGAATCATTCGGGATCACCCACCGCACCAAGGAGCCCGCCGCATGCGTACCCTCACGCGCCGCCTGACCCTCGCCGCCGCCGTCGCGCTCGCCGCCGCGGCGCCGGCCGCCAGCCTGCACGCGCAGCAGCGCGCGCGCATCGCCTCGCCGCGCGACACGACGCGCGCGACGGTGGCCGGCGCGCGGCTGCTCGTGGACTACGGCCGCCCGTCCAAGCGCGGCCGCGACATCTTCCCCGGCCTCCAGCCCTACGGGCAGGTCTGGCGCCTCGGGGCCAACGAGGCGACGCACTTCACGACGAGTCGCGAGATCATGATCGGGGACAAGCGGATCCCCGCGGGCCGCTACACGCTCTACGCCATCCCCGACAGCACGCGCTGGACGCTCGTCGTCAACAAGCAGACCGGCCAGTGGGGGACGACGTACACGCCGTCGCAGGATCTCGTGCGCATCCCGATGACGGTGCGCTACCTGAAGACGCCCGTGGAGACGCTCACGGTTGCGATCACGCCCGGGCGCCCGCGCGCGGCGTTCGTCGTGCGCTGGGACGACGTCGAGGCGACGGCGCCGATCACGGTGCCGACGGCGGGGAGCAGGAAGTAGGGAGCAGGGTGGGTGAGTAGTGAAGCAGGGTGCAGCGGCAGAACCCTCCGGGTCGCCCTGCTCCCTGCTCGCTATTTCCTGCTCCCCACTCCCGGCGTGGAGTCCACCGTCACCCCCGCCGCCTCCGCCGCCTCTGCCGCGCCCTGCTTCGTGTCCCACTCCACGACGAGCGTGAGCGGGACCTTCAGCGACTCGCTGAACACGTAGCGCCAGTGGGCCTCGCCGTTCGTCGAGAAGCGGCTCGACGGCGTCGGCGACGTGTACGGGCGCAGGCCGAAGCGCGTGGCGATGACGTGGAGGCGCAGCATGTGGAACGGGTCGCTCACGAGCACCACGTCGCGGCGCCCCGACGCCTTGAGCATGCGCGCCACCGTGCGGAGCGAGGCGCTCGACGTGCGTCCCTTCGTCTCGAGCATGATGACGCTGTCGGGGACGCCGCGGCGGAGCGCGTAGCGGCGGCTCACCGCGGCCTCGCTCGTCGTGTCGCGGTCGCCGATGCCGCCCGTGAGGATGAGGCGCGGCGCGAGCCCGCGCCGCCAGAGCGCGATGCCGTGGTCGAGGCGCGCGCGCAGCACGGGCGAGGGCTTCCCCGCGTACTGCGCGGCGCCGAGGACGACGATGGCGTCGGCGGCGCGGGCGCGGTCCAGGCGGGACCAGACCAGCACGAGCACTGCCGAGGTCACCCAGAGGAGCGCGGTGACGACGACGATTCCCGCGACGACCTTCGCGCCGCGCCAGCCCCGGGACGACATGGCACCAAAGCTAACGGCGGGGCGCGGGGTCGTCAGGCGGCGGAGGTCCTACTCGACCGTGATCGTCGCGACCATGCCGTGCGCGAGGTGGGGCTTGCCGTCCTTCGCGTCCGGGTAGAAGCAGATCAGGCCGTACGCGCCCGGCTTCAGGTCGAGCATGACGTCGTTGAATCCGCCCTGCGCGATGCCCGTGGTGCCGCCGACCGGTCGGCCCGGGGGCGCGCCCTCGCCCTGGAGGAAGAAGGCGACGACGTCTTGCACCGTCCTGCCCGGCGCGAGCTGCACGATCACGACCTCGTGCGCCTGCGGGGCGGCGTTCTTCACCCGCAGCACGCGGCGCCCCGCGGCGAGCGGCTTCGAGAGCGTGAACGAGAAGTCGTCCAGCGTCATCTCGGCGTCGGGCACCGCCGGGCGGGCCGCGCGGGCCGCGCGGGACGCCGTGCGCGCGGGCACGACGACGATCTCCTTCGCCATCCCCTTCGCGACGTGCATCACGCGATCGGGCCCGTGGACGAGGCACACCAGGGCGTAGCGACCGGGCTCGAGGCTCACGGCCGCCCGCGACGTGTCGCCGGGGACCACGACGTTCGGCCCGCCGACGTCCCGGTACCAGTCGCGCGGCACCGGCCCCCGGGCGGACGCGGCGAGGAGGTCGCCGAGGGTCTTCCCCTGCTCGAGCTTCAGCAGGGCGACGTGGTGGAGGTCCGGCCCCTTGTTGGCCATGCGGATGGTGACGTACCCGGCCTCGACGGTGTCGGCGGCGCGGAAGGCGAAGTCCGCGGTCTCGACGTCGTAGACCCGCGGGTCGTCGCCGGAGACGGGAGTGCCGATGACCGGCGTGGCGGCGATGCCGACGGCCGTGACGATGACAGCGACGATGATGCGCATGTGGTGGCCCTCTGGTGGCGTCAAACGATCGACTGGCAGCGTGTGCCAGCGTTGTTCGCGCGGCAGACTATCGCACGCCAACACGGTGCGCATGGGTCTCCCGACCCGGTTCAGCCGTCGGCCGTCAGCTCGGGTTCCCGGCCCGGTGGTCAGCCGAGGTGCCGGATGCCGGCGGGGTCGTGATGTGCCGCGCCGTCAGCTGCCGAGCCCTCGGCGTGGGGGTCGATCGACCCATGCCCCACCCACCCCCGCCCGGTAGCATGCGCCAGGTCGAGCCCCCGTACCGGTCTGCCCTCCCCATGTCGCTGCCGCATAGAATCGAGTCCCTGCCCCCCGCCTCCGTCGCCCGCGTGATCCTGCCGGGTGAGGGGGCCACCATCCACGTCCTCGACGAGGCGGCGACCTTCAAGGTCGGGCCGCGCGACTCGGGCGGGGCGTTCTCCCTCGTCGAGGTCGAGACGCCGCCCGGCGGCGGGTCGCCCGAGCACCTGCACGAGACCGTCGACGAGGTGCTGTACGTCGTGGAGGGGGAGTTCCTCCTCTCCTTCGACGGGCGGGAGGCGCGGCTCGACGCCGGCGCGTGCGCGGTCGTGCCGCGCGGGATGCGCCACGCCTACACGAACGTGGGGGCCGCCCGCGGGCGCCTCCTCATGATGAGCGCTCCGGCGGTGAGCCAGGAGCGCGTGTTCTGCGAGCTGGCCGCGCTCTTCGCCGGAAGCGCGGCCGGGTCCCCCGAGCTCGCGGAGGCGATGGCGCAGATCGCCATGGCACGCGGGCTCACCATCACCGGCGAGCACCCGGTGCCGCGGCTCCCCTTGCCCGGCGCCCCCAGGCACCCCTAGCGTAGGGCCCCAGCCGCCATGATGACGATCGACGCTCCCGCCGCCGCCCCCGCGGCCCCCGCCGTGCCGCCCGCCCCCATGCCCCAGACGCACGGCCCGAGCGGCATCCCCACGCTCGACGCCACGGCGCTGGCGTCGCTCGAGCGCACGCTGCGGGTGATGCTCTCGCCGCTCGACTACCCGGACTGGCAGGCGTGGCGCGCGGCGATTCACGACGAGCTCATCGACCTGGCGCGCGCGAAGTACATCTCCATTCACATGCCCTTCGGTGGCGCCGGGAACCACCCGGACGACTACTACGCGCCGCTCGTCCACCCGCGCGCGGTGCGGATGTACGCCGAGGACCTGCGCCACCTCACGAAGCCGCTCGAGGGCCGGCTCGCGGCCGCCGGCATCCCGGCGATGGACGAGTACGAGTTCATCACCGCCGAGGAGCGGCGCGGCGTGCTGTACAACGAGTTCGTCATGCCGCACGACCTCCTCGGCATGACGCTGGCCGAGGTGGACATCGGCGCGGGCAAGCTCGCGCGCATGTTCGTCATCGGCGGCAAGCGCGACGTGTGGCGCCACGACCCGGACCGCGCGGCGCTGCTGCGGACGCTCGCCCCCGCGTTCCGCGCCGGCACCGCCACCTGGCGCCGCCTCGGCGCCCAGCGCTCGGAGCTCGCGCGCGTGGTGGACGCGGTGCGCGACGCGGTGTTCATCTACGACGCCGCGGGCGCGCTCCAGCACGCGAACCCGACGGCGGCGCGGCTCGCCGCGAGCGCGGACGGCGCGCGCGTGTCGCAGGAGGCGCAGCAGCTCGCGTGGGCGGTCGCCGCGCTGCACCGCCGGCGCCGCGACCGCGACGCGCTGGGCGCGGCGGCCGAGGCGACGCGCGAGGTGCGCACGGCGGCGGGCGTGTACCGCGTGAAGGGCGCGCTCGCCGGCGAGTCGACGATCGGCTCGCAGCCCATGGTCCTCGTGACGGTGGAGCTCGCGGCCCCCGAGCCGCTCACCGACGAGCAGCTCCGCGCGCGCTTCGCGCTCACGGAGCGCGAGGTGGGCGTCGCGCGCCTCGTCGCGGCGGGACTCTCGAACCAGGAGCTCGCGGACCGGCTCGGCGTGAGCTTCTACACGGCGCGGAATCACGTCGAGCGGCTGCTGGCCAAGCTCGGCGCGGGCAACAGGGCGCGGGTCGGAGCGATACTCCGAGGCGAGTAGCGCGGCCCTCGCCCCTCGGCTCTCGGCCGCTATTCCGCGAGCCCCAGCACCGCCAGCCAGAACACGTCGTACGCCACCCGCCGATTGGCCGCCGCGCTCACGGCGAGGCCGTCCACGAACGACACCAGCACCGCGGCGAGCATCGGCGCCGGGACGCGCGGGCGCAGGGCGAGCGTGCCGAAGAGCGCGTCGAGCGTCGCCGCCGCGGCGCCGTGGCGGAGGCCGGACGCGTGGCGCGCGGCGGCGCGCACGTGCTCCGCCGGGTCGCCCGCGAGCTCGGCCCCCGCCCGCAGCTCGCCGCGCGCGAGCTCCGTCTCGAGCCAGCGCCAGTAGACGTCGAGCGCCTGCGCGGCGGGCGCGGCCGCGGCGCGCGCGGCGGCCTCGCGCTCCCGGGCGACGACGCGCGCCGCCGCGTGCTCGACGAGGCGCGCGACGAGCGTGGCCTTGTCGTGGAAGTGGTAGTGGATGAGCCCCTTGCTCACCCCCGCGTGCGTCGCGACCTCCTGAAGGCTCACCGCGGTGGCCCCGCCGCGCACGGCGAGGGCGAGGCCGGCGTCGAGGATGCGGGCGGCGGCGGGCAGCGGTGGCGGGAGGGGTACGGCGGTCATGGGGAGAAGAATACGTCCTCGGTCGTGGGGCCCGGGGTGTGAGGCGGATCACACCCCGACGACTCACGACTCACGACTCACCACAAGCGTCAGACCGTCACTTTCTGCCCCGGCGTCGGACAGTCGACCGCATATCCGCTCCCGCGCAGCCGCTCCGCGAACGCGTCCTGCGGCCCCGGCTCGCCGTGCACGAGGTGGACGGAGCCCAGGCGCGGGGACGTCTTGCGCACGGCGTCGAGCCAGCGGGCGAGCTCCGTGCGGTCGGCGTGGGCGCTGTAGCCGTTCAGGACCTCGACGCTCGCGCGGAGCGGGATCTCCTCGCCGAACACCTTGATCGTCGGCCGCCGCTCCACGATCCGCCTGCCTAACGTGTGCTCGGCCTGGAAGCCCACGATGAGGACCGTGTTGCGCGAGTCGCCCGCCCCGTGCGCCAGGTGGTGGACGATGCGCCCCGACTCGGCCATCCCCGAGGCGGCGATGATCACCATCGGCCCGACCTGCGTGTTCAGCGCCTTGGACTCGCTGGCGTCGCGCGTGTAGTGCACGAGCGGGAACTCGAAGATCTCCGGGACCTTCAGGATGAGCTCCTCGGCGCGGTCGAACACCTCGGGGTGCGCGGCGAAGATTCCCGTCGCGCTGATCGCGAGCGGGCTGTCGACGTAGATCGGGATCGACGGGATCTGGCCGGCGAGGTGCAGCTCGTGGAGGTCGTAGATGAGCTCCTGCGCGCGGCCGACGGCGAACGCGGGGACGAGGACGCGCCCGCCGCGCGCCGCCGTCTCCCGCACGACGCGGGCGAGGTGGTCGCGGGCGTTCGCGACGCTCTCGTGGTCGCGGTCGCCGTAGGTGCTCTCGCAGATGATCGCGTCGGCCTCGCGCGGCGGGCGCGGGTCGCGGATGATCGGGAGGCCCGAGCGGCCCACGTCCCCCGAGAACACGAGACGCGCGGTGCGCTTCTCCTCCGTGACGTCGAGCGCCACCGAGGCGGAGCCGAGGATGTGGCCGGCGTCCGTGTACGTCGCCTTGAAGCCGGGAACGACGTCGAACGTCGTGTCATAGGGGATGCTCCGCATGAGCTCGACCGCGCGCACGGCGTCCTTGAGCGCGTACAGCGGCTCGACGGGCTCCTTGTTGCGCCGCGCGAGGAACTCGGCGTCCCGCTCCTGGATGTTCGCGCTGTCGGCGAGCATGATCGCGCAGAGGTCGCGCGTGGCGGGGGTGGCGTAGATCGGCCCCTGGTAGCCTTCGCGCACGAGGAACGGGAGCCGCCCGGCGTGGTCGATGTGCGCGTGCGAGAGCACGACGGCGTCGATCTGGTCCACCGGGAGCGGGAGCCGCTTGTTCTTCTCGGCGGCCTCGCGGCGGCGGCCCTGGAACATGCCGCAGTCGAGGAGGACGGTCCGGCCATTGGCGCGGACGATGTGGCAGCTCCCGGTGACCTCGCGGGCGGCGCCGGAGAACTCGATTTCCACTGGCTCGGCGGTTCGGGAAGGGGACGCGCGTGTGCCGGCGGGAGCGTACCCGGCGTGTCCGACCCCCGCAAGAAGGGCCGCACACGCGTGCCGTGCCCGTCGCTTTCTTGAAAGGGCGGGCGCCGGAGGGTATCGTCGCTCTTCCACCCTGCGCCCACGATGCCGATGCTCGGGTCCGCCGCTGCTCGCCGCCTCCTGCTCGCACCGATCGCTCCCTGCCTCGCCGCCGTCGCGTGCCAGTCGCGCGCGCCGCAGAGCTTCCGCGACGCCGTGGCGCCGCGCGCCGCCGCGCCGAACACGCTCACGCCGGAAGAGCGCGCCGCCGGGTGGCGGCTGCTGTTCGACGGCAGCTCGCTGGCGGGCTGGCGCGGGCTGGGGCGCGACGGGGTCCCCACGCAGCACTGGGTCGTGTCGGACGGCGCCATCAAGAAGGTCGCCAGCGGCAAGGTCCCGGTGCAGTCGGACGGTCAGCCGCTCGAGGGCGGCGACCTCATGACCGAGGCGACGTTCGGCGACTTCGAGCTCGCGTGGGAATGGAAGGTGACGCCCGGGGCCAACAGCGGCATCAAGTACAACGTCGCCGAGTCGCTCTCGACGGCCATCCAGCCGCGGTACGCGGCGAAGGGGTTCGAGTACCAGATCATCGACGACGAGCGCCACGCGGACGGGCAGATCGTGAAGCACCGCTCGTCGGACCTCTACGACCTCATCGCGGCGAACGAGAAGAAGCACGTGCGGCCGCCGGGCGAGTGGAACGCGTCGCGGATCGTCTTCCGCGGCCGCCACGGCGAGCACTGGCTCAACGGCGAGAAGGTCGTCGAGTACGACCTCGGCACCCCGCGCATGGACTCCGCGCTCGCGGCGAGCAAGTACAGGGACTGGCCATGGTTCGGCGTCCGCCGCCGCGGGCACGTCGTGCTGCAGGACCACGGCGACGAGGTGTACTTCCGCAGCCTGAAGATCCGCGAGCTCGACGGGGGCGCGCGGTGAGCACGGCCGAGCGTTCGTCGTCTCGCCGCGAGTTCCTGACGGCCGCGGGTGCGGGCGTGGCCGGGGCGGTGCTGTCGGGCTGCGCCGGCGCCGGCGCCGGCGCCCTGCCGGCCGGAGCGGCGCTCCCGCGCGCGGGCGCCGACGCGGCGACTACCCCCGTCAAGCTCGGCGTCGCCAGCTACTCGCTGCGCGAGCTCCCGCGCGAGCGCGCGATCGAGCTGCTCGTCGCCTTGCGCACGCCCTTCGTGAACATCAAGTCGTTCCACCTGCCGTACGACGCGCCGCCCGACGCCATCGACGCCGCGCGCCGCGAGTTCGCGGCGGCCGGGCTGCGGATCGTCGGGGGCGGCACGATCACCTTCGAGCGTGACACGGACGAGGACGTGGGGCGCTACTTCGCCTACGCGAAGCGCGCCGGGATGCCGCTCATCGTCGGCACCGGCGCGCCGGGGACCCTTCCACGCGTCGAGCGGTTCGCCCGGCGGTACGACATCCGGGTCGCGATCCACAACCACGGCCCCGAGGACCGGCACTATCCCTCGCCCTACGACGTGCTGAGGCACGTCGCCGCGATGGACCCTCGCATGGGCCTCTGCATGGACCTCGGCCACAGCGTCCGCGCGGGCGCGGACGTCGTGCAGGCCGCGGCCGACGCGGGGCCGCGACTCCTCGACATCCACGCGAAGGACCTGCGCGACCCGAAGGACGTGCAGAGCCAGTGCGTCGTGGGCGAGGGCGTCATCCCCATCGCGGCGCTCTTCCGCCAGCTGCAGGCCATGCGCTACGACGGCTTCGTGAACCTCGAGTACGAGATCGACGCGAAGGACCCGCTGCCGGGCATGCAGCGCTCCCTCGCGTTCATGCGCGGCGTGAATGCCGGCCTCGCGGCCGGCGCGCGCGCCGCGACCTGAGCCCCGGAGGACCCGAGATGTCGGACGCCCTGCCTCGCCGCGACTTCCTGCGGACCGCCGCCGCCGGCGCCGCGGGCCTCGCGCTGTCCTCGATGCCCGGCGCCGCGCGCGCGGCGCCGGCCGCGAGCTACTCCCGCATCCTCGGCGCGAACTCGCGCGTGCGCATCGGCGTCGTCGGGTACTCCGACCGGTTCCGCCAGGCGCTGCTGCCGGCGCTCCAGCAGTCGCGCGCGGCCCTCGACTTCGAGATCACCGCCGTCTCGGACATCTGGAGCCGCCGCCGCGACGAGGGCGTCGCCGGCGTGGAGCAGGCGACCGGACAGCGCCCCCGCGCCTTCCGCAACAACGAGGAGATGTACGACGCGCGCGCGACCGACGCGGTGGTCATCTCCACGGCGGACCACCAGCACTGGTACCACGGCGTCGAGGCCATGCGCGCGGACCAGGACGCCTACATCGAGAAGCCGCTCGCGCACACGATGCGCGAGGCGCGCGCCATCCGCGACGCCGTGCGGGAGCGCCGGAAGGTCGTGCAGATCGGCACGCAGCGCCGCAGCGCGCGCAACTACCAGCTCGCGAACGAGTACATCCGCTCCGGCGCGTTCGGCGACATCGTGATGGCCGAGATGACGTGGAACGTCAACCAGCCGGGGCGGTGGCGGCGGCCGGCGCTGGTCGCCGAGATCCGCGAGCGGGACACCGACTGGAACCGCTTCCTCATCGACTACCCGCGGGAGCGCTGGGACCCGCGCAAGTACGTCGAGTACCGCCTGTTCTGGCCGTACTCGTCGGGCATCCCGGACCAGTGGATGTGCCACCAGATCGACACGGTGCACTGGTTCACCGACCTGCCGCGCCCGCGCAGCGTCGTCGCGAACGGCGGCGTCTACCTCTGGAAGGACGGCCGGCAGAACTGGGACACGGCGACGATCGTGTTCGACTACGGCCCGCTCGCCGATCCGACGAAGGGCTTCCAGGTCGTCTACTCGGCGCGCATGACGAACTCCGCCGGCGACGTGAAGGAGCTCTACTACTCGAACGCCGGCAAGCTGAACCTCGACACGAACGAGATCACGCCCGAGGGGGGCCTCACCGCGGGCTCGGCCGCCGAGATGGGGATGCCGGCGAACCTGCTCGCGCCGCGCAGGCTCGCCGACGCCGCGAGGACGGAGACGGCCGCCAACACCGGCGGCGACCCGGTGACGACGGCGCACGTGCGCAACTGGCTGGAGTGCGTCGTGAGCCGCAAGACGCCGAACGCCGACATCGAGGCCGGCTACAACCACGCGACGGCGCTGGCGATGACCGTCGCCGCGATGCGGACCGGCAAGCGCGTCGGCTTCGACGACGTCAGGCAGGACGTCGTGGTCGCCTAGGGCGGCCGGGCGGTCAACGCTGGAGGCCGGAACGTGCGTAACTTGTCTGGTGTAGCTCGCGGGCACGGCGCCGCGGCCGACCCACCCTCTCACAGCATGTTCTCGTGCCGCTCTGGAGCACGTCGCGTCTTCTCACCCTCGCGCTCGGCCTCGCCGCCGGCGCGGCGCTCCCGCGCGCCGGCGCGGCGCAGAAGCCCGTTCCGGAGTTCACGACCCAGGGGTTCATGGTCGGCGACTTCGAGTCGAAGCCGCCGAGCGTAGGGCGCAAGCTCGCCGACCGCGTCCGCGACCGCGTGGAGGACGCGTTCAAGAAGCGGGACCTGCAGGTGATCGGCCGGCGCGAGATGGAAGACCAGCTCATTCTCGCCGGCTACGAGATGCAGTCGCAGCTCGCGCGGACCCAGGCCGCCGCCCTCGCGAAGCGCCTCCGCGCGGACGAGTACGTCACCGGCACCGTCGGGCTGTCGCACGGGAAGTACCGCGTCGAGGGCTACGTCGTCCTGACGCGCGACACCCGGTTCCGGCAGCCCCTCGCGCCGGTCGAGGACGCGAGCCTCGAGCGGGCCGCGGACAAGCTCGTGGCCGAGCTCGTCGCCCTGCGCGCGCAGATGACGCCGCTTCGCCGCTGCGAGAACTTCCAGCGCGAGGGCAAGTACGCGGAGGCGATGGCCGCGGCGCTGCCGGGGATCACGGCCTACCCGCGCTCCACCCTCGCGCGTGCCTGCTACCTGCTCGGCCTCGCGCAGGGCGGCACGTACGCGGACTCGATGCTCGCGATCGCGAACCAGATCCTCGCCCTCGACCCCACCAACGCGATCGGCCTCCAGAACGCGGCCATCGCCTACGACGCCAAGAAGGACCGGGCGCGGGCCGGCGACGCCTGGAGGCGGCTCCTCGCCACCGACTCGGGGAGCGTGCGCCTCACCGCGCACGTCGTGAACAAGCTCGCCGGCGACGGCAACGCCGCGCTCGCGTACCCGATCGTCGAGAAGGCGGTGGCGACCTTTCCCACCGACACCGCCCTCGCGCGGCTGCACTTCCTCGTGCTGCTCGCCACCGAGCGCTGGAAGCCGGCCATCGTGGCGGGCGAGCGCCTCGCCGCCCTCGACTCGTCGGCGACGGCGGACCCGCGCTACTTCGAGCGGCTCGCCGCGGCCTACCGCGCCGACAGCCAGCCCGTGAAGGCGCTGGCGGTCGCCGTGCGCGGCGTCGCCGCGCACCCCGCCGACGCGGACCTCTACGCGCTCTACGCCCAGCTCGTACGCGCCGAGTCCGAGGTCGTGCTCCCGCGCGGCGCGCAGCAGTTCGCGACGAGCCCGAAGATCCAGGCGCTCTACGCGCAGGCGCTGCGCGCGTCCGGCAGCGCGAACGCGGTCCGGCAGTCGCTCGAGGCGACGCGCCGCGCCCTCGAGCTCGACCCGCGGCTGCCGCGCGGCTTCCTCCAGCTCGCGCAGCTCTACATGGAGGCCGGCGTGCCCGACAGCGCGCTGATCGCGCTCGGGACCGGGGTCGAGAACGGCGAGGACTCGGTCCTCGTGGCGAAGTACGCCCTCGCGCGCGGCAACGCGCTGTACAAGGCGGCCGCCGAGACCAGACAGATCGCGGACTTCCAGCGGGCCGCGAGCTTCCTCGCGCTCGCCGAGCGCCTGGCGCCGACCAAGGAGGGCCGCTTCCTCCTGGGCGTCACGTCGTTCTCGCTCGGGCAGATCGCGATCAACGACGCGGTGAAGACGCGCGACTGCGCGATGTCGCGGCTCGCCGAGTCGGCGTTCACCGAGGTGGAGGTCGCGCTGCCGACGGCGGGCGCGGTCTCGCCCGAGGCGGCGAAGCAGATGCTCGACTACGTCTCCCAGGCGCGCCCGGCGCTGGCGAACCAGCTCGCGACGTTCTGCCAGGGGCCGTAGCGAAGACCGACGCGCCTAGAACCCTCCGCGCCCGAGCGACCGATGCGCACCATGACCCGCCGCGAGTTCCTCGCCCTCGCCGCCGCGCTCGGCGCGAGCGCCGCGTGGCGCCTCCCCGCGCCGCGCCGCTCGCGCACCGCGTGGACGGAGCGCCGCGACCTCTACCCCGAGGGCGTCGCGTCGGGCGACCCGAGCCCGGATGGCGTCGTGCTGTGGACGCGCCGCCCGGGCGACGGCCGGCCGGTCCCGCTCGCGGTGGAGGTGGCGGAGGACGCCGCGTTCGCGCACGTGGTGGCGACCGCGCGGGCGGTGGCGCTGCCGGAGAACGACTGGACGGTGCGCGTGCTCGTCGGCGGGCTGAAGCCCGCGCGGGAGTACTACTACCGCTTCACGGACGCCGGCGGCGCGGGGAGTCGCGTCGGCCGCACGCTCACCGCGCCCGCCGAGGGCGACGCGCGGGCCGTGCGCTTCGCGTTCGTCTCGTGTCAGGACCCGACGATTGGCTACCTGCACGCGTGGCGCCGCATGCTCCACGAGGACGAGCGCGCGGCGGCCGCCGATCGGCTCGCCTTCGTCCTCCACCTCGGCGACTTCATCTACGAGGTCGTGAACTACCCGGAGGACCGGCCGCAATACTACGACCGCGCGGTGCGGGAGGTCTTCCGCTACCCGCGCGGCGAGAAGATTCGCGACTTCCACGTGGCGGCGGACCTCGACGACTACCGCACGGTCTACCGCGCGTACCTGCACGATCCCGACCTGCAGGACGCGAGGGCGCGCTGGCCCTTCGTCGCCATGTGGGACAACCACGAGTTCTCGTGGAACGGCTGGCAGAGCCTCCAGAGCTTCGGCGCGGGGAACGTCCCGGCGCAGACGCGGAAGGTCGCCGCCAACAAGGCCTGGTGGGAGTACCAGCCGGCGCGCGTCGCGACGCCGGGGCGCGCGGGGCGCGCGGCGGTCGAGGCGTTCGACGCGCCCCGCGTCACGGATGCCCCCATCGCGCAGTTCGACGAGCACGGGCTCGGGCAGGAGCCGAACAACCTCGCGGCCATCGGGAGCCTCACCGCGTACCGCGCGCTCCGCTTCGGCCGGCACCTCGAGCTCGTCGTCACCGACCAGCACAGCTACCGCTCCCAGGAGCCGACGGGGCGGCCCGAGGCCCGCGCCCTCGCGAGCGCGGACTTCCCCAACCTCTTCCCCGAGGAGGCGCAGGTCATTCTCGACGCCGGGCGCGCGTGGGGCGGCGGCCGGCCGCCCGCGTCGATCCGCTTCGGCGACGCCGACGTCCCGAACTTCCGAAAGGACGCGCCGCCGCAGACCATCCTCGGCGCCGAGCAGAAGCGGTGGCTCCTGGAGACGCTGCGCCGCTCGCGCGCGACGTGGAAGGTGTGGGGCAACAGCCAGGGCGTGCTCGACTGGCGCGCCGACCCGCAGAACCTCCCCGCCGGCCTGACGACGCCGTGGCCGGGCGCGGGCTACGCCGGCTTCGGCGGCGGCGACTACGGGGCGGCGTACGTGGAGCGCGCGGAGGTCTACGACGCGGTCGCGCGCGCAGGCGTCACGGGCTTCGCCTGCGTCTCCGGCGACCGCCACAGCTTCTGGGCCGGGCTCATGGCGAAGGCGCTGCCGCCCGCGGCCTTCGAGCCGGTGGGGGTCGCGTTCATCACGGGCTCCATCTCGGCCGCGGGCATGGTGGAGGCGCTCGAGCACCGTTTCCCGAAGGACCACCCCCTGCGCGCGCTCTTCCTGGCAGACCGCCCCGGCGCGGCGCGACCGGCGCCGACGGTCAACATGCTGCTCCGGCACGGGGTGCGGTCGTGCCTCGAGTACGCCGCGAGCGGCGACCTCGCGCGGGCGCGGGCCCTCTCGAACCCCGCCAACGCGCCGCACCTGTCGCTCGTGGACATGGGCGGGCACGGGTACGCGACGGTGCGCGTGGACGGCGCCGGGATCGAGAGCGAGTTCGTGTGCATCCCGCGGCCCGTGGCGCGGACCGAGGCGAGCGACGGCGGGCCGCTCCGCTACCGCGTGCGCCACCGCGCCGCGCTCTGGAAGGCGGGCGAGCGGCCGGCGCTCGCGCAGGAGGTGCTCGAGGGAGACCCGGGGCTCGGCGTGTGAGTGGCCGGCCGCGCCGCGCGCTCGCCATCTCCGGCAGCCTGCGCGCCGGCGCGACGAACACCGCGCTGCTCGAGGCCGCGCGGCTCGTCGCCCCGGACCGCGTGGACGTGACGCTCTACGAGGGCCTCGCGGGACTGCCGGCGTTCAATCCCGACCTCGACCGGATGGACGGCGTGGGCCTCCCGCCGGCGGTCGCCGACCTCCGCGCGCGCATCGCGGGCGTGGACGGCGTGCTCCTCTCGTCGCCGGAGTACGCGCACGGCGTGGCGGGCGCGCTCAAGAACCTGCTCGACTGGCTCGTGGGAAGCACGGAGTTCCACGGCAAGCCGGTGGCGGTGCTCACCGCGTCGTCGCGCGCGCTGCATGCGCCGGCGCAGCTCCGCGAGGTGCTCGCGACGATGAACGTCCGCGTCGTGGACGCGGCGTCGCTCACGGTCGACGTCCCGCGCGGGCTGGACGGCGCGGGCGTGGCCGCGCACCCCGAGGTCGGCGCCGTGCTGCGGACGGCGGTGGGGCGGTTCGTCGCCGCGCTCGGGTAGCGCGCGCCGGGCGGAGCGACACGGCGCCGCGGCGAGCTTCACGCCCCGTCCAGGATCTCCACGATGCCCCGGGTCCCGTCCACGCGAATGCGCTGCCCCGTGCCGATGCGCTCCGTCGCGCCCGCGACGCTCACCACGGCCGGGATCCCGTACTCGCGCGCCACCACCGCGCCGTGCGTCATGAGGCCCCCCACCTCGGTGACGACGCCGGCGGCGTGCACGAAGAGCGGCGTCCACCCGGGGTCGGTGAAGCGCGCCACGAGGATCTCGCCGGCGCGCAGCGTCTCGCGCTGCGGGTCCGCGACGACGCGGGCGACGCCTTCCACCACGCCCGCCGACGCACCGGTGCCGGCGAGCGCGCCCGCGGGAACGTCCTCGCGCGCGGCGGCCGACGGCGTCTCGCCCTCGCTCGAGATGACGATGGGCGGCTTCAGCCGCTGGTCGTGCCGGAACGTCTCCGCCCGCCGGGCCACCGCGGCGCGCAGGTCGCGCGAGGCGTCGTCGAGCGCGCCCGCGAGCTCGTCGTAGCCGAGGTGCCAGACGTCGTCGGCGCGCGCGAGCTGGCCGCGGCGCGCGAGCAGGCCGCCGGCCTCGCACACCTGCTCGCGCACGACCCCGAACAGGCGGACGATGGTGAACTTCGGGTGCTCGCGCAGGCCGAGCCCGGCGCGCGCGACGCGGGCGAGACGCCGGACCCACCGCGCGCGGACGGGGCCCCACGGGCCGCGGCGCGCCGCCGCGACGAGCCGCGCGGCGGCCGCCTCTCCCGCCGCGACCTGCGCCTCGTGCTGTCGGCGGTGCGCGCCGGGCTCCGCCGCGAGGCCTCCCGCCGCGACGCGCAGCAGGAGCGACGGGTCGTCGCGCCAGCGTGGGCGTGAGATGTCGATCTCCCCCGCGCCGCGGTCGCCGTAGCGCTCGAGGAACCGGTCGAGCGCGGCGAGCAGCTCCGCGCCGCCCGCTGCCGCGGCGAGCCGCGCGCGCAGCGTGGGCCACGCGGTGGGCTCCTCGAGCAGCCGCGCGAGCGCCGGGTGGGCGCGCGCCAGGTCGGTGAGGTCGCCGACGGCGAGGTCCATCGTCGTCGTCACGTTGCCCGGGAGCCCGCGCAGCAGCACGTCGACCTCCCCGCGAGCGTCGCTCGCCCACGGGGCGCGCGCCATCCGCGCGAGCAGGCGGTGCGCGATCATCCCCGCCACCATCGGCGCGACGTAGCCCCGGACGCGGGAGAACATCGCGTTGAGCTCCGCGGCGCCCTGGCGCACGCGTGCGGCGGGCGTCAGCGCCGCCCGGATGCGCGCGGCGGACTTCGCCGGCAGCCGCTCGACCGCCCGGTCGAGCGCGCGGGCGCCCGCGGCCGGATCGCGCACGAGGATGAAGCCCGGGACACGCCGCGCGACGGCGCCGAACGCGTCGAGCAGCCCGCGCACCACGTTTCGCGCGTGCGGCCGCCCGGCGGCGAACTCGTCGCGACTCGCGAGCGCCGCGAGGCTCTGCCGCGCGGCCGGGTACGCGAAGTCGAGTGCGCCGAGCAGGCCGCGCCGCACGCGCGGCACGCGGAGCGGCGCGGTGAGGTCGAGGAACAGGTGCCCCCCCGCGGGGAGAGCGGCGCCGCTGAGCCTCGGCGCGTCCCGCAGCGTCGGCGTGCGCCCCTTCGCCGCGGGGAGCAGCAGGCGCCACGTCTCGAGCGCGAGGCGCGGCATCGCGTCGAGCATGTTCTGGAGGTGGCCGAAGCTGAAGTACACGCGAAGCGCTCCGTCGTCCGGACCCTCGGGGATCGGGTAGAGCGACGTGATCGGCCGCGCCTGCACGACGTAGATCTCGCCGCCGGCGATGCACCACTCGATGTCCTGCGGCGCGCCGCCGAAGTGGCGCTCGATCCGGTCGCCGACGTCCGCGAGCGCGAGCACCTCCGCGTCGCTCAGCGCGCGCTCACGACGCCGCGCCTCCGGCAGCGGCTCGCGGCGCGTCCCGCCACCCGGCACCGCGCGGATCGCGAACGCCTTGTCGCCGGGCTGTGCGAGGATGACGCGCCGCGCGCGGCGGTCCACCCGGTACAGGTCCGCGTCGATGAGGCCCCCGACGAGCGCCTCGCCGAGCCCGAACCCCGCGTCGATCGATGCGACGCGCCGGTGCCCACTCACCGGGTCGGCGGTGAAGAGGATGCCCGACACGTCGGGGTCGATCATGCGCTGCACGACGACGGCGAGCCCGACGCCGCGTTGGCCGAACCCGCCGCGCGCCCGGTAGAGCACCGCGCGGTCGGTGAACAGCGAGATCCAGCAGCGGCGCACCGCATCGAGCAGGGCGCGCTCGCCGACGACGTTGAGATACGTGTCCTGCTGCCCGGCGAAGCTCGCCCCCGGCAGGTCCTCGGCCGTCGCACTCGAGCGCACGGCGAGCGGGGCGTCGCCGACGCCGAGCTCCTTCCACGCGGCGACCACGGCGGCGGCCGCCTCGTCAGGCATCGGGAGCGACTCCAGCGCCGCGCGCGTCGCCTCGGCCGCCCGCCGCGCCGCCTCGGCGTCGGCGCCGTCGAGCGCATCCATCTCCTCGAGGTGCCGCGGCGCGTTCGGAAGCGCGGCGATGAAGCGCTCGTACGCCCGCGTCGTGACGCAGAAGCCCGGCGGGACGCGCACCCCGGCGCGCGTGAGCTCGCCGAGGTTCGCGCCCTTGCCGCCGACGCGCGCGACGTCGTCGCGGGAGATGGACGCGAAGGGGAGCGTGAGGGGCGCGCCGCCGGTCTCGGGCGTCATCCGACCGCTCGCGCTACTCACCCGGCGCCGGCCCCTGCCGGATCGGGACGTCGATGTGGTTCCAGAGGCTCACCACTCGGATGATAACCCGGAGCTGGACCTCCTGGATCGATGCCACGTCTGCTCGCGCCGCTGCTCAGGGCGCTCCGCCTCGCACGACGCGGGGCGGCTACATTCCGAAATGCACCACGACGCCGCCGGCCCGCCGGCGGGCAGCGCGCCGCCGTCGGAGCTCGCGCCCGCCCCCGACCGCCCACCCATGGCCATCGGGCGCCGCCTCGTGCAGCGGCTCGCCGCCCTCGAGCGCTTCATCGAGCGGCGCGACTGGGACGAGGGCACGCTCCTCATGGTCGTCGGTGGCGCGATCGGCGCGGCGAGCGGCCTCGCGGTCGTCGCCTTCTACCGGCTCATCGACGTCGCCCACACGATCTTCATCGCGTGGCCCGTCGCGCACCTGCCCGGCGTGCTGCGCGCCGTCTACTGGCCGCTGCTCACGGCGCTCGGGCTCTGGGTCGCCTGGCTCGTGGTGCGCCGCGCGCGCCTCCCCGACGGGCAGAACGTCCCCGACGTGCAGCTCGCCGTCGCGAAGCACGACGCCGTCATCTCCGGGCACGCCGCGGGCGTGCGCACCGTCGCGTCGGCCGTCACGTTGGGCGCCGGCGGGTCCGCGGGGAGCGAGGGCCCGGTCGCCGTCCTCGGCGCCGCGCTCGGCTCCACCCTCGGGCGCCTCCTGCCGATCCAGCCGCGCCACCGGAAGGTGCTCGTCGGCTGCGGCGCGGCCGCGGGCATCGCCGCCGCCTTCAACGCGCCGTTCGCCGGCGCCTTCTTCGCCCTCGAGGAGGTGTTGGGCTCGTTCTCGGTCGGCGCGTTCGGTCCCGTGGTGATCGCGAGCATCGCCGGCGCGCTGGTGGTCCGCCCGGTGTTCGGCGCGCACACGATCTTCCGGCTGCCCGACGTGCCGGACACGCACCCGCTCGCGAACTTCCTGCTCTTTCCGCTGCTCGGCGTGGCGTGCGGCGCGGTGTCCGCGCTCTACGCGCGCGCGTACCTCGCGGGGCCGGCGCTCGTGCGCCGGCTCCCCGGCCCCGAGTGGGCGCGCCCGCTCGCCGGCGGCGCGCTCGTCGGCGCCATCGTCGCCGCCTCGGGAGGAGTGCTCGCCGGCAACGGACACCTCGCGCTCCCGCAGCAGCTCTTCGGCGGGCTCGCCTGGTGGGCGCTCCTGCTCGTCGCGCTCGGCAAGGTGGCGGCGACGGTGATCACGCTCTCGACGGGCGGCTCGGGGGGCGTCTTCACGCCGACGCTGTTCATCGGCGCGGCGCTCGGCGGCGGGCTGGGCGTGCTCGCGAACGTCGTGCTGCCGGGGCACCCCGTGCATCCGCACGCGTGGGCGCTCGTCGGCATGACGGGCCTCGTCGCGGGCGCCACGCGCGCGCCGCTCACGGCCATCTTCATGGTCTACGAGATGACCGACGACTCGCGCTACGTCATCCCCCTCATCGCCGTCGCGGTCATCTCGCTCGCCACCGCGCGCCGGCTCGCCCCGTACGGGCTCTACGACGGCTGGCTCGCGATGCGCGGCGAGCACCTCGCGCACGGCGTGGACCAGGCGGTGATGGCGGGCGTGCGCGTGAGCGCGGCGATGGAGCGCGAGGTGCCGGCGGTGCGCACGAGCGCCGCGCTCGCGGAGCTCCTCGCCGCGGCCGCGGCCTCGCCCCACGCGGTGCTCCCGGTGGTGGACGACGACGGGTGCCTCACGGGGCTGGTGAGCCACCACGGCGTGCGCGAGCTGCTCGTCGCGCGCGGCGCGCTCGAGCCGCTGGTGCTCGCCGAGGACCTCGCGGAGCCCGTGCCGCCGCTCCGTCCCGAGCAGAGCCTGCGGGAGGCGCTGGCCGCGATGAATGCGCGCGGCCTCGACGCGCTCCCGGTGGTGGACGACGGCGACGGCCGGCCGAGGCTCGTGGGGCTCCTCAGCCGCGGGGCGATCCTCGAGGCGTACGAGCGCGCGCTCGCCTACGCCGTGTAGCGCCTCGGCCGAACGTCGGGGTGGCGTGCGGCCGTGCCGCCTTGCAGCATTCGATCGTGACCGCCCCAGTCGTCCACGGCCTGCCGGCGCGCGTGCGCCGCGCCCTCATGGCCGTCCCCCTGATCGGCGCGCTCGGCTTCGCCGCGTGGAAGGATCGCGCGCCGCTCGGCCCGCGCGCCGCCGCCGACCGCCCCGCGTTCGCGCTGCGCGACGAGACGCGTGCGGCGGGCATCGCGTTCGTCCACCGACGGCCGACCTTCGACCCGAAGATCGCCAACGTCGAGCCGCACGTCGCGGCGGTGGGCGCGTCGGCGTCGGTCGCCGACTTCGACGACGACGGCTGGCCCGACCTCTACCTCACCAGCAGCCGCTTCGGCGCGCCGAACGCGCTCTATCGCAACCGCCGCGACGGCACCTTCGAGGACGTCGCCGCCGCCGCGGGGCTCGCCGACCTCAACCGCCCGGGCGACGGCGTGTCGATGGGGGCGGTCTGGGGCGACGCCGACGACGACGGGCGCGAGGACGTGCTGGTCTACCGCTACGGCTACCTCGCGCTCTTCCGGAACGTGGATGGGAAGCGCTTCGAGGACGTGACGGAGCGCGCGGGGCTCCGCCGCTGGGTGAACAGCAACGGCGCCGTGTGGCTCGACTACGACCGCGACGGGCTGCTCGACCTCTACGTCACCGCGTACTTCCGCGCCGACGTCGACCTCTGGCACCTCGGCACGACGCGCATCATGCACGACAGCTTCGAGTACGCGCGGAACGGCGGCAAGAACCTGCTGTTCCGGAACCTCGGCGGCATGCGCTTCGAGGACGTCACCGACCGCCTGGGCGTGGGCAGCACGCGCTGGACGCTCGCGGCCGCGTCGGCGGACTTCGACGAGGACGGGTGGCCCGACCTGTACCTCGCCAACGACTACGGGCCGGAGGAGCTCTATCTCAACGACCGCGGGCGCCGGTTCGTGCTCACGAAGGCGGGGCTCGAGAGCGAGTCGAAGAGCGGCATGTCCGCCACGCTGGGCGACGCGCTGAACCGCGGGCGCCTCGACGCCTTCGTCACGAACATCTCCGCCCGCGGGTACCTCTTCCAGAACAACAACCTCCGCGTGAACCACCTCCGCGAGCGCGGCCGCTTCTCGAACATGGCGGACGCCGGCGTCGCCGACGCGGGGTGGGCGTGGGGCGCGCAGTTCGCCGACTTCGACAACGACGGCGGCAACGAGCTGTTCGTCGCCAACGGCTTCATCTCCGCCGACCGCGCGCGGAGCTACTGGTACTCCATGTCGAAGATCGCCGGCGCGAACGGCACCCTGTTCGAGGACGCCGCGCGCTGGCCCGCGTTCGGCGACGCGAGCCTCTCGGGCTACGAGCGCTCGCGCGTCTTCGTCAACCGCGGCGCGGCGGGGTGGGTCGACGTCGCCGCCGCCGCGGGCGTGCAGGACGAGTACGACGGCCGCGCCGTCGCCGTCGCCGACTTCTCCAACCGCGGCGCGCAGGACGTCGTCGTCGCGAACCAGAACCAGCCCGCCCTGCTCTACCGCGACTACGCGGACGCGGCGAACCACTGGATCGCCTTCCGGCTCGTCGGCACGCGGAGCAACCGCAGCGCGATCGGTGCCGAGGTGACGGTGGAGGCGTCGGGGATGGTGCAGCGGCGCGTGGTGGACGGCGGGATGGGCTTCGCGAGCCAGAACGACCGGCGCCCGCACTTCGGGCTCGGGCGCCGCGAGTGGGTGGACCGCGTCACGATCCGCTGGCCGTCCGGCGAGACGCAGACGCTCGGCCGCCTCGACGCCGACAGCGTGGTGACGGTCGTGGAGCCGCGCCGATGACGAACGCCGCGCGCCCCGCGGGGAGCGCGTCCCCCGCGCTCGCAAGCGCTCGGGACGCCGGGCGGCGCGTGGACCCGCGCTACCTCATCGCCGGGCTCATCACGCTGGTGCTCGTGGTGGCGCAGCTCCGCTACCACCTCGTGGGCGGCTACGAGCGGCTCGCGATCGCGCTGGGCACGTGCATGCTGGTGGAGGTGCTGCTCTCGTGGTTCGACCGCGGGCGCGTCGTGAACCTCCAGAGCGCCTACATCAGCGGCCTGAGCCTCACGCTGCTCGAGAAGCCGCAGGGGGGCACGCTGTGGCCGGTCGCGGCGGGCGCCGTGCTCGCGATCTCGTCGAAGTACGTGCTGCGCTACCGCGAGCAGCACCTCTGGAACCCGACGAACTTCGCCATCGTCGCCCTGCTGCTGGCGGCGCCGAGCCGCGTGTCGGTGCTGAGCCACCAGTGGGGCAACGACCTCGTCACCAACCTGGTGATCTGGATCTTCGGTCTCGCCATCGCGTCGCGCGTGCGGGTGCTGCACATCACGCTCGCCTACGTCGCGAGCTTCGCCCTGTTCACGGTGCTGCGCGCCGTCCTGCTCGGCCAGCCGGCGGCGCCCGAGCTCGCGCCGATCACCGGGCCGATGTACCAGCTCTTCGTGTTCTTCATGATCACGGACCCGCGCACGGTCGTGCGCGGACGTGGACGCCAGGTCGCGGTGGCCGTGACGATCGCGGCCGTGGAGGCGCTCATCCGCGTCGCGTCCGACCAGGGGGCGCCGCTCCCGGTCGCGTTCAACGCCGCGCCGCCGCTCGTCGCGCTGTTCCTCGTGGGGCCGGTGGCGAAGTGGCTGGACCTTCGGCACGACGCCCGGCCACGCCTGGCGGCGTCCTCGTGAGGGTGGGGGACGTCATTCCCGAAGCTGCGGCACGTGTGCCGCGTGCGCGGCGTCCAGCACGGCGTAGGTCTCGTCCTCGCCGAGGAGGGTGAGGAGCACCAGCTCGTCGCCCCCCTGCCACGTGAGCTGCGGCGTCACGACCTCGAGGCTGCCGCCGCGTGCGCGCGCCACCGGCACGATCTGCTCGGGCAGGTCGCGCGCGCCGTGCGTCCGCGCGCCGCCGGCGCTCGCGGGAACCCGGTAGGGGAGGAAGCGCGCCTCGCCCTGGCCGAGCGCGATCTCCAGCGCGCGCACGTCGACCGGCCGGCCGAAGGCGAGGCGGCCGCCGACGCGCTCGAGCAGCGCCGGGCCCGCCCCGCGGCTCGGGCTCCCGAGCGCCGGGTACGCGCGCGCCACGCCGAACGCGTCGTGCGCGAGGTGCGCGGCGAGCGCGTTGACCTCCGAGTTCGTCGTCACGGCGACCACCGTCTCCGCCTCGTCGGCGCCCGCGTCCGCGAGCACGCCCTCGTCGAGCGCGTTCCCCTCGCGCGCCTCGAAGCCGAGCGCGCGCGCCCCCTCCACCAGCGCGGCGTTGCGGTCCACGAGCACCACGGGCCGGTCGCGCCGCCGGAGCTCCGCCGCGACGCCGAGGCCGAGCGGGCCCGCGCCCACGACGATCGCGGTGCGCCCGGCGAGGCTCTCGAGCCCGAGCAGCCGCGACACCGGGCCGGCGGTGAGCCCCTGCACCGTCACCGTCATCGCGATGGTGAGGAACGCGATGGCGAGCAGCCGCTGCCCTTCGGCGAAGCCCGCCTCGGTGAGCGTGAGCGCGAACAGCGAGGCCACCGAGGCCGCCACGATGCCGCGCGGGGAGATCCACGCGATGAACGCCTTCTCCTGCAGGGGCATCTCGCTCCGTCGCAACGAGACCCAGACGCTGAGCGGGCGCACGACGAGCATGAGCGCCAGCACGGTGGCGAGCCCGCGCCACCCCTCCGCGCGCACCACGCCGAGCGGGAGGTTCGCGGCGAGGAGCACGAACAGGAGGCTGATGCCGAGCACCGTGAGCTGCTCCTTGAAGCGGCGCAGCCGCTGCTCCTCGGGCACCGCGCCGCGCTGCATCGCGAGCCCCATCGCCACCGCGGCGGTGATCCCCGCCTCCGCCTGCGCCCACTCCGCCGCGGCGAACACGCCCCACACCGCGGCGAGCGCCACGAGGTTCACGAGCTCCCCGGGCACGAGGCCGCGGACCTTGAGCAGGCGCGAGAGCCCCACGCCGCCGGCGGCGCCGATGACGAAGCCGACGAGCAGGCGGCCCACGTACGCCCACGCGCCGCCGAACACGCCGATGTGGCGCACGCCGGTGACGCCGAGGATCACGTCCACGACGGCGACCGCGAGCACCGCCCCGACGGGGTCGATGAGGATCGCCTCGCCCTCGAGCACCGTCTTCACCTTGCGCGGCAGCGGCACGCGGCGGAGCAGCGGCTGCACCACCGTGGGCCCGGTGACGGTGACGAGCGCGCCGAAGACGATGGCGACGGGCAGGCTGAGGCGTGCGATGCCCCACGCGACGAGCGTCGCGCCGAGCCACGTCACGAGCACGCCCGTCGTGATGAGGCTCCGCACCTCGCGCATCGCGCGGCTCAGGTCGGCGAGGCGGAGGTTCAGCGCGCCGTCGAAGAGGATCACGGCGACGCAGAGCTTCACGATGACCGAGAGGCCGCCGCCGAGCGTCTCGGGCCG
This sequence comes from Gemmatimonadaceae bacterium, assembly GCA_045804325.1. Taxonomy (GTDB): domain Bacteria; phylum Gemmatimonadota; class Gemmatimonadetes; order Gemmatimonadales; family Gemmatimonadaceae; genus JBJMNJ01. The sequence continues at coordinate 26,106 of JBJMNJ010000438.1, forward strand.
CACGAGGCCGAGCCCCGACGGCCCGAGCGCCACGCCGAGCACGAGCAGGGGCACGATCGCCGGCATGCGCCACCGGTGGCCGAGCACCTGCGCGAGCAGGCCGGCCGCGGCGGCCCACGCGACGGTGAGGAGTGCGGGGTCGACGTGATGCATCGCCGGAAGATCGCGCGCGACGGGCGGCGCGCCGCCGGCGGCAGCCGGCTGACGCCGGCTGCCGCCTCGGGCTCCGCGGGTGCGCCGCGGCGCAGCCGCCGCCCGGCGAGGCCCGCGCCTAACGCGAGCGCGACCACCGACAGGACGGCCGGACCCGCGCCGGGCGCGGCGTCCGCGGGCGTCGCCGCCGCCGCGACCGTCGGGGCCGGCGCGGCGACCGGCGCGGTGAGCGCAGCGGGCGCCGCGACCTCCGCGCTCGGCGCCTTGCGCGCCGCGAGCGCGGCGAACGACTCGCCGCTCAGGCGCTCCACGTGCGCGCGGTACGCCGCCGGGAACACCGCCACGTGGTAGTGCGGCGGGGTGTGCTCGCGCGTCACGTCGACGACGCCACTCGCCTCGAGGGACAGCAGCGCCTCCTCGAGCCAGCGGCGCGCCGCGGCGTCGGCGGGCACGCGGAAGTCCACGGCCATCCCCGCGGGGTGCACCGAGAGCGCGTGCGCGTTCCGCGGCTGGAGCGCGCTCGGCCGCGTGAGGCTCGTGACGACGAGCCGCTCGCCGAGGGCCTCGCGGTACTGCGCGGCCAGCCGCTCGACGAACACCCGGACCTCGGGCCGCGCGAACGGGAACGAGACGTTCGCGAGCACGTAGTCGGCGCCGCCCGTCACGCGCTCGAGCCGGCCCTCGTCGGCGAGCTCGCGGACCTCGTCCGGCGTCTTCGAGAACGTGTAGTCCTGGCGGACGGCGATCTCGTGCTGGTGCTGCATCGACGCGGGCGAGCCGCCGAGCCTCGCCTTCCCGGCCGCCGCCACGGCGGGGCTGGCGAGACCGGCGAGGCCGGCGAGCGCCAGCGCTGCAGTCAGCTGTCGGGTTCGGTACATGCGCCCCTCCCGGGTATGTCCGCGCGACGCGCCCTGCGCCGCGCTACCGATAGAGGGACACCCTGGCGGGCCCCACGTTCCGGATTTTGGTGACCTGCGTCACAGGCTGCACCGTGGCGTCACGAATGGAGCGGGCTCTGCCGCTCGGGCGGGCCGGCCAGGCGCGATGTAGCCTCGCCGCCCGCCGCCGTGCGAGATTGGGCGCGACCGCACTCCGCCCTCCATGCCTCCCGTCATCACCCGCTTCGACGCGAAGCTCTGGCGCTACCCCGGCCAGGGCGGCTGGACGTTCGCGACGGTGCCCGAGCGGCACGCGCCCCCTTCGGCCGCGCTGGCGTGGGGGCGCATCCCCGTCGTCGCCACGGTGGACGGCCGCCGCTGGAAGACGAGCGTGTGGCGCGAGAAGAGCGGGCGCACGCTGCTCGCCGTGCCGAAGGCGGTGCGCGGCGGGAAGGGCGACGGCGACCGCGTGCGAGTGGAGCTCGAGTTCAGCGCCTGACGCCGGCTTCGTCAGCCTGCGTCCCGCGCCCCCACCCCGGCGGCAGCAGCAGCGCGCGCCCCTCGTCCGTCAGGTCCGACTCGGCGAACCGGAACGTGCTCCCGGCGACGTGGACCTCGATCTCGCCGTGGTGGCCGTGGAAGACCGTCTGGATCGTCGCGGGGTTCAGCGCGTAGGTGCGCGTCACCCAGACGAGGTGCCGCTCCGCAGGTGCACGGTCCATGGGGCCTCGGGTGCGGTTGGGGGTCGGGGGTTGGCGCGATAACGATACCGCCGGACGCCGCCACGTCGAGGGCCGCCGCCGCTCCGCGGCGCGAGAGCGCGCGCGCTCATCGGGCGAAAGTCCCATAGGCCCGCGCACCCGCTCCATCGATGTTCACGCATCGAGGACCGGCGACGCCGAGGTGCGCATGCAGCCCATTCGCTCGGACAGCACTGACGCGGGCGTGCGGCTGCCCGTCGACGGCCGGGCGGCCGCGGCGCCGCGCGCGACGGACGCGAGCAGCGGGCAGTGCCTCGAGCTCGTGCAGGGGCTCGACGCCGTCATCTGGGAGCTCGACGCGCGGACGTCCCGCTTCACGTTCGTGAGCGATCGCGCCGAGCACCTGTTCGGCTACCCGCTGCGGCGCTGGTACGACGAGCCGACGTTCTGGCAGGACGTCCTCGTGCACCCCGACGATTGCGTCCGGTGGGTCGCCTTCCGCGCCGCGGCGACGCGCGAGGTGCGCGACCGCGAGCTCGTCTACCGCGCGCGAACGGCCGGCGGACGCATGCTGTGGCTCAAGGACCTCGTGCGCGTCGCGCCCGACGCCGCCGGCGCGGCGGCCTTCGCGCGCGGAGCGACGGTGGACGTCACGCGCGAGCACGAGACGGGGCCGGGCGAGGAGCGCGTCCGCGCCGCCCTCGGCGCCGGACACATGGGGACCTGGGAGTGGGACTTCGAGCGCGACAAGGTGTCGTGGTCGCCGGAGGTGGAGCGCATGCTCGGCGTGCCCGACGGAACGCTCTGGGACACCTTCGACGCCTACCATGCGCTCGTGCATCGCGACGACCGCGACGCGGCGCGCGACGCGCTCGAGGACGCGCTCGGGCGGCGCGCCGAGGCGTACCACTCGCTGCACCGCGTCGTGCGGCCCGACGGCGGGGTGCGCTGGATCGACGCGCACGGGCGGTTCGCCTACGCCCAGGACGGGCGGCCGCTGCGGCTCGTCGGCGTCTGCGCCGACGTCACGGAGCGGCGGCTGATGGAGGAGGCGAAGGCGGAGGAGCTCGCGCGCCTCGCGGCGTCGGTCCAGCGGAGCAATCGCGAGATCGAGCAGCTCGCGCACATCGCCGCGCACGACCTGAGGGCGCCGCTCCGCGGCATCGCGAACCTCGCGCAGTGGCTGGAGGAGGACCTCGGCGACGCGGTCACCGACGGGGCGCGCCGGCACCTGCGCCTCCTGCACGAGCGCGTGCGCCGCATGACGGCGGTGGTCGACGGCATCCGCGCGTACTCGCGGACCGCCGGCGTGCGGGGGGAGTGCGCCGTCGTGGACACGAGCCAGGTCGTCCGCGAGGCCGTCGAGCTCCTGGCGCCGCCGCCCGAGGTGCACGTCGAGATCGCCGGAGCGCTGCCGACGATCACGACGGAGCGGGGCCCGCTCCTGCAGGTGATGCTGAACCTGCTGTCGAACGCGATCGAGCACGGGCGGGCGGACGCGCCGCGCATCACCATCGGGGCGCGCGACGCGGACGGCGAGATCGAGTTCTCCGTCAGCGACAACGGCCCCGGCATCCCGCCCGAGCTCCACGACAGCATCTGGCGCATCTTCCAGGCGCCGGAGCCGGTCGAGCCGGCCACGGCGACGGGCGTCGGGCTGGCGGTGGTGAAGAAGATCGTCGAGGCGCGCGGCGGCCGCGCGTGGGTGGAGTCGACCCCGGGCCACGGCGCCACCTTCCGCTTCACGTGGGCGAAGGGCCGCGCGGGGCGCGCATGACCGCCGCCGCCAACCCCAGGCACCGGCCGGTCAACGTCCTCCTCGTCGAGGACAACGAGATCGACACGATCAAGGTGAGGCGCGCCTTCCAGCAGAACCACATCGAGAACCAGCTGTTCGTGGCCGCCAACGGCCTCGAGGCGCTCAGCAAGCTGCGCGACAACGCCATCCCCGCCGAGCGCCGCATGGTCCTCCTCGACCTGAGCCTGCCGCGCATGAACGGCATCGAGTTCATCCGCGCCCTGCGCAAGGACCGGCGCCTCGCCTCGACGCCCGTCGTGGTGCTCACCGGGTCGACCCAGGATCGGGACCGCATCGAGGCCTACCGGCTCAACGTCGCCGGCTACCTGCTGAAGCCCATCGCCTTCGAGTCGCTCTGCGAGCTCGTCTCCGCCCTCGACAAGTACTGGGCGCTGGTCGAGATGCCATGACCGAGCACGCGCTCGGAGCTGGCGCGTCGGGCCCGTACCGCCTCCTCGTCGTCGACGGCGACGCGGCCGACCTCGCGAACGTGCGGCAGGCCCTGGCGCGGGGCGGCGTGGCCGGCGCGATCGACGGCGCGACGGACGCGGTCTCGGCGCTCGACGAGATCCGGCGCGGCGGCTACGACTGCATCCTGCTCGACCACCGCATCCCGCGCGTCGACGGCCTGACGCTGCTGCACGGCATTCGCGCCGCCGGCCTCGACGTGCCGGTCCTGATGCTCACGGACCGGGCCGACGACCCGCTGACGACCGACCTCCTCATGGCGGGGGCGACGGACTACATCGCGAAGGACGGGCTCGACCCCGAGCGCCTCGCGAGCAGCCTGCGCCACTCGGTGGCCCTCGCCGCCGCGCATCGCGAGACGCGCCGCGCCGAGGCCGAGCTGCGCGCCTCCGCCGAGCGGCAGCGCCTGGCGGCGGAGTCGGCCGGCGTCGGGATGTACGACCTGGACGCCGAGACGCGGCAGTTCGTCGGCACGGACCGCCTGGCGGCCATCTTCGGCTTCGCGCCCGGCGACCACCCGAACTACGACGACTACCTCTCGCGCATCCACCTCGACGACCGCGAGCCCGCCGCGCGGGCGCGCGCCGAGGCCATGGACCCGGTCGGCGAGGGCCACTACCTCGCGGAGTACCGCGTCGTCCCGCCCGGCGGCGCCGTGCGCTGGGTGGACGCGCGCGGGCGCGTCTTCTTCACCGCGCGCGACGGCCAGCGCCGCGCCGTCCGCATCGTGGGCACCGTCCTCGACATCACCGCGCGGAAGCGCGCCGAGGAGGCGCTGCGCGAGGAGATGCAGCTCGTCGAGACCCTGCACCGCATCGGCAGCAGCGTGGCCGCCGACCTCGAGCTCGCGCACGTCGTGCAGACGATCACCGACGAGGCCACGGCGCTCACGCGCGCGCGCCTCGGCGTGTTCGTCTACACGACGATCCACGACGGCACGGCGCCGCGTGCGCACGTCGCGGTCTCCGGGGCGGTTCGCCCGGACGACGCCGCGATCGAGCTCCCGGACGCGCTCGCGCTGCTCGGCGACGTGCCCGGTACGGCCCGGGAGGGCGCCCGCGACGAGCTCCTCGCGGCGGTGTCCCGCATGCTCGAGCGGCAGACCATCGCGTCGCCGATCGTGAGCTCCATCTCCCTGCCGGTCCGCTCGCACACGGGCACCGTGCACGGGCGGCTCATCCTCGGCCACCCGGCGCCCGGCGCGTTCACCGTGCGCGACGAGCGGCTCGTGGCCGGCATCGCGGGGTGGGCGGCGCTGGCGATGGACAACGCGCTCCTCTACGCCGCCGCGCAGCGCGCGCGCGCGGACGCCGAGCGCGCGTCCCGGGTGAACGCCGGGTTCCTCGCCATGATGAGCCACGAGATCCGGACGCCGCTCAACGCCATCGCGGGGTACGCGCAGCTCCTCATCGACGACGTGCCGAACGCGACCAGCCCGCAGCACAAGGAGTACGCGCGGGCGGTGCAGCGCAGCGAGCGGCACCTCGTGAGCCTCATCGACTCCGTGCTCGCGCACGCCAAGCTCAAGTCGGGCCGCGTCCGGTACTGGGTCGAGGACGTGCCGCTGCCCGAGCTGCTGCTGGCCGTGGAGTCGCTCGTCGCGCCGCAGCTCCGGGCGAAGTCGCTGCACTACTCCAGCGCGGGCTGCGACCGCGAGCTCGTGCTGCGCGCCGACCGCGAGAAGGCGGCGCAGATCCTCGTCAACCTCCTGTCGAACGCGGTGAAGTTCACCCCGCCCGGCGGCCGCATCGCCCTCGAGGCGCACATGGACGGTGAGGACCGCGCGCGGCTGACGGTGCGCGACTCCGGCATCGGCATCCCGACCGACAAGCTCACGATGATCTTCGAGCCCTACGTCCAGGTCGACGGCGGCGGGGCGACCGGGCAGAAGGGCACGGGCCTCGGCCTGACGATCAGCCGCGAGCTCGCGCGCGGCATGCGCGGGGACCTGCGCGCCGAGGGCGGCGTGGGCGCGGGGGCCGTGTTCGTGCTGACGCTGCCGGGCTTCTGCCGCTGAGGCGTGCGGCGGCCCGCGAGCACGGGGCGCGGCCGTGCGGTGCCGCGCGGGGCGAGCGTCAGCCGGCGGCTCCGGCCGAGGCGCGGCGCGTGCCGCTCGGCTCCGCCGCGTCCGACTCGGCCATCCTGCTGCGAATGAGCGCCGGCCCGCCCGCGCGGCGCAGCAGCAGGTCCACCTCGTTCCCGCGGCCGCCGGTCAGCACGGGGTAGCTCCCGTCGGTGACGAAGACCAGCCGGCCGCGGACGAGGATGCGGGCCCGCACCGCGTACTGGTGCTTGACGTCGATGAGCGACGGGTCGTACGGGATCGCGAAGCGGATGGGCGGAGCGCCCGGCCGCGCGACGCGCGCGCTGCCCACCACGGCGCCCCACGCGTCGGGCTTCGAGACGTCCTCGAGCGTCGCCTCGAGCACGGCGCCCGGCGGCAGCGCGAGGTGCTCGCGGTACGTCGCCGTCCCCTCGACGTGCGCGGGCGCCGGACCGCGAGCGGCCGGCGCGCACGCGAGGCACAGCGCGAAGGCGCGGAGCCCCCGACCGGCGAGCGTCACGGGCGACTGTCCGGGAGGCTCGCGGACGGACGCGCCGCCTTCGGCTCGGCGGTGGCCGGCAGCGCCGCCGCCACGGGCGCGGGGGCGATCGTCGCGCACGCGTCGGCGGGCGCGCGGGCGGGCCCGTGCGTGGGATCCGCCAGGAAGGACGTCGCGACCGCCGCGACGCAGACGGCGCTCAGCGGCTGCATGAACGCGAGGTGCCCGACGTCGCGGAAGTGCACGTGGAAGCTCCGCGTCAGCGTTCGCGCGACCTCGGTGGCGAGCTCCGGCGGCGTCTGCGAGTCGTTGCCCGAGGAGAGCAGCAGCGTCGGCACGTCGCTGTAGACGGGCGCCGTCAGCTCGGCGCCCGCGAACGGGACGCCCATCGCGTCGCAGACGGCGCGGCCCCGCCGCACCGGCGGGCCGAGCGGGCCGTCGGCGCAGAGCACCGCGAAGTACACGAGCGGCGCGACGACGAGGCGCCGCTCGATCGCGGCCGTGTCGGCGGCGGCGATCACGAGCACCGACGCGAGCGAGTCGCGCAGCGTGTCGCCGCGCGACATCGCGCGGAGCAGCCGCGGCAGCGCCGCGCCGACGCCCTCGATGCCGGCCGCCGCGCCGAGCGTCGCGAGCATCGCGCGCGGCGGGACGGCGACGGTGCGCGGGCGCGACAGTCCGCCCATGGCGGTCACGACGAGCGGCGGCGCGTCCGGCCGCGTCAGCTGCTCCACGACCTTGGCGAGGTCCGGGTTCTCGGCCCCGCAGACCGCGTCGCTCAGGCACGACGCGGCGACGCGCAGCGCGACGCGCTGGCGGGCCGAGGCGACGTAGCGCGGGTTGAGGAGCGAGTCGGCCTGCGGCGGGGCCACGCCGTCGAGCACCGCGGCCTCCACCATCTCCGGATACCGCCGCATGAACTGGAGCGCGTCCCGCGTGCCGTACGACAGGCCGAGCAGGATCGCGCGCTGGACGCCGAGCGACTTCAGCACGTCGCGCAGGTCGTCGACGGCGTCCGAGGTGCCGAAGAATTTCGGATCGATGCCCTCGCGCCGGAGCTTGGCCGCCGCGTCGGCCGCGCCGCCGTCGAAGGGCCGGAAGGACCCGACGTCGCCGCCCTGCGCCGCGTTCGAGATGAAGCCGAGGTCGGGCGTCGCGCGGTCCTGGAACGCGCCGTAGCCGCGCCGGTCGACGGCGATGATCGGGCGCGTGCGCACGGCGAGCCGGCCGAGCGGGGTGTTCAGGAGGACCGTCTGCGCGACGCTGACCGCGGACTCGCCCGGGCCGCCGGCCAGCAGGACGATCGGCGTGGCGTCGCGGCCCTCGTCGGTGTTGAAGATCATCACCGGCAGGACGACGGCCGACAGCCGCCGGGCCGCGGACGCGGACTGCCGGGTCTGCGGAACGGTCACCCGGCCGCACCGCACCTCGATCGAGCTGTCGAGCGGCGCGCGCTGCCAGCTCGGCGGGCAGTCCGCGGCGACGAACCGCGGCGCCTCGCCGCGCTGCGTGCGGGCCGCGGCCCGCGCGGTGGCGCTGTCGAGCTCGGGCGCCGGCGCGCTGCGGACCGCGATCGGCGGATTCCAGTCGCCGGGCACGTGTCCGGCCCCACACGCGGCTGCCGCCGCGACGAGGCCGACCGCCAGGCCGATCCGCAGGGAGAGGCGCGCCAAGGCGCCGAGTGCGCGGCCGCGCGTGTCGCGTGCCGCCGACGAACGTGTGCGTCTCGTGCTCACGGTACCCCCCGACTGTGCATCGCGCGCCCCGAGTCGGGGCACGTTGGACTACGTCGGGGAGTGTAGGGGGCCGCCCGTCGGGGAAACGATTGGACTTTGGGATGTTGGACCTAGGGGGCTGCCTAACGAGTCTCCCTCCGCCTAACGTCGCACGGCGGCGCGCCCGAGGTGCGGGGCGAGCGCCGCCGCGGATGCGAACGGGCTGGCATGGAGGGGACGGACCGTCGGAGCGGGGCGTCCGAGCCCCGGAACGGCGGGGCGGCGACCGGGTCCGGGGCGGCCCGCGCCGATCAGCCTCGCGGTCGATCCGGAGCCCGTGCAGTCCGGACATGCGCCGCCCGTGAGCAGATGTCCCACAGCCGAGGCTCCCGCCTACGATCACGCCGCCGGTGACGCTCGCTGGCGGAGAGCAACGGCCGCTCGGGTGTCCGAGCGCCTGCGTGACGCCGGATCCGACGTGCACGGCCACGGTACCGCCAATGGCGCGCGCGGTCTGTAGGACCATCGGCCAAGGCGCGGGCGGCTACCCCGGTCCGTCCGGCGGGTCCGGAGCCTCGCGCGGCCCACCCATCGGGCCGTTCCTGCCCGGCCACCGGGATCCGAAGCGGCGTACGAGGCCGTCGCCGTTCGACGGCACCCGGCCGTCGCCGTTCGTCGACGCGCGCCCGTTTCCCCGCACCGCCCGCTCCGCGCGGCCGGCGGGGAGCACGATCGAGAAGGTCGCGCCGTGTCCGGGCGAGCTCTCCACGCCGATCCTTCCGCCGTGCGCCTCGACGATGGCCTTGACGATCGCCAGCCCGAGGCCGAGCCCGCGCGAGTCTTCCCGCGACGCCTTCCAGAACGGCTCGAAGAGATACGGGAGCTGGTCCTCCGGAATGCCCGGGCCGCCGTCGCTCACGTGCACCCGCACGTCGCCGGCGATCTCCTCGAGGCGGACGACGATCTGCCCGCCCACGGGCGTGAAGTTGATGGCGTTGCCGACGAGGTTCCCGAGCGCCTGCGCGAGGCGGTCGCGATCGCCCGACACGTCGGAGACCGTCGCAGGCAGCTCGTAGCGGAGCGTCAGCCGACGCTTGCGCGCGACCACGTCGAACATGCCCACGACCTCCTCGACGACCTCGCCGAGCTGCACCTGCAAGCGTCGGACGGGCAGCGGCCCGGCCGCGAGGCGCGAGACGTCGAGCAGGTCGCGGATGAGCCGGTTCATCGCCTCCGCGGCGCGCCGGAGCGTCGCGAGCTGCACCCGCCCCTCGGGCGGCCACGCGTCGGGCTTCAGCTCGAGCAGGAGGTCCGCGCTCCCGATGATCGCCGTCAGCGGGTCGCGAAGGTCGTGCGACACGATCGACACGACCGTGTCGCGCGTCCGCACCGCGGCCTCGGCCTCGGCGCGCGCGCGCCGCTCGTTGTCCAGCGCCTCCGCCCGGTGGAGCGCGACGGCGGCGATGTCGCCGAGCATGCGGCCGAATCGCGCCGAGGACTCGCCGATGCGGCGGCGGCCGCCGACGGAGACCAGGTAGAGGGTGCCGATGACCGTGCCGTCGTGCCGCAGCGGTACGACGAGGCTCGCCCCCCCGCGGCGCCGGTCGACCTTGGCGCCGGAGCCGCTCGAAGCGCGCACCTGCGTCATGAAGGTGCGGGACTCGTCGTGATTGGCGCGGTCCAGCAGCCACTCGGGCAGCACGACGTGCGAGCCCGTGGTCGCCTCGCACGTGCCCGCGCCGGCGAGCACCACCAGGTCCCCGCCATTCGAGCGCGCGAGATAGGCGCCGGCGATGCGGCCGGAGACGAGCGCGGCGTTGACGGTGCGCTCCGCGACCTCGTCCATCGTGAGGGCGCCGCTGAGTCGGCTCGCGAGGTGCCGCAGCGACGCCTCCTCCTCCGCCCGGCGCCGCAGGGCGTCGCGCAGGTGGCCGCCGCGCAGCGTCAGGGCGGCGACGCCGGCGCACGCCGCGCACCCGACGAGCACGAACATCATGGCGGTCGCGAACTCGAGCCGCTCGGCGCGCTCGACGCGCGCGCGCCGATCCTGCATCGCGAGCATCGCGGCGGTCTCGAGGTGCATCGTGGCCGAGAGGAGGTCCTCGTACCCGCGGACGCGGCGGCGGGAGGGCTGCTCGGACGGCGGCGGCGCCGTGGGCGCCGACGTGTCGGTGGACTCGCCCATGGCATTGCCCTGCCTCCACTCGCCGATGGTCGCCCGCATGCCGCGCAGCGCCGCCTGCGTCGGCGGCCCCGCGGTCTGGAGCGTGAACTCGAGCTGGGCGAGCAGCGAGTCGTCGCGAGCGGCGGCGCGGTGGTACCCGAGCCAGACGCGTGACTCGCGGTCGAGCCAGTACTGCTGCGCGAGCGCGGTCTCGCGCGCCAATCCCAGGCGAAGCTCGCCGAGGATCAGCCGGGCGGGATCGGACGTGCGCCGCACCTCCTGTCGCAGCCCGCGCGTGTACCGCTGGAGGGCGAAGGGCGCGATCGCCAGTCCGGTGAGCGAGAGCACCACGAGCGCCAGCGGCAGCCAAGAGAGCCCACGCGCCCACGGCGTGGCCTCCCAGGCGCCCAGGTGCTCCTGCGACCGAGTCTTCGTCGATTCCGGCCGGGCATCCGTCGATTCCGACCGAGCACCCGCCGATCTCGCGGCCTGTCCATCGCTCATCGTGCCGCCCCCAGTGATTTACGCGGGGACGTTGGCCGCCGTGCGATGGAGTCGGACAGTGGACCAAGGATACGCATGACGCGCCGTGCGGGTGACGCGCCGTGCGGGGACTCCGGGCATGGCCCGAAGTCCAATGGCCCGGTGTGCTTTCGCGCCTACCATTGCAGTCCGTGCAGACTCTCAGTCCCAGCGCGCCACCGCGCGCGCAGCCGTTCGACCTCTCGGCGCTCTCGCCGCTCTCGCGCCTCGGCGCATTGCGACGTCGGGTACTGGAGTTCGACCCGTGGTTCCGGAGCCCACTGGCGGGGGAGCTGGAGCGGGTGGTCCGCTCGCTGGCCGCCGAGTTCCGCGACCTCGGGCAGCGGCCGGAGCAGATGGTCGTGGCGCTGAAGC
>JBJMNJ010000439.1:0-16344 GCA_045804325.1 Gemmatimonadaceae bacterium
CTGATCGCGGCGTCGGTCTGGATGAGCCCCTCGAGCCCGGTGCCCGGCAGCTGGCGATTCACGGCCGAGACCACGCCGGCCGTGACCGTGCGCGCGAGACCGAGCGGGTTGCCGATCGCGACCGCCGACTGGCCGACCACCAGGTCGTCCGAGTCGCCGGTGGGAGCGACGGGGAGGCTGCCGCCGGCGCCCGCGATGCGCACGATGGCGATGTCCACCGTCGGGTCGCGGCCGAGGACGGTGCCCTCGAGGGTGCGACCGTCCGCGAGGCCGACGCGCACGGCGTTCTGGCGGCCCACGACGTGGGCGTTGGTGAGTACGACGCCGTCCGGCCGCACGATGACGCCGGAGCCGGAGCCGCCGGGCTGGCTGACGCTCACGACCGTGGGCGTCGCGAGCCGCGCCACGCGCGCGACAGGCTCCTCGGCCAGGCGCGTCTGCGGGGCGCCCTGCGCGTGCGCGGACGCGGGGCCGGCTCGATCGAGCAGCGCCTGGCCGGCGGCGACGCCGAGGCCGAGCGCGAAGGCGGCGGGCACCGCCGTGCGCCAGGTGCGCATGTTGGGCTCCTGTTCGGAGGGGCGCGCGACCGCGTGCAGGTTCCGTGCACCGTGCGGTGCCGCGCCCGGTGGGGCGTGAACGAAGAGCCCGCCCGGCGGCTCGGCCGCGGGGCGGGCTCGGGCAGGGCGCCCTCGGGGACCGCTACGGTCGCGCGTCCTCGGCGACGATGCGCGGGTCGCGGGCGGGGAGCGGCTCCTTCGGGCGGCTCTTGTCGACGCCGAAGACCGTCGCCCACCGCTCCTGCCCGCGGCGGAAGCCGATGGGGCCGGCGACGACGGCCGCGGCGATGGCCCCGGTGCGGAAGCCCGACGCGAAGTTGCGCATGTTCACGCGATTCGTGCCGGACATGTAGTTGACCCCGAGGGCGAGCCCGCCGAGGACGGCGGCCTTCGTGGCGAGGCGCAGCATGCCGTGCGCCCGGCTCCGGCCCATGCTCACCTGCAGCGTGTCGATCAAAGTGACCGGAAGCGACACGCGGCGGTACTCCTCCACCGGCACTGTCGAGGGAAAGAACATCCGGTTCACCCGGCTCGCGTCCACCGTGTCCACCACGAGGGTGTCGGCGATGCGCTGGACCACGGTTCCCACAACTCTGTCGCGCTGAAGCGACGGTGCGCTGATGCGCAGCCGCGTGCCGGGCGCGAAGACGTCGGCGTTCGGAGGGGCGATGACTTGCTGGGCGTGCGCGGCGCGGTCGGAGAACGGCACGACGGCGAGAACGGCGAGAAGCAGCACCGGCGACTTCATGGCGACGGCCCCACGTGGCGAACGTTTACGTCAGAGTGGGCAGCGCCGCAGCGCGTCAGCGAGGGAGGCCGCCCAGCGATCGCAGGCCTGGAAAGGCAAGCGTCGGGCCACCGGCCGCGCGCCGGTCGAAGGTCCCATATTGTCCCTTCCGCCATCTCGCGCGGCGGGGCAGACTACCGCGACCCCATCCCCGCCGAGCGCCTGCCGCATGTCCCCACCCGTCACGTCCGTCCGCGTCGACTGCCCGGAGTGGCTGCGCGAGGTCGTGGACTGGGAGCGCCCCTACGTGGGGGACGAGGCGCGCATGCGCCTGGCCATCCTGCTCTCGCGCGAGAACGTCGTGCGCGGCACCGGCGGGCCCTTCGGCGCGGTGGTGTACGAGTCGGAGTCGGGCCGCGTCGTGGGCGCCGGCGTGAATGGCGTGGTGCGCCACAACAACTGCACGCTCCACGGCGAGATGGTGGCCTTCATGATGGCGCAGGCGCGCGCCGGGACGTTCTCGCTGAGCGCGCCCGGCCTGCCGCGGCACGAGCTCCACACCTCCTGCGAGCCGTGCGCCATGTGCCTCGGCGCCACCCTCTGGAGCGGGGTGAAGCGCGTCGTGTACGGCGCGGCGCGCGAGGACGCCGGCCGCCTGAACTTCGAGGAGGGGCCCGTCTTCCCGGAGTCGTACGCCTACCTCGAGGCGCGCGGCGTCTCCATCGCGCGCGCCGTGCTGCGCGACGAGGCGCGCGCCGTGCTCGAGCTCTACCGGCAGCAGAGCGGGAAGATCTACAACGGATGACGGAGGCATCGCAGGCGCTCTACGTCGGCGCCGACCGGTTCGACGCGGAGACGCCCGCGCGCGCCGGCGCCGCCGCGCTCGCCCAGCTCGCCGCGCACGCGCCCGACGACGCGTCGTTCGGTGCCGCGATGGGGATCGCGGACGCGGGCCTCGCCGCCGCCGTGCGCGGGCGGGTGATCGCCAAGCTCGGCCGCCTCCCCGTCGAGGAGCTGCGCGTCGACTTCGAGGACGGGTACGGCGTGCATCCGGACGTCGAGGAGGACGCAGTCGCCGCGCGGGTGGGCGCACAGCTCGTACGCCTCGCGGGGGACCCCGCGGCACCATCGCTCGGCGTGCGCCTCAAGCCGCTCGGCCCCGAGACGCGCGAGCGGAGCGCGCGAACCCTCGACGCGCTGCTGACGGCCGTCGCGCGCGAGGCGGAGGCATCCGGGACGCTGCCGCCGGCGCTCGTCGTCTGCGTGGCCAAGGTGTCGCTCCCGGAGCAGACGGCGTTCGCGGCGCGGCGACTCGACGGGCTGGAGCGCGGGCTCGGCCTCCCGTCGGGGTGGGCGCGCCTCGAGCCGATGATCGAGCAGCCGCAGGCGGTGCTCGCGCCGGACGGCCGGGTCGCGGTGCCCGAGATCGTCGCGGCAGGAGCGGGGCGCGTGCACGCCGTACAGTTCGGCGTCTACGACTACACGGCGAGCTGCGGCATCCCGGCGTCGCACCAGCATCTGCGCCACCCGGTGTGCGACGTCGCGCGGCACCTCGTGCAGATGGCGCTCGCGGGCACCGGCGTGCGTCTCGTCGACGGCTCGACGGCCCAGCTGCCGCTCGCGCCCGAGGGCGCGGACGCCGGCGAGGCGCGCGCGGCCGTGCACGCCGGGTGGCGGCGACACGCGGACGACGTGCGGCACTCGCTCGCGCACGGCTGGTACCAGGGGTGCGATCTGCACCCGACGCAGCTCCCGTCGCGCTACGCGGCGCTCTTCGCTTTCTACCTCGACGGGCTCGACGCCTCGGCCGCGCGGCTCGCGCGCTTCCTGGCCAAGGCGGAACAGGCGACCGTCGTCGGCGCCCAGTTCGACGACGCGGCGACCGTCCAGGGGCTCCTCGCGTACTTCGCGCGCGCGGTGCACTCGGGCGCCGTGGAGGCGGAGGCCGTGCGAGCGAGCGCGGGCCTCACGGACGCCGACCTGAGCGACCCGGTCCTCGCGCGCGTCCTCGCGCGCCGAAAGGGTGGGACGATCGCTGACGGCTGAGCGCGGAACGCAGGCCGAGGGCCGAGGGCCGAGGTCAGCCCCGCCGCACCACCGCCTCGATCAGCCCGTACGGCTCGTCCGTCGGGATGAAGATCTCGTTGTCGTTGCGGAAGCCGAACGGGGACAGGTCGGCGAGCAGGTGGTGCTTGTTCGGCAGCGACAGGCGCACCTCGACCACCTCCGGCGCGCGCTCCAGCGCCGCCTCCGCCATGGCGTACAGCGTGTGCTGCACCGAGCGGCTCTCGTGCTCCGCGAAGGCCTCGAGCAGCGCCTGCCGCACGCGGGCGCGCACGGAGGTGTAGGTGCGCTCGCCGCCGTCCGCGTAGACCCACGCGGCGGTGATGGTCGTCGCGAGGAGCCGGTCCTCCGTCTCGTTCAGCGTCGTGTAGCGGTCGCGCTGGAAGCCGCTGAAGGCGCTGCCGGACGTCTTGAGGACGAGCAGGTCGCGCCACCCCGACTCCACGCGCGTCTGCTCGCGCGTGGCGCGCGCCGTCGCCACGCGCTTCTCGGCCGCGCCGCGGGTGAACGTGCTCGGGTGCGGCCACCCCGCCACCGGCAGCCGCTCCCACACGTGCTCCACGACCTCGGCGGTCGCGTGCGTCGCCGCCGCGGTCGCCTTGAGGAAGTGCTCGGCGAGCCGGCGCGCGAAGTCCTCGGGCTCGTCGACGTCGTGCAGCTTCGCGAGCACGTACACCGTGTTCTTCATCGTGTCCGTCGGGAGCACCGCGGCGTTGTCGCCCAGCACGTGGGCGGGGCCGTAGTCGCCCTCGAGCTGGATGCTGACCGAGAGCTCGCGGACCTCGTGACGCTCGGCGTGCTTCACGAGCTTCATGAGGCGCACCTGCGACTTGCCGTAGTTGCTGCGGACGAGGACGTTGGGCACGCGGTCAGCTCCCGCGATAGGTGGTGAAGCCGAACGGGCTGAGGAGGAGCGGCACGTGGTGGTGCTCGCCGCCGCGCAGCTCGAAGTCGATGACGACGCGCGGGAAGAAGCTGCTCCCGCCGCGGCCGTCGAAGTACGCCCGGGTGTCGAAGACGAGCCGGTGCTCGCCCCCCGAGAGCTGCTCCGCGAGCGGGAACTCGCGGATGCGGCCGTCGGGGTCCGTCACGGCCTCGCCGAGCTCGAACCAGCCGGCGCCCGACGGGAGGCAGCGGAGCAGGCGAACCGCGACGCCCGCGGCGGGGCGTCCGAGCGAGGTGTCGAGGACGTGCGTGGAGAGCGAGGTCACGTTGGGAGCTCGAGGAGGCGTCGGAGGCGGAGCTGCGTGATCTGCCGCTGCTGCTCCGCGGCCACGCGCAGCTCCGCCGCGGGGTCGTTGTCCAGGCGCGCCGTGAGGGCGTCGAGCATCTCCTCGGCCGACCGTCCCTCCGCGCGAATGATGAAGATGAAGCCGAAGCGCTCCTCGTAGAAGCGGTTCCCCTGGGCGAGCCGCGTCCGCACGTCCGCGCCGGCGACCTGCACGCCGCCCTGCTCGGATGCGGACATGGCGCCGGCGGCGGCGGACTGCCCCGCGGTCGCCTGCCGCTCGCCGATGCGCGGGTGGTGGCGGAACGCGGCGAGCCACTGCTCGGGCGGCAGCGCGCGCCACTCGGCGTCCGCCGCAGCGAGCAGCGCCTCGGCGCTCGCGAACGGCCGCCGCGCGAGCACGGCGCGCGCCCACGGCTCCGAGCCGCAACAGTCGAGGAGGCGACGCTCCGCCTCGGGCGCCGGGAGCGCGTTGAAGTCCGCGAGCGGGTCGCTCACGCGCGGCCCCCGATCTCCGGCGCGCCGAACACGCGGAGCCGTGCGACGCCACCGTCCGGGTAGATGGCGAGGCGCACGTGGGTGACGACGCCGACGTCCGCGAGCTCGTCCTCCCAGACGAAGCGCGAGTGCGGGCGGAGCGCGGTGTTCGCGAGGAGCGGCCGCCACAGGTCGCTGCGCCGCATGAACGTCTCGCGCTCGTCGCCGTCCACGGCGCACGCGTGGATCTCGCAGGCGCCCGGGGCGTTGCCCTTGAAGTGGTCGGTGTCGAGCTCGACGCGCCGCGCGCGTCCGGGGTGGCCGAGGCGGACGATGGCCCACTCCCGGCGGTCGCCGCGGTTGCGGCGCGTCTCCCAGCCGTCGCCCATGTGCGTCGAGCGGCCGGGGAGCAGCATGTGCTGCGGGTTGCCGTAGTGCATGTCGCTGCAGGCCAGGGCGAGGCCGCCGTGCTCCGCCGCCGCGAGGTCCACCTCGCCGCGCCGCGCGAGGCGCGCCCAGTCCGGCATCGGGTCCCCGTGCACGCGGAGGCGCGCCACCCCGCCGTCCGGAAAGATGCGCAGGCGCAGGTGCGTCGCGCGCTCGGCGTCGCCGACGGCGAAGTGGTTCTTCGCGTTGCCCTCGAGCGGCGACTGCGGGAGCAGCTGGCGCCACGCCCCCTCGCGCGCGGCCAGCTCCGCCGGGTCCGGCACGCCCGGCACGTCGCACGCCTCGACGGCGCACGCGGCAGGGAAGTTCGCCGTGAAGAACGCGGTGTCCACCACGAGGCCGCGCACGCGGCCGGGGACGCCGAGCCTGACGAGGCACCAGTCGTGGCCGGGCTCGCGGCGGCGGCGCGTCTCCCAGCCGTCCATCCACTTGCCGCGCTCGGTGTAGACGCCCTCGCGCCACTCCGGCTCCCGCGGGTGCAGGAGGGCGTCCTTGGGCGCGAAGAACTCGTCGTTCGCGAGCAGCACGGCGCCGCCGAAGCGCTCGCTCGCCAGGTCGTGCAGGCCGACGAAGTCCGGCCGGTCGTCGCGCGTCACGATCGCACTCCTGCGTCGCGAAGTAGGTGCCTGCCCCGCGGCGCGCCGCGCAGCTCGCCGCGCTCGTACACGAGGCGACCCGCGAGGTACGTCGCCTCGACGCGGCCGAGGAGCGTCTCGCCGGCGTAGGGGGTGAGCTTGTGTCGCTGCTGGAGGTGCTCCGGAACGACGCGCACCTCGCCGTCCGGCCGCCATACGCAGAAGTCCGCGTCGAACCCCTCGGCGATGCGCCCCTTGCGGTGGCGGAGCCCGACGAGGCGCGCCGGGGCCTCGCACATCCAGCGGGCGACGTCGGCGGGCCCATGACCGCGCGCGCGCGCCTCGGTCCACGCCGCCGCGAGCCCCAGCTCGAGCGACGCGATGCCTCCCCACGCCGCGAAGAAGTCGCCACCGCGCAGCTTGATCTCGGGGGGGGCGGGGGAGTGGTCGGACACGATCGCGCAGAGGACGTCGTCTCGCAGGGCCGCCCAGAGCGCCTCGCGGTCGTCGCGCGTCCGGATCGGCGGCGCGCACTTGAACTGCGTCGCGCCCGCGGGCACGCTCTCGGAGACGAAGTGGAGGTAGTGCGGGCAGGTCTCCGCGCTGAGATCGGCCCCGGCGCCCACCTCGTCGTGAATCGCGCCGACGCCCTCGCGGCTCGAGAGGTGAACGACGTGCACGCGTGTGCCGAACGCGCGGCCCAGGCGCCCGAGCATGCGCACGGCCTCCGTCTCGGACTGCGGCGGCCGGCTGCGGCGCCACGTCTCGTGCGCGTGCGGGTCGAGCCCGGCGAGCCCGGCGAGCGCCGCCTCGATCGGCCGCGGCAGCTCCGCGTGCACCATGAGGAGCGCGTCGAGCCGCGCGAGGACCGGCAGGGCCGAACGCAGGTCGCTCTCGGTGACGTGCTCGAACTCGGGCACGCCCGACGGCACGAGGAAGCACTTGAACGCGAGGACGCCGGCGTCGTGCAGCGGCCCGAGCGCGGCCTGGTTCCCGGGCACGACGCCGCCGATGAAGCCGACGTCCACCCAGCAGCGCCCGTCCGCGGCCCGACGCTTGGCGTCGAGCGCCGCGCAGCTGGTCGTGGCGGGGATGCTGTTGAGCGGCATGTCGAGGATCGTGGTCACGCCGCCGGCCGCGGCCGCGCGCGTGGCCGTGTCGAACCCCTCCCACTCCGCGCGTCCCGGCTCGTTCACGTGGACGTGCGTGTCCACGATCCCCGCCATGAGCACGTCGTCGCCGACGTCCACGACCGCCGCGCCGGCGGGCAGGTCGTCCGGCTCGCCGACGCGCGCGATGACGCCGTCCTCGACGTGCACGCTCGCCGGGGCGACGCCCCCATCGCGCACCACGCGACGGCCGCGGAACACCGTGACGCCGCTCACGACGTGACGGCGCCCGGGGCCGTGTCGCTCCAGAAGCGTCGCACGAGATTCTCCGCGACCCGCGCTCGATACTCCGCCGTGGAGCGCAGGTCGTCGATCGGGGCGATGTCCCTCGCCAGGGCGTCCGCGAGCGCACCGAGCTCGCCGCCGGCCAGCGCGCGCTCGACCGCGGGCAGCCGCACGGGCGTCGCCGCGACGCTTCCCATGGCGAGGCGCGGCGCCCCGTCCGCCGCGCGGACCCCGGCGGCGACGAGCTTCGAGATGGCCTGCGCGGCGCGCGTCCCGACCTTCCGGAACCACTGCCGCCCGGCGACCGGCGGCACCTCGACGGCCACGATGAGCTCGTCCGCCCGCAGCGCGGTCTTTCGATAGCCGACGAAGAACTCGCGCACGGGGACGCGGCGCTCCCCGCCCGCGCTCCGCGTGACCACGAGCGCATCCGCCGCCAGGAGCACCGGCAGCGTGTCGCCGGCGGGAGACGCGTTGGCGAGGTTGCCGCCGACGGTGCCGCGGTTCTGGATCTGCGTGCCGCCGATCTCGCGCGCGGCCGCCGCGAGCATCGGCAGGCGCTCGCGGACGAGCGGGCTGGCGACGATCTCGGAGTACGTCGCGAGCGCCCCGAGACGCAGCCCGTCGCCCAGCGCGTCCACGCCCCGCAGCTCGTCCAGCCCCCAGATGTCG
This sequence comes from Gemmatimonadaceae bacterium, assembly GCA_045804325.1. Classification (GTDB taxonomy): domain Bacteria; phylum Gemmatimonadota; class Gemmatimonadetes; order Gemmatimonadales; family Gemmatimonadaceae; genus JBJMNJ01. The sequence goes on from JBJMNJ010000439.1 coordinate 8,142, forward strand.
ACGAAGCGCGTCTCCGGCCGAGTCCTGAAGTGCAGCTGCACGTACACGTCGGTGCAGCCGGCGAGCGGCACGAGGGGGCCGAAGTCGCGCAGCACGCGCAGCGCCTCGTCGAGCGAGCGAGGGCGGAAGAGCTCCCGCTCCGCGCTCACGCCGACTCCTCGGCGGCCTTCTGCACGGAACGGTATATCGCCTCGTAGCCCGTGCACCGGCACAGGTTGCCCGCGAGCCCCACGCGGATCTCGGCGAGCGTCGGGCGCGGCCCCAGTGCGAGCGCGGTGAGGATCATCCCCGGCGTGCAGATGCCGCACTGCGCGCCGCCCTCGCTCGCGAAGGCGCGCTGGAGCGGGTGCGCGCCCCCGAGCCCCTCGATGGTGGTCACCTCGCGCCCCTCGGCGTGGGCCGTCGGGACGATGCACGAGCAGACGGCGGCGCCGTCGATGAGCACCTTGCACGCGCCGCACTCCACCTCGCCGCACCCCTCCTTCGTGCCCGTGAGGCCGCACTCCTCGCGCAGCACGTCGAGCAGGCGGGCCATCGGCGGCCCGTAGACGTCGACCTCGCGGCCGTTCAGCGTGAGGCGCATGCGGGGAGCGTCATGAGGTATTCCGGCACCGCCGGGATGGCGCGGGCGTCGAGCCCCGCGTGGCGGATGGCGTTCACGACGGCCGGCGGCGCGCCGTCGATCGGCATCTCGCCGATCCCCTTCGCGCCCCACGGGCCGTGCACGCCGCCGCTCTCCACGATCTCCACGTCCATGCGCGGCGTGTCGAGCGTCGTCGGGATCGTGTAGTTCGTGAGGTTGGCGTTCGCCATCGCGCCGTCGCGCATGACGACGTGCTCGATGAGCGCCATGCCGACGCCCTGCGCCGTGCCCCCCTCGATCTGCCCGGCCACGAGCATCGGGTGGATGGCGCGGCCGACGTCCTGCACCGCCGTGATGCGGATGGGGCGCGCCTCGAAGGTGTCCGCGTCCAGCTCGACCTCCGCGACGTCGCATGCCCAGCCATACGCCGCGTAGGCGTCGCCCCGGTAGGTGAGGTCGTCCCAGACCACGTCGGTGGGGCGCTCGTACTCCTTCGTCACCACGAGCGGCCCGTGGCGGCGCACCCACTCCGCCGGGTCCGCGTCGCCGATGGTGGCCTTCATCTCCTCGGCGCAGCGCTGGAGGATCTTCCCGACGACCATGCACGTGCGCGACGCGACCGTCGGGCCGCTGTCCGGCACGCGCGCCGTGTCGGGCTGCACGTAGCTCACGCGCTCGTACGGCACGCCGAGCGCGTCGGCCACGATCTGCGCGTGCATGGTGCGGGTGCCCTGGCCGATCTCCGTGCTGCCGACGAGCACGTTCACGGCGCCGCCGTCGGCGAGCTCCAGCGCCGCCCTGCTGGCGAGGTACACCTCGCCGCTGCCGGTGAAGCCCGAGCCGTGGAAGAAGAGCGCGATCCCGATGCCCCGGCCGGTGCCCGCGTACTCGCGGCGCTTCCGCCGGTAGTCCGAGCGCTCGACGGCGCGGCGCAGCACCTCGAGCGCGGAGCAGTCTCCCTGCATCACCTGGCCCGTCGCGGTCGTGTCGCCGGGGCGCAGCGCGTTCCGCTCGCGGAGCGCGACGGGGTCCATCGCGAGCGCCTCGGCGATGCGCTCCATGTGGACCTCCATCGCGAACTGCGTCTGCGGCGCGCCGAACCCGCGGAACGCGCCGTTCGGCGGCGTGTTCGTCATCACGGCGCGTCCGGCGATGCGCACGTTGTCGCAGCGATAGGGCCCCGCCGCGTGGATGCAGCCGCGCGAGAGCACGACCGGGGAGAGCGTCACGTACGCGCCGCCGTCGAGGATCACCTCGACGTCCATCGCGAGGAGCCGCCCGTCGCGCGTGAGCCCCGTGCGGTGCCGCACGACGGACGGGTGCCACTTCGTCGTCGCGACCATGTCCTCGACGCGGTCGTAGACGATCTTCACCGGGCGCCCGGCCTTGAGCGCGAGCAGCGCCGCGTGCCCGGCGATCAGCGAGGGGTACTCCTCCTTCCCGCCGAAGCCGCCGCCCGTCTCCGCCTGGACGATGCGCACCTGCGCGTCGCTCATCCCGAGCAGCGTCTTCATCGCCTTGTGCACGTAGTACGGGCACTGGAGCGAGCCGTGGATCGTGACGCCGCCGTTCTCGGGAACCGCGATGACGCCGTTCGGCTCGATGTACACGTGCTCCTGGTGGCCGGTCCGATACTCGCCGACGACGACGACGTCCGCGCTTTCTAGCGCGGACTCCACGTCGCCCTTGTCGATCGTGATCGCCTTGAGGACGGTCGTGGACGCCAGCGGGTCGAAGAGCGCCGGGAGCGGCTCGTAGTCGATCTCGACCCGCACCGCGGCGAGGGCGGCGCGGTCCTCGTGGGCGAGCAGCACGATCGGCTCGGCGGCATGGCGGACCTCGCCCGCCGCGAGCATCGGCTGGTCGTCCTCGATGAGCGCGCAGACGTTCTTCCCGGGGATGTCGCGGTGATCGACCACGACGAGGCCCGGCGGCGCGTCGACGACGCGGACCGAGCGGACCCGGCCGTGCGGCACCGTCGACCGCACGGTGCGCCCGAACAGCATGCCGGGGAAGCGAAGGTCGTCCACGTAGCGGGCGGCGCCGGAAGTCTTGTCGGCGCCGTCCTTTCGCGGCACGTTGCGGCCTACGGAGCGCTGTGTCATCGGGGTGGCGAAGATGCTGCCGGGCCCGGCGGTCGGCAAGCCGCGCCGGCGGAGCGGCGGGCCCGTCCGCGAGCCCGCCGAACCTCTTGGAAGACTCTGGTGTAAGGCTCCGCAGCGTCAGCCGTTACGCACGACCCTCGCGGGGCGTCTCCCATCATCGGCTGCCAACCCCTCGGAACGTCAGGTAGTATGTCGCGCAGTGAGAACTCGATCGCGCGGAGGCTTCGCCGCCTCGTGCGCTCCCCGTGGGCGATGCTCGCGCTCCTCGTCGCCCTCGCCGGCTCCGCCGGACTGATCGCCGCGCTGCGCGCGCGCACGCCCGATCCCAGGACGATGTCGTACTCCGAGCTTCTCGGCGCGCTCGACGGCCGGAAGGTCGAGTCCATCGTCATCCATCCCGGCGAGCGCGTCGACGGAACGATGTGGCGAGCCGGGAAGCGCGAGGGCGAGAGGTTCACCGTCGTGTACCCCGCCGCCAACTCCGACCCGCTGCTCGAGCGCGCGACGGGCTCCGGCGCGCGCGTCACCTTCCTCTCGCCCGAGGAGGCCGCGCAGGGCTCGCGGCTCGCCGGCTTCGCGTTCAGCGCACTCATGCTGCTCGGCCTCGGCGTCGTCGTCTTCCTCCAGCTGCGCAGCTCGTCCGGCGCCATGGACGTCACGCGCGGCGGCAGCCGCAGCGGCAGCTTCGGCGAGGTCGCCGGGCAGGCGGGCGCGGTGGCCGAGCTCAAGGAGCTGGTCGAGTTCCTCAAGCACCCGGCGCGCTTCCAGCGCGTCGGCGCGCGCATCCCGAAGGGCGTGCTGCTCGTCGGCCCGCCGGGCACCGGCAAGACCCTGCTCGCGCGCGCCGTCGCCGGCGAGGCGGGCGTGCCGTTCTTCGCCATCTCGGGCTCGCAGATCACCGGCTTCATCGTGGGCCTCGGCGCGCATCGCATCCGCAACGTCTTCCGCATGGCGCGCAAGCGCGGCGGCGTGATCTTCATCGACGAGGTGGACGTCCTCGGCGGCCGGCGCGGGCGCGCGCAGGGCCACAACGAGGACGACCGCACGCTGAACCAGCTCCTCGTGGAGATGGACGGCTTCGCGGGCCGCGAGGGCGTCGTCGTGCTCGCGGCGACGAACCGCGAGGAGGACCTCGATCCGGCGCTGAAGCGCCCGGGCCGATTCGACCGCTCCATCGTCGTCGGCCTTCCGAGCGTGGACGACCGCGAGCAGATCCTGAAGCTCCACGTGGCGCACCGCGGGGTGCCGCTCGAGGCCGACGTGGACCTCCGCCGCCTCGCGCGGCTCATGCCGCAGGCGAGCGGCGCCGACCTGGCCAACCTCGTGAACGAGGCCGCCATCGCCGCGGCGCGCGCCGACTCGACCGCCGTCAACTGGCACCACTTCGAGCTCGCGCGCGACCGCATCATGCTCGGCAAGGAGCGCGAGGGGTTCCGCGCGACCGACGAGGAGTGGCGCACCGTGGCGTGGCACGAGGCGGGGCACGCGCTGCTCGGCGTGCTCTGCTGCCCCGAGGACGGGCTCCACAAGGTGACGATCCAGCCGCGGGGGCGCGCGATGGGCGTCGCGCACTTCTCGCCGGACGGCGACCGCCACCTCCACTCGCGCCGCTACCTCGAGGGCGTGATCGTGAAGTGCCTCGGCGGGCGCGCGGCGGAGGAGATCGTCTTCGGCCCCGACGCGATCACGAGCGGCGCGGGGAGCGACCTCCAGCAGGTCACGCACGTCGCCAAGAGCATGGTCTACCAGCTGGGCATGGGCGGCGCGACGGGCCTCGTGGTCTACGACGGCACGCCGGGCTCGCTCAGCGCCGAGACGGTGGCGAAGATGGACCGCGAGGTGATCGCGATCATCGACCGGCTGTACGAGCGCGCCAAGGCGCTGCTCGCGGAGTACCGTCCGGCGCTGGACGCGCTGGCGCTCGCCCTGCTCGAGCACGAGACGCTCGACGGCGCCGACGCCGTGCGCGTGATGGAGGCGGCCGGGCTGCGCCGCGCCGAGCGCTTCTCCGGGCTGACGCCGCCGGGGGCGCGCGCGGCGCTCGAGGCCGGGGCGGCGAGCCGGGCGGCGGCCGAGGGGCGCGCGGTCACCGCCTGACGAGCCGCACCGGCGCGTGTAGGTTCCGGGGCCGGCGCATCGCGCGCCGGCCTTCCCGTTTGCGAGCCATGCCCCTCGACCTCCAGGCCGCCGCGTGCGCCGCGATGGCCCACTACGACTTCGAGCCGGGGATCCCGGCCGACGCCGAGCGGGAAGCGGCGCGCATCCCCGACGCGCTGCCGGCGGCGTCCGGAGCGCGAGACCTGCGGGGACTGCTCTGGTCGTCGATCGACAACGCGGACACGCGCGACCTCGACCAGCTCGCCGTGACGGAGGCGCTGCCGGACGGCGGCACGCGGCTGCTGCTCGCGATCGCGGACGTGGCGGCGTACGTCGCTCCGGACTCGGGGATGGAGCGGCATGCCGCGGCGAACACCACGACGGTCTACGCGGGCGTCGCGACGTTCCCGATGATCCCCGAGCGGCTCTCGACGGATCTGACGTCGCTGCGCGAGGGGGCGGACAGGCTCGCGGTCGTCGCGCAGCTCGACGTCACGCGCGAGGGCGAGACGCGCTCGGCGACCGTGTACCGCGCGGTGGTCCGCAACAAGGCGCAGCTCGCGTACGAGCCGGTGGGCGCGTGGCTCTCCGGCCAGGCGAGCGCGCCGCCGCGCCTCGCCGGGGACGCCCCGCTGGCGGAGGAGCTGCGCCGGCAGGACGCGCTCGCGCGGACGCTGCGCGCGCGCCGCCACCGCCTCGGAGCGCTGGAGCTCGCGCGCACGGAGACGCGCGCGGTGCGCGGGCCGGACGGCGCCATCACCGTCGAGGAGGTGCTCCCGAACCCGGCCCGCGAGCTCATCGAGGACCTGATGATCGCCGCGAACAGCGCCGTGGCGACGTTCCTCGAGTCGCGCGGCCTGCCGTCGATCCGGCGCGTGGTGCGCTCGCCGGCGCGCTGGGAGCGGATCGTCGACGTGGCGCGCCGGCTCGGCGAATCGCTCCCCGCGGAGCCGGATCCCGTCGCGCTCGCGGAGTTCCTGCGCCGCCGCCGCGCCGCCGACGCCGCGGCCTTCCCGGAGCTGTCGCTCACGGTCGTGAAGCTCCTCGGTCCCGGCGAGTACGCGCTCGAGCTGCCCGGCGACACCGAGCGCGACCACTTCAGCCTCTCGGTCGACGACTACGCGCACTCCACCGCGCCCAACCGGCGCTACGCGGACCTCGTCACGCAGCGGCTCCTCCACGCGACGCTCGCCGGCGCCTCCGCGCCGTACTCGGCCGAGGCGCTCGGGGAGATCGCGGCGCGCTGCACGCGGAAGGAGGGCGACGCCAAGAAGGTCGAGCGCCTCGTGCGGAAGCTCGTCGCGGCGAGTGCGGTCTCCGGACGCGTGGGGGAGACGTTCGACGCGGTGGTGACGGGCGTGAAGAGGGACGCGACCTACGTGCGCACGATCTCGCCGCCGGTGGAGGGCAGGGTGGTGCGCGGCGAGGCGGGCATGGACGTCGGCGACCGCGTGCGCGTGCGGCTCGCGGCGGTGGACGAGACGAAGGGGTGGATCGACTTCGAAGGCGTGCGGTGACGGCTGGCGGACCGCCGGGGTCTCGCAGCGAGAGACCATCATTCCGAGGCTCCGCCATGCTCCGCGTCCGCTTCGCCCCCAGCGCGCTTCTCGCGCTCCTCGCGCTCGTCCTCGCGGCCTGCGGGGACGCCACCGGCCCCGGCGCGCGCCTGGTCGGCCGCTGGCGGAACGTCACGCCGCTCGGCCCCGACGCGCGCCTCGAGACGACGTTCACCTTCGGGACCGAGCGCTTCGTGCACGAGCAGCGCTATTACGGCATGTACGAGGGCCAGTCGCCGGACGACCTCTCGGCCTCCGCGACCACGGCGGGCACGTACGCGATCGACGGCGACGCGATCGACTTCGACCCCGAGACGGCGACGTTCTGGGACAGCCGGAACGGCGCGCAGGCGTCGCCGTACACCGTGGCCGTGGACCCGAGCAATCCGCTCTACGACGAGGCCCGCGTCGCGGTCCTCGGCCGCGTCATGGTGTTCACTTACGTCGGCGTCGCTCCGACGGACGGGCGCGAGGAGAAGGTGCTGCGCTTCACCCGCCTGGCGCCCTGAGCGGCGGCTACGGCGTTCGCCAGCGGAACCCGTCGCGTGCGATGAACACCTCGGAGTCCGCCGGCCCCCACGTGCCCGCCGCGTAGGTCGAGACCTGCCGCGGCGGGCTCTTCTCGTAGGCGGTGATCAGCGGCTCGACGACGCGCCACTGCGCCTCCACCTCGTCGCTCCGCGTGAAGAGCGTCGCCTCGCCGATCATCACGTCGAGGAGCAGCGTCTGGTACGCCGGCGAGGTGCTGTCGCCGAAGGCCTCGTGATACGCGAAGTCCATCTCGACCGGCGTCATCTCCATCTCGGACGTGAGGGCGACGGCGGCGCCCGGCACCTTGGCCTCGAAGCGGAGGTGCACCCCCTCGTTCGGCTGGACGCGCATCACGAGGACGTTCGCCTCGAGGTCGCCACCCACGTGCCGGCCGAACATGAGGTGCGGCGGTCGGTGGAACTGCACCGCCACCTCCGAGACGCGCTTCGCGAGCCGCTTGCCGGAGCGCAGGTAGAACGGGATGCCCTTCCAGCGCCAGTTGTCGACGAAGAGCCGCACCGCCGCGTAGGTCGGCGTCGTGCTGCGCGGCGCGACGTTCGGCTCCTCCCGGTATCCCGGCACGACCTTGTCGCCGACGGCGCCGCGCTCGTACTGCGCGAACACCGCGTTCTGCGGGATGCTCTCCGGCGTGAACCAGCGCACTGACTTCAGCACCTTCACCTTCTCGTCGCGCACGGCGTCGGCGCTCATCGTCGCCGGCGGCTCCATCGCCGTGAGCGTGAGGAGCTGGAGGAGGTGGTTCTGGAACATGTCGCGGAGGACGCCGCTCTCCTCGTAGTACTTCCCGCGCCCCTCCACCCCGACCGTCTCCGCCGCCGTGATCTGCACGTGCGAGACCCACTGCCGGTTCCAGAGCGGCTCGAAGATGGAGTTCGCGAAGCGCAGGACGAGGAGGTTCTGGACGGTCTCCTTCCCCAGGTAGTGGTCGATCCGATAGACCTGGTGCTCCCCGAAGTGCTCGAGCACGAGCGCGTTGAGCTCGCGCGCCGTCTCGAGGCTCCGCCCGAAGGGCTTCTCGATGACGACGCGCGTCCACGGACGCGCCGCCTTGCTCGGCGTCTTCGGCGCGAGGCCGCACCCCGAGAGGCCGCGCACGATCGGCTCGAAGATGCTCGGCGGCACCGACAGGTAGAACATGCGGTTGCGGTGCTCGGGCGGGCGGTCGCGCTCGATCGCCTCGAGCTTCGCCTTCACCCCGTCGTACGACTCGGGCTTCGTGAGGTCGCCGGACGCGGCGTAGAAGACCTTCTCGCGCAGCCGGCCCCAGACGTCCTCGTCGAACCCCTTCACCTCGTCGGCCTCGCGCAGCG
>JBJMNJ010000440.1:0-6959 GCA_045804325.1 Gemmatimonadaceae bacterium
ATCATCCTCGGCCTGCTCGTGGCGAGCAAGGCATACTTCGTCAACGAGACGGGGCTGCTGCGGCACCTCTACGTCGAGGACTTCAGGACGATCCCGTACTGGGTGGAGATCGGCGCCTACTCGATGATCTCGCTCGGCACGCTGTTCGGCGGCTGGCGGATCGTGCACACGATGGGCTCGCGCATCACGCGGCTGCGGCCGGTCGGCGGCTTCGCGGCGGAGACCGGGGGCGCGCTGAGCATCTTCCTCGCGACGAACCTGGGCATCCCCGTGAGCACCACGCACACCATCACGGGCGCGATCGTCGGCGTCGGCGCGACCAACCGCCTGTCGGCGGTGCGCTGGGGCGTGGCGGGCCGCATCGTCTGGGCGTGGCTCTTCACGATCCCCGCGGCCGCGATCATGGCCGCCATCTCGCTCTGGATCCTGCGGGTGGTCCACCCGTCCGGCTGAGCGCGACGTTCGTAACGATTCGTGACGCCGGGGCGGCCCGATAGTAGTGTAAGGTCGGGTACACTGCCGAGCCGCCCCACTTCCGTATGACCGAGTCCGCGCCGCCGTCCCTGTTCATCAATCGCGAGCTGAGCTGGCTCGACTTCAACGCGCGCGTCCTGCACGAGGCGTTCGACGATCGCAACCCGCTGCTCGAGCGGCTCAAGTTCCTCGCGATCTTCAGCTCGAACCTGGACGAGTTCTACATGGTGCGCGTGGCGGGGCTCCGGCGGCAGGTGGCCGCGGGGGTCACCAGCACGCCGCCGGACGGCCTCACCCCGCAGGAGCAGCTCGACGCCATCAACGCGCGCGTGCGCACCCTGCGCGCCCGGCAGCGCGAGTGCCTCGAGGAGCTCCTGCCCGCGCTGGCGGACCGCGGGGTGCGCCTGCTGCGGATGGACGAGCTCGCCCCGCCCGAGTGGGCCGTGGTGGACGAGTACTTCGAGTCGCAGATCTTCCCCGTGCTCACGCCGCTCGCGGTGGACCCGGGGCACCCGTTCCCCTACATCTCGAGCCTCTCGCTCTCGCTGGCCGTGACGGTGCGCGACCCCGCGACGGGGGCGGAGCACTTCGCGCGCGTGAAGGTGCCGAAGGGGCTCGTGCGCTTCGTGCCCGCGGGGCGGCCCAACCACTTCGTGCCGGTGGAGCAGGTCATCGGCGCGAACCTCGGCCAGCTCTTCCCGGGGATGGAGGTCGTGGGGTGGTACGCGTTCCGGGTGACGCGCTACTCGGACATCGACATCGCGCAGGTCGAGCAGCCCGAGGACCTCCTGGCCACGATCGAGGAGCAGGTCTTCCGCCGCCGCTTCGCCGAGGTCGTGCGGCTGGAGGTGCAGGAGGAGATGCCGGCGCACGTGCGGGACCTCCTGCTCGAGGAGCTCCGCGAGGAGGGTGGCGAGGACGGGTTCGAGATGCCGCTCGCCCAGCGCGACGTGGACCCGATCGCGGGGATGCTCGACCTCGGGGACCTCCTGGCGCTCGCCGCCCTCGACGTCCCGGAGCTCCGCGACCCGCCGTTTCAGGCGGTGACGCCGCCCGAGCTGCGCGACGGGGGGCGCTCGATCTTCGACGTCGTGCGGGAGCGCGACGTGCTCGTGCACCACCCGTTCGACTCGTTCCACACGTCCGTCGAGCGCTTCCTCGAGACGGCCGCGCGCGACGAGCACGTCCTCGCCATCAAGCTGACGCTGTACCGGACGTCCGGCGACACGGCGATCGTGCGCGCGCTCACCGAGGCGGCGCAGCGCGGCAAGGAGGTCGCCGTGCTCGTCGAGCTCAAGGCGCGCGGCGACGAGGTGAACAACATCACCTGGGCGCGCACGCTCGAGAGCTTCGGCATCCACGTGGTGTACGGCGCGCCGCACCTCAAGACGCACGCGAAGACGGCCCTCGTGGTGCGCCGCGAGCCCGACGGCATCCGCCGCTACGTCCACATCGGCACCGGGAACTACAACTCGAAGACCGCGCGCCTGTACACGGACCTGGGGCTCCTCACCGCGAGCCCCTCGGTCGGCGCGGACGTGACGGACCTGTTCAACCTCCTCACGGGGTTCTCGCGCCAGCAGCTCTACCGCAAGCTGCTCGTCGCGCCGGCGGACCTGCGCGGCAAGGTCATCGGGCTCATCGAGCGCGAGGCCGAGCACGCGCGCGAGGGGCGGCCGGCGCGCATCATCGCGAAGATGAACGCGCTCGTGGACGCCGACGTCATCGGGGCGCTGTACCGCGCCTCGCAGGCGGGCGTCGCGATCGACCTGATCGTGCGCGGCATCTGCTGCCTCCGCCCGGGCGTCGAGGGCGTGAGCGACCGCATCCGCGTGACGAGCATCATCGGGCGCTTTCTCGAGCACTCGCGCCTCTGGTACTTCGAGAACGGCGGGGAGGAGGAGTACTACCTCGGCTCCGCCGACTGGATGCCGCGCAACTTCGACCGGCGCGTCGAGGTCGTCGCCCCCGTCGAGGACCCGACGCACCACGCGCGGCTCCGCGCGCTGCTCGCGGTCTGCCTCTCCGACAACCGCCAGGCGTGGGCGCTCGACCCCGACGGCACGTGGCGCCAGCGCCAGCCCGAGAACGGTCGCGAGCGCGCGACGCACCGCATGCTGCAGCGAGACTCGTGGGGGCTCGCGCGGGACTCCGGCGCGTACCCGGCGGCGGGGATGCCGGAGCCGGCGCTCGGCGACTAGTCCCGGGCGGACGCCTCGCCGAGCGCCCGCAGCAGCTTCGGCGTGAGCGACCAGACGAGGCGCGGCAGCCCCGCCTGGAGGAACTCGCCGAAGTCGAGCAGGAGCGCGCCGCCCTTCTTGAGCGAGATGAACGGCTCCTCGCGGCCGGTGAGGAGCCACGAGGCCAGGTGCCCGAGGTGGGGCTCGTGCCCGACGGCCGCGACCACCTCGGCGCCCTCGATCGTGCGCGCGCGCAGCCAGCGCAGGAACTCGCTCCCGTTGGCCTCGGGCCGGAGCTCGTCGATGGTGCACGTCGCGACGCCGTGGTAGGCCTCCGCGATGAGCCCCGCCGTCTGCGAGGCGCGCACGAGCGGGCTCGAGGCGAGCACGTCGATCCCGGGGAGCACGGCGGAGAGGCCGCGCACGGCCTGCCGCATCTTCTCGCGCCCCTCCTCGGTGAGCGGCCGGAGCGCATCGTCGTGCCCCGTCGCCTCGAACTCGCGCCGGTCCTCGGCGATGGCGTGCCGGACGATGACGAGCTTCATGCGGCGGGCGCGCTCAGTCCGGCCGCCCGTCGGCGGCGCCGACGTCCACGACGTCGCCCCCCGGCGCGACGATGCGCACCGGGCGCTCGGCGATGCGCGCGAGCAGGTCCGACTTCCCGCTCGCGCCCCAGAGCTCGAGGCGGACGCTCGTGGCGCGCCGGTCCGGGACGGCGTGCAGCTCCAGCGCCTCGTCCGACCAGCGCGGCCGCACGCGCGCGACGCCGCCGGAGTGCCCCCGGTCGAAGCCGTCGGCCACGCGGAGGATGGCCGCCAGGCGCTCGATGCGCTGCCGCAGCGCCTTGTCGAGCACGCCGAAGTTGCCGTGGGCCTTCTTGGGGCGCGCGCCGCGGTGGTAGCGCGCCACGTTCGCGACGGCCACCTGCTCCTCGGGGGACATGCCGAGCAGCTCGGCGTGGAGGATCAGGTGGTACGAGTGCTTGTGGTGCTTGTTGTAGTTGATGTGGTAGCCGACGTCGTGCAGCAGCGCGGCGTCCGCGAGCACCTGGCGGTCCGACGCCACGCAGCCGAGGCGGCGGCCGACCGCGTCGAAGATCTGGAGCGCGAGGCGGCGCACGCGCTCCGCGTGGGGCTTCTCGTAGTGGCAGCGCTCGGCGAAGGCCCGCACCGAGCGCTCGCGCGCCTCGCCGGGGTCGGCGACCGTCGGCGAGACGCGCGCCGTCTCGAGCAGCAGCCCCTCGCGGATGCCGTAGGCGCTCACGCGCAGCTCCGCCGCGTCGAGGCGCTTGAGCACCTCGGCCGTCACGGCGAGGCCGGCGACGATGATGTCGGCGCGCGCGGGGTTGAGCCCCGGGACCTCGCGGCGCTCGTCCGGGCTCAGGGCGACGAGCTGGTCGAGGATGCGCTCGAGCTCCACGCGCGTGACGCACGTGCCGTGGACCGAGTGCGCCGTGAGCACGCCCTGCCGCGCGAGGTGGACGCCGCCGAGGCTCGTGAACGTGCCGCCGGAGCCGATGACCTGCGCGCCGCGCCAGTCGCGCCGCGGCAGCGCGTCCTTGAGGCGCTCGCGCACCATCTTGCGGAGGCGCTTGACGCCCCGGTCCGGCGCCTCGCCCACGAGGCACCGCTCCGTGAGCCGCACCGCGCCGAACGGGAGCGAGATGATGTGCTCGACGAGGCCGTCGGCGGCGAGCGCGAGCTCCAGCGAGCCCCCGCCGATGTCCACCACGGCCGTGCGGCCGACGCCGAGCTCGAAGTGCGCGAGGGCGCTGCGGAAGCTGAGGCGCGCCTCCTCGTCGCCGTCCACGAGGCGGACGTCGAGCTCGGCCTCCTCGCGCACGCGCCGGAGGAAGTCCGCGCCGTTCGCGGCGTCCCGCACGGCGCTGGTCGCGACGGCCACGATGCGCTCGGCGCCGAGCTGGCGCGCGAGGGCCGCCATGCGGGTGAGCGCCTCGACCGCCGCGGCGATCGAGGTGTCGGAGAGGCTGCCCGTGTCGTGGAGCCCCGCGCCGAGCCGGGGCGCGGCCTTCATCTCGTCCACCACGCGGATGTCGCCCGCGGGGGAGACGTCGGCGACGATCTGGCGGATGGAGTTCGAGCCGATGTCGATGGCGGCGAGTCGCACGCCCTCGGTGCGCGCGGTGGCGTTCGAGGCGGCGGTCGCCGCGGTCACCGCTCGGCGGCCCGCTTGGACGCGCGATCCTCGAAGTGGTGCTTGATCTGCTTCCCCTCGGCGAGGAAGACCGCGTCCTCGCCGATGTTCGTCGCGAGGTCGGCGACGCGCTCCAGGTTGCGGCTCACGAGGAAGAGCTCGAGGGAGGGGGTGATGGTGCGGGGCTCCTCCATCATATGCGTGATCAGGATGCGCACAAGGGAGTCGTGCAGCGCGTCCACCTGGTCGTCGGCGCGGCACACCTCGCGCGCGAGCGCGCCGTCGGCCCGCACGAAGGCGTCGAGCGCGTCGGCGAGCATCTTGCGCGCCCGCCGCGCCATGTCCTCGATCTCGGGGTCCGGCGTGATGTCCGAGCGGCCCGCCGCGAGGCGCAGCGCGGACTGCGCGATGTTCACGGCGTGGTCCCCCACGCGCTCGAGGTCGTTCGACACCTTGATGGACGCGATGATGAAGCGGAGGTCGCGCGCCATCGGCTGCTGGAGCGCGAGGAGCGAGATCGCCAGGTCCTCGACCTGGAGCTCGAGGGCGTCCACGTCCGCGTCGCCGGCGATCACCGCGTCCGCCTTCGACTGGTCGCCCTGGAGCAGGGCGTCCACGGAGAGGTCGATGAGCGCCTCCGCGCGCTCGGACATCTCGAGCAGGCGCTGCTTGAGCTCCGCCAGCTGGTCGTGGAAGTGGCGAAAGCCCTGCGGGGCCTCGACGGGGCTCATCCGAACCTCCCGGTGATGTAGGCCTCGGTGCGCTCCTCGCGCGGGCTCGTGAACAGGCGCGACGTCGCGTCCACCTCGACGAGGCGCCCGAGGTAGAAGAAGGCGGTGTAGTCGGACACGCGCCCGGCCTGCTGGAGGTTGTGCGTGACGATCACGATCGTGAGCTCCTGCTTCAGCTCGTACAATAGCTCCTCGACCTTCTGCGTCGCGATGGGGTCGAGCGCGCTCGCCGGCTCGTCGAGGAGGAGCACGGCGGGCTGGTTCGCCAGCGCGCGCGCGATGCACAGGCGCTGCTGCTGCCCGCCGGAGAGTGCGAGGGCGCTGGCGCGCAGGCGGTCCTTCACCTCGTCCCAGAGCGCGGCGCGGCGCAGCGACGTCTCGACGATCTCGTCGAGCTCCGCGCGCCCCGACACGCCGTTGATCCGCGGGCCGTAGGCGACGTTGTCGTAGATCGACTTGGGGAACGGGTTCCAGCGCTGGAACACCATCCCCACGCGCTGGCGCAGCGCGACGACGTCCATGCCGCGCGCGTACACGTCCTCGCCGTCGAGCCGGACGGCGCCCGAGTGGCGCACTCCCGGGATCAGCCCGTTCAGGCGATTGATGGAGCGCAGGAACGTCGACTTGCCGCACCCCGACGGCCCGATGAGCGCGGTGACGGCGCGCGGCGGGACGGTGAGGTCGATGTCGTGGAGCGCCTGCTTGGCGCCGTACCAGAACGAGAAGCGCTCCGCGACCACCGATCCGGATTGGGCCGCACGTGCGGGCGTCGCCGGCCGGGCGATGGCGGGGGCGCTCACCCGAACCTCCCGGTGATGTACGCCTCGGTGCGCGGGTCGGCCGGCGCGGTGAACAGCCGCCGCGTGTCGTCCACCTCCACGAGCTCGCCGGAGAGCATGAACGCCGTGCGGTCCGAGACGCGCGCCGCCTGCTGCATGTTGTGCGTGACGATGACGACGGTCATCGCGCGCCGCAGCTCGTAGACCAGCTCCTCGACCTTCTGCGTGCTGATCGGGTCGAGCGAGGCCGTCGGCTCGTCGAGGAGGAGCACCTCCGGCTGCGTGGCGAGCGCGCGGGCGATGCAGAGCCGCTGCTGCTGGCCGCCGGAGAGTGCCACCGCGCTGTCGCGGAGTCGGTCCTTCACCTCGTCCCACAGCGCCGCCTGGCGCAGCGCGCGCTCGACGACGTCGTCGGCCGCCGCGCGCGAGGGGAGCGCGCGGCGCCCCAGGGCGCGGAGTCCCGCGACCACGTTGTCCCGGATCGACATGGTGGGGAAGGGCGTCGGCCGCTGGAAGACCATGCCCACTTGGCGGCGGACCGCGATGGCGTTCACGCCGTGGCCGTAGATGTCGTGGTGGGTGCCGTCGGTGTCGAGCAGCGCCACGCGCCCTGCCACGCGCGCGCCCGGCACCGTCTCGTG
>JBJMNJ010000441.1:0-18406 GCA_045804325.1 Gemmatimonadaceae bacterium
TGGCGACCCTCGGTCCGGATGCTCGGGGCCCTCGCCCGTGGCGCCGTGCGCGGCGCGATCCTCCTCGCAGTCCCCGCCGTCCTCGGCGCGCAGGGCGCCACCGGCGTCGTGAGCGGCCGCGTCGTCGCGCGGCCGGCGGCGGCCGACACCGGCGCCGTCGTGCCGGCCGTCGGCGCCGCCGTCACGATCGCCGGGCGCACGCTCGGCAGCACCGCCGGCGGCGACGGGCGCTTCGTCATCGCGCGCGTTCCCGCGGGCAGCGCCACCGTGCGCGTGCGGCTGCTCGGGTACCGCGCAGCGGAGCGCGAGGTGCGCGTGCCCGCGGGGGACACGGTGCGTGTCGAGATCGTCCTCCGCCCCGAGGCGCAGCGCCTCGCGCCCGTGCGCGCCGACGCGCGGTCGCCCGAGGCCGAGGCGTTCGTGAGCCGCCCGAACGTCGGCGTCCTCACCATGGGCGCGACGGCGATGGCGGGCGTGCCGAGCGTCGGCGAGCCCGACGTCGTGCGCGTCGTGCAGCTCCTTCCCGGCGTCACCGCGCGCAACGACTTCAACACGGGACTCAACGTGCGCGGCGGCGAGGCGGACCAGAACCTCGTCCTGCTCGACGGGCACCCCATCTACAACCCGTTCCACTTCGGCGGCGTGTTCAGCACGTTCATGGACGCGACGGTCGGGGGCATCGAGCTGCTCACCGGCGCGTTCCCCGCGCGATACGGCGGCCGCCTCTCCAGCGTCCTCGACGTGCGCTCGGCCGAGGACTCGCGGCCGGGCCTGCACGTGACGTCGGACCTCTCGGCGCTCGGCGCCTCGGCGCGGCTCTCGGGCGGGTGGGCCGGCGGGCGCGGGACGTGGAGCCTCGCGGGGCGGCGCACGTACGCGGACGCGGCGACGCGCGTCTTCACGAACAACGTCTTCCCCTACCACTTCCGCGACTTCCACGGCCACGCCGCGTACGCGCTGACGCCGAGCGTGCGCCTCGCCGTCACCGGATACGCGGGACGCGACGTCCTCGACGCGGACCTCGCGGAGTTCGACACGGACTCGGCGCCCTCGCGGGCGAGCGCCGGGATGTGGGCGTTCGACTGGGGCAATCGCGTGATCGGAGTGTCTCTGTCGAAGGAGCTGGCGCCCGGGCGGTTCTCGCGCGGCGCGACGCTCGAGCAGCGCGTCTCCGCGTCCGGCTTCTCGACGACGCTCGACCTCGGCGGCGGCGCGTTCACGCAGTCGAACTCGATCCGCGACCTGCGCGCGTCCGGCGGCGTGTCGCTCCGCGGCGCGTCGCACGAGGCGTCGCTGGGCTACGAGGTCGCCGTGCACCGCGTGCGCTACGCCTCGGGGACGCCGCAGACGGGGACGTCCGAGTTCGATTTCGTGCAGCGACCGGTGGTCGCTGCCGTCTGGGTCGGCGACCTGTGGCAGCTCTCTCCCCGGTGGCTGGTCGAGGGCGGGCTGCGCGCGGAGGCGCTCAGCGGGCGCGACTACGCGGCGCTCTCCCCGCGCGCGTCGGTGAAGTTCTTCGTCACGCCGGACTTCGCCCTCACCGCCGGCGTGGGGCGCGTGACGCAGTTCCTCCACTCGCTCGCGGGGGACGGCCCGCTCCGCTACTTCGACGTCTGGCTCGCGAGCGACGAGCTCACGCCGGTGGCCGCCGCGTGGCACGGCGTGGCGGGCGCCGAGAAGCGCCTCGGCGACGTGGGCTCCGTGCGCGTGGAAGGCTACGTGAAGCGCTACGACCGCGTGCTCGAGGCCAACCTCTCCGAGGACCCGCAGCTCCGCGGCGACGAGTTCCGGATGGCGCAGGGGCGCTCGTACGGGGCGGACGTGATCGCCCGCTGGCACCCGCGCGCGGGGCCCGGCGGATGGATCGCGTACTCGTACGGGCTGAGCCGGCGCGAGCGCGACGGGCAGAGCTGGGCGCCGGGACACGACCGACGTCACGACCTCGACGTCGTGAGCACCTGGCGCCTCGCGCGCTACCGGCTCGGCGCACGCTTCGGCTACGCGTCGGGGACGCCGTACACGCCGATCATCGGCGAGATCGCGCGCCGCATGTACGACCCCTCGCGCGACAGCTGGGGCACGGGCGACCCGCGCATCTTCATCGAGTCGCTCGGCGGCGCGCGCAACGCGGCGCGCTACCCGGCGACGCACCGCCTCGACCTCGACGCCGCGCGCGACTTCCGCGTGCGCGCCGCGACGGTGTCGCCGTACGTGAGCGTCGCCAACGCGTACTACGCCAAGAACGTGTTCGTCTACCTCTACGAGTACTCGACGGAGCGTCCGACGCGCCGCGCGATCTCGCAGTTCCCGGTGCTGCCGAGCGTGGGGGTGCGGGTTGCGTTCTAGGCGGGGCTTCGCCCCGCGGTGCTCGGCCGCGCGGAGCGCGGCGACTCTCGGTGCTGCTCCGCTGCTGGCGCTCTTGCTCGGCGGCTGCGAGATCGAGAAGGTCGCCATTCCGCGCACGTCGTCGCAGCTCAGCATGCACTCCGTCCTCTCGGCGTCGGCGCCGAGCCAGGTCGTGCTGCTCGAGCGCACGCGCAACGGGTCGGTCACGCTGTTCGCGCCGCCGTTCGACGTCGGCGACCCGGTGGTGAGCGACAAGGGGATCGCCGAGACGGACGCGGAGGTCACGCTCACCCTGCCGGACGGCACGACGCTCTTCGCGCGCGAGGACAAGTACACGTACGGGAGGGGCGAGGGAGTCTACCGGTTCTCGCTCCCCGGGTCCGCGCTCGTGCGCGGCGCGACGTACCGGCTCCGCGCGCGGACGATCCTCGGGAACGTCGTCACGGCGGAGACCAGCGTGCCGCAGGGGGAGCCGGCGACGGTGGCCGAGCAGCGCGTCTTCGACCGGTCGCGCGACACGCTCGTCGTCGAGTGGCCGGCGGCGCCGGGCGCGCGCAGCTACTTCGTGCGCATCGAGTCGCCGTTCGGGCCGCGCTACTTCTTCACCGACAGCACGCGCGTGCGGCTCACCGGCGAGCTCCGCAACGCCAACACGACGGCGCTGCGCCGGGTCTTCGTCCCCGGGTTCCCGCAGGCGGTCACGGTGTCCGCCGTGGACTCGAACTACTACGACTGGTATCGAACGCAGAACAACGAGATCACGGGGACGGGGCTCGTGAACCGCGTGCAGGGCGGCTTCGGCGTGTTCGGCGCGCTCGTGCGGCTGCGCTTCGCGGCGCTCGAGGTCGTGACGCCGCAGACGGAGCCGGCGGCGGGGGTGTTCCGGTACGCGGGCACGCCGGAGGACGCCGCGGGGACCCCGTACCTGAGCGTCGAGCTCTACGTCGAGTCGAAGGCGGCGCGCTCCGACCAGGCCGACGCGCTGAGCGGCCGCATCCACGCGCGGCCGCGGCTCGGCTACACCGGATGCCTCACGTGCGGCGTGCTCGGCACCGTGAAGAACGGGCGCGTCGAGCTCGGGCTGCTGAGCGGCTGGTCGGCGAAGGACACCGCGGAGGTGTTCCGCGGCGAGATCCGCGGCGACACGATCGTCGGGTCGTACGACATCGCCGGCGGGGTCGTGCGGTTCGTGAGGCAGCGTTAGGCGGGCCGCGGCCGCGCCACGAACCGCACGAGCGTCGCTCAGTCCAGCGGAATGGCCGCGTGTCCGTGCGGCGCGGTCTTCATCACCCACTCGGCGACGTTCCGGCCGAGCTCCCGGCCCGCCTCGCAGTCGAACCGGTAGTGCAGCCCGCCGTACATCCGCGCGAGGCCCGCCTCCTCGATCCGGCCCTGCAGATATGCCGCCTGGTCCGGGAACGCGTCCTTGAGCACCGTGGCGTACGCGCCGGTCACGCAGGAGTGACCGCTCGGGTACGACGGGTGGTTCGGCATCGGCACGTGCAGCGCGAACGCCGGGTCGAGCGGCGGGACGAGGGTGGCGGCGTACTGCACGGGACGGATGTAGTAGTACGCCAGCTTCGCGTCGAAGCACGCGTCCAGGACGTCGAACGCCGCCATGTTCGCGAGCGCGAGGATGCGGGCCGCCTCGATCTCCGTGCGGTGGTGGTCCACGATCATCGCCGTGGCGATGCCGTTCATGTACGCCCCGCCGCGGCCCGCCCAGTCCCGCGCGATCTGGAGGTGGTCCGGCGCCAGGCCGGCAGTGATCTCGGCGTTCATCGCCCGCACCTCCTCGAAGGCGTCGAGGAACGCCTGCGATCCGAACTCCGGCGGCGGGCCCGGGCGGAACTGGTCATCCGACGTGAGGGCGAACGTGCGCCAGCCGTAGAATCCGAGGACCGGGTTGGTGCCCGTCCAGTTGCCGACGCCGCCGGGGTTGGCTGGCGCGGGGAGCTTGTCGTCGGCGTCCGTCGCCGCGTAGGCGACGACCGCGAGGCCGACCGACCGACCGATGGCCTCGCCCGCGGCCCAGTCCTCCTGCCGCGCCCCCGCCCACCGCTCGGCCGCCTTCTGCGTGGCGAGCCTTTCGTTCAGCAGCGCGACGCTGGCCGGGAAGAGGCTCTTCAGGACCTCCCACGACGCGCCGGCCGCCGCCGCGGCGACCGAGGCGCGCGCGCCGTTCCCGTTCGCCTCTTCGGCCGCGACGACCGCGTTGTACTGCGCGACGGAGAGGTACGCGAACGCGCGCGGCTGCCCCGTCGGAGTGGCATGCACGCTGCCGGGCAGCAGCTCGCGCGCCGTCGTGTTCCACGCGACGCTCGAGCCCACGTCCCAGAACTTCACCGCGGACGCGCTCGCGGTCGCCGCGGGCGCAGCGGTCGGCGCATCGTGGCACGCGGAGAGTGCGAGAGCGACGCCGAGTGTGGCGAGCCATCTACTGCCGATGCGCTGGGACATGGACGTGCCTCGCTGGAGTGTGGGGGAGTGCTGCGAGTGCAGACGACGTCTGATGTCCAGGGGAGCGCACGCGGGATCGACACGCGGAGCGCATGCGGAGCGCATGTAGGGCGGGGGCGCGGCGAACGCCTCAAGGGCCTGACCCGTCTCGCCATACCCGAGCGGGCAGGCGGCGTGCATGCGGGAGCTCAGGCGACCGATCATCCCCACCCTCCATCGGGCGAGTGACTCGGCGAGCACGGCGCGCGCGGCGCGCGTTAGGCCGTTCCGGCCTACGTCGCGGCGCAGGGCGGGAATCGAAGCCCGCCTATATAGCACGCCCCGTCGCCGCACGCCACGGGAACGTCTGGTGTGCGCCGCTACGGTGCGCCGACGATCCGCTCGCTCACCCGGCGTCCGGCTGCAGCGTGTCGGACGCAACGAGGTCGCGGTCGTGGCGCCAGCACGTGATGATCTCCTCGTAGAACGGGTCGGGCACGTACGTCGAGTCGCCGTCGTCGCCGCCGTCCTGCCGCTGCCAGATCTCGCAGCGCACGCGCCCGCGCTGGAACGGGTTGAAGGTGCCGTCCGGGCCGTCGCCCGAGCCGCGCCACAGCCACCCCCATCCGCGCTTGCCGCGCCCCCGGCCGGCGCCCCAGTCCAACCACGAGAGACGGGCGCGCACGCTGTCGTCGGCGCCCTTCGCGAGGAAGCCTTCGACGACGCACGCGTTGAACCGCGGCCCCTTGTCGCGCCAGTAGCGCGAGCTGTCGCCGATCGCATCGGCTGGCTGCACGAGCGTGTCGCCGCGCCGCAGCCTCGCCTCCGGGATCGTCGCCCACGTGGCCGCGGCCTCGTCGCACGCCGCGCGCACCTCGGCCGAGACTTCTCCCGGCGCGGCGGGCGGCGCCGAGTCGATGCGCGCGGCGGCGAACTCCGCGGCGAGCGCGCTCGGTGCGACGCTCGCCGCCGCGGTCGGCGCGCTCGTCACCGTCGACGGCGCGGTGGAGCTTCCGAGCACCGCGACGCGCGGCGTGGCGACCCGCGGCGTGGCGACGCGCGGCGTGTCGGAGCGCGCGGCCGGGCGCTGCGGCGGCCCGCACGCCACGAGCGCGGCGGCGCCGGCGAACGCCGCGAGACGCCACACGGCTTCGGGTCTCGTCAGGGCGCCGCCGCGCGCGCGGTGTCGCTCGGCGCCATGTCGCGCCAGTGCTGCCAGCAGGTGACGCGCTCCGAGTGGAACGGGTCCGGCTCGTAGCTCGGGTCCTCGTCGTCGCCGCTGTCCCTCTCGCTCAGCACCTCGCAGCGCGTGCGCCCGCGCTGGTACGTCCGCAGCCGGCCGCCGCCGCCGCCACTCGACAGGCGCGGGAGCTCGCTCCACCCCGCGCGCAGCCACGAGGCGCCGCGCGCGACCGCCGCGGAATCGTCGCCCGTCTCCAGGTACGCGTTCACGAAGCACGCGGCGACCGTGTGCTCGGGGCTCGGGTCCAGGAGCGTCTGGCCGACCACGTCCACGGGCTGCACCAGCGTGTCGCCCCGGGTGAGCGTGTCGGCGGGCGCGGACTCCCACGCGGCGGCCGCGGCGTCGCAGGCGCCACGCGCCGCCTCGGCGCTCGACTGCACGGCGAGCGTCGCCGCGCGCGCCGTGTCCCTCGCCGTCCTGCTGGACGCCTCGGCCGCGCACGCGGCGAGCGCCGCGGCGCCGATCAGCGCCACGAGCGGGCGCACGACGAGCATGCGACGGGTCACGACAGCCCTCTCCCACACGGGTAGCCGGCCGGCGGAGTCGCCGGCCTCTACCGTCAGGACGTCTGCGGCCTCGCCCCGGTCACGATCTCCAGAGGGGCGGCCGACACTCGCGAGGCGAGCGTTCGAATCGTCGTCTACGCCGATGCTGTGACGCAGATGGCGGCAATGTGTCGGGCTGCGGAGCCCCTTCAGGCGCTCGCGCGCAGCCGCTCCACGATCGCCGCCACGTGCAGCGCGGTCGTGTCGAGCGTCGGCAGGCCGCCGACGGCCGCGTCGCCCAGGAGCAGCGGCAGCTCCGTGCCGGCGAGGATGACGCCGTCGAGGCCCCGCTCCTCGCGCAGGCGCTCGACGAGCGCGACGACCCCGCGCCCGGTCGCGTCGCGGAAGTCGCCCTTCAGCAGCTCGCCGACGTAGCGCTCGTGCAGCCACGCGCGGTCGTCGGCGCCTGGCGGCACGACGGCGACCCCGTAGCGCGCGCACACCTCGGGGTAGAATGGCGCGCCCATCGTGAACCCCGTTCCGAGCAGCGCGAGGCGCGTCAGGCCGAGCCGCCGTGCTTCCGCCGCGCACGTCTCGACGATGCTCAGCAGCGGCACCGGCGATCGCACCGCGACCTCGTCGAAGACGATGTGCGCGGTGTTCGCGGTCATCGCCACGAAGTCCGCCCCGCCGCGCGCGAGCCGCCGCACCGAGTCGGCGAGGTACTCGACCAGGGCCGGCCGGTCGTCCTCGACGAGGCGGAGCGCGTACCAGACGTCGAGGCTGTCGATCACGAGCTGGGGCAGGGTGGACGCGTCGAGACGCGCCCACTCCGCGAGGATGCGGCGGTAGTAGTCGATGGTGGACTCGGGCCCGAGCCCGCCGACGAGTCCCACTCTCACCGGCGGTCCCCCTCGTCTTCCCGGCCTTTCCTGCCGAACGTCAGCACGCGGCGGAACAGCAGCCCGCCCCAGAGGAGAATCGGCGCCGAGCCCGCGCCGAACAGGAGGAAGAGCCAGAGCCGCTCCTCCGGTCCGCCCTCCGGCGCCGCACGGATCGCCTGCGAGTAGGCGAGCGCGCTCCACACGGCGACGGACCAGACGAGCCCCGCGTGGCGCACGACGTAGGGACCCCGTGTCACGCGCGCCGCCGCGAGGTGCCGCACGAGCGCGCGCCACGCCAGCCACAGGCACGCCGCGAGCACGAGCGCGACCGGCGCGGCGCGCACCGGCGTCGCGGTGACGAAGCCGCGCGCGACGCCCCACGCCATGTGCATCCCGGACAGCACGGCGCACGCGGCCGCCACGAGCCAGACGGCGCGCGCGCGCCGGGGCGCGGGCGGGTGCTGCTCCTCGGGCCGCACGGTCACGGCATGGACGGGCCGCGCGCGAGCCTCGCGGCGTCCCCCTCGCCGCTCCGGAAGCGCTTCTCGCGGTGCGAGTTGTCGCACATCGGCGGGCGGCGCGACTTCCCGCAGCGGCAGAGCGCGAGGCGCGTGTCGTGCCGCACCACGCGCCCGGCCTCGTCCACGAGCTCGATGTCGCCGCGCACGTAGAGCGGCCCGTCGCGCACCGCGCGGACCGTCAGCGCGGGGTCCGGCCGCTCGTTCGCGCCGCCGTCCGTCCGCACGAAGTGCAGGGCGCCCGTCGGGCAGCGCAGCACCGCCGCGGCCACGGCGTCGGCGTCCGCGCCGTCCAGGGCGATCCACGGACGCCGCCGCGCGTCGAACACCGCCGGGAGCGCGCGGATGCACGCCGCGCTGTGGATGCAGCGCCCGGCGTACCACTGCACGCGGATCCCGGCGCCCTCGTACTCGCGCGTGAGGTCCGGCGGCGCGCGGTTGGCCGTCTCGGGGCTCGGCGGCGCGCCCGCGCCCCCGGCGCCCGCATCGGCCTGCTCGGCCGGGCGGGGCGCGGGGTCGGGCGTGCGGGGGTCGAGCACCCCTACCTGCGTGTGCTGAGGAACTCCACCACGTCGCGGATCTCGCGCCGCGTCAGCACGCCGTGGAACGACGGCATCGCCGACGGCCCGTTCACGCGCTGCGCGATGTCGCTCTTCGCCACGCGCCGCGGCGCCGAGCCCACCTCGATGACGACGTAGCTGTCCGTCTCCTCGCGGAGCACGCCGAACAGCTTCTCGCCTCCCTTCGTCGTCACCTGCACCACGCCGTACCCTGGTGCGATGCGCGCGCTCGGCGCGACGAGCGCCTCGAGCAGCTGCTCGCGCGTGAGCCGCGCGCCGACCTTGCCGAGCGGCGGGCCGACGTTGCCGCCGCCCCAGCCGAAGTCGTGGCACCGCGAGCACTGCGCCGCCGGGTTGCCGAACACCACGCGTTGCCCGCGCTCGGCGTTGCCGCCGCGGAGCGCGTCCGCGTACGCCACGACGGTCGCCGCGCTGCCGCGCCGCCGCTCCAGCACGTCGAGCCGCGCCGTCAGCGGCGGGTGCCCGAAGGCCCGCGCCGCCTCCGCCACGTCGAGCTGGAGCTCCGGCGCGAGCTTCCCCTCCGCGAGCCGCTCGACGAGCTGCGTCAGGAGCGCGCGCCCCGTCTCCCCGCGCGTGCGCGCGAGCGACTGGAGCGCGCTCTGCTGCTCGGGGATCGAGCCGCTCGCCATCACCACGGACGCCAGCAGCTCCGACTTGGTCGCGTCCGAGAGGTTCAATCCCGAGATCGCGCCGAGCGCCGCGGTGCGCACCGTGGTGTCCGGGTCCGCGAGGGCCGTGCGCAGCGCGGTCTCGATGCGCGGATCGCCGAGCCGCGCGAGCGCGCGGAGCGACGCGGCGCGCACCGCGGGCGCCTGGGCCGTGCGCACCCGGTCGAACACGAGGTTCGCCGCGCTCGTCACGCCGAGTCGCCCGATCGCGTCCGCGAGCGCCACCTGGATCTCCGTCCCGCCGCTCGCGAACAGCTGCTCGGCGATCCCGGCGACGGCCGCGCGCGCGGCGGCCGAGTCGCGCTGCTGCTGGCCGAGGTGCCAGCCGTCCACGCGGTCGAGGATCGACGGCTTCGGCCACACGCCGAGCACCGCGACCGCCTCGGCGCGCAGCGCCTCGGGGGCGGAGGCGCGGGTGGCGTATGCGGCCACGCGCCGCGCCGCGCTGTCGGTGCCGACGCGGAGGTTCGCGTTGATGGCGCGCCTCACGAACGGCTCGCCCGTGCGGAACGCGTCGCGCGGCGCGGCGGCCGTGGGGAGCGCCGACGCCTCGTCGAGCGCGGCGGCGAGCGCCGGCACCGCCGGCTCGATGCCGCCGTCGTCGTTGATGGCGCGGGCGGCGTCGGTCGCGATCTCGCCATCCCGGTCGGCGAGGAAGCGCGCGACGCCCGGGTCGCGCATGCGGCGCAGGGCGACGACGGCCGCGAGGCGCACGGCGCGCGACGGGTGCGTCGCGAGCGCGGCGACCTGGTCGGCCGGCCCGATCCGCGAGAGCGCGAGCGCGCCGGCGTGGCGCAGGTACACGTCGCGGTCCTCGTTCTGCGCGAGCATCTCGACGATCGGCGCGAAGGCCGGCGCGTAGCGCACGCGCCCGAGCGCCTCGGCGCCGAAGAACCTCGCGCGCGGCGTGCTGTCACGAAGCATCGCGACCAGTTGGGGCGCCGCCGGCGCGTAGCGCACGTCGCCGAGCATCTTCGCAGCCTGCGCGCGGATCTCGGGGTCGGCGTCGCGAAGCAGCGCGACGAGCGGCGCCGCCTGACGGATGTCGCGCCGCGCGAGCTGCGCGATGCCCCAGATGCCGTGCACGCGCGCGAGCTGGTGCTCGCGCTGGCGCGCGGCGGCGAGGAGCTCGCGCGCGGCACCGCGGTCCGCGAGCTCGAATTGCGCCTTGAGGCGCACGCGCTGGTCGGCGTGGCGGAGCAGGGCCGAGAGCTCGGCGGGCGACTTGTCCTTGAAGCTCGCCGCGATCAGCGCCCTCGTCTCGGCGCGCGCGGCGGACGGCGCGCCCGCGACGTCCACCTTCCAGATGCGGCCGCGGTCCTTCGTGCCCCACCCCTCCACCCAGTCGGCGAGGTAGAGCGCGCCGTCGGGGCCGAACTTCACGCCGGTGGTGAGGACGCCGCGCACGAGCACCGTGTCCTCCACGAGGCGGAACCCCGCGCCCTGCGGCGCGACGCGGATGCCGCGGATGCCGGCGGCCGACGGGTCGCCGGGGAAGGTCGCGGCGAAGCAGTAGCCCTTCCAGCGGTCGCTCAGCGCCGTGCCGGGGTTGCAGTCGAAGCCGGAGGGGCCCTCGTGCCACGGCGCGAACGGGGGCGTGACGTGCGCGGCCTGCCCGGCGAAGCGCGGCCGGAAGTAGCCCTCCGCCATCCACACCTTGTAGTCGTTGTTGTCCGGGTCCACGTACTTCCCGAACTGCCAGTTGATGCGCCACCCGGAGTCCATGCCGTCCACGACGTACGTGAGGCGCTCCTCCTCGCCCGGGTGGTCGCCGTCGTTGTCGGGGGCGATGAGGTTGCCGTAGTCGTCGAACGCGAACTCCTGCGGGTTGCGCAGCCCGTACGCGTAGATCTCGGCGTCGCGCCCGTCGGGCTCCGCGCGGAGGATCACGCCGCTGTTCGGGTTCGCGAGGTGGCGCCCCTCGCGCGTCGTGATGTTCACGCCGAGGTCGCCCTTCTTCCAGTAGAGGCGGCCGTCGGGGCCGATGAGCGGGCTCGAGAGCCCGTGCCCGCCGAAGCCGATGTGCACGCCCGAGCCGCGCGCGAGCGACTCCTTCGTGTCGATGACGCCGTCGCCCGTGGTGTCGCGCAGGCGCCAGATGTCGGGCGAGACCGTGAGGTACAGGTCTCCCCGGTAGCTCATCACGCCGTGCGCCACGTCGGACACGAGGTCGTTGAAGTCCTCGAGGATGAGCTGCGACAGGTCGGCAACGCCGTCGCCGTTCGTGTCCTCGAGGCGGTAGAGCGACTCCTTGAGCACGGCGAGGTCGCGCCAGTCGCGCGAGCCGTCCTTGTTGAAGTCCTCGAGCCACTCGTTCTGCGCGCTGTTCGCCGGCGCGAGGATGCGCTGGTAGAACGCGCGCTTGTCCTCCACGTCCCGGAACGTGATGGACGGCACCATCCAGTCCGGGTGGCCGCGGATGTCGATCTCGTTGTTCCCCGTCCGCCGCGTGCGCGTCGCGAAGAGCCGCCCGCGCTCGTCGAAGCCGATGCCGATGGGGTCGGCGATGAGCCCCTCGGGCGCCCAGAGCGACAGCGCGAGCCCCGGCGCCACCTGCGCGGAGAAGGCCGCGCGCCCCTCGCGCGCGAGCTTCGACGCCGAGTCCGGCGAAAGCCGCACGAGGCTCGGCGTGAACGGCGCGGGGCGCTCCGCGACGAGCGGTCGCACCGCCGCGGCGCTCGGCGCCGGCGCGGGCACCGCCGCCGCGGGTGTGCGCCCGCAGGCACCCAGCGCGGAGATCAGCCCGGCGGCGGCCAGCGTCGGCCACGCGCGCACGCTACGGCACTCACTCACGGTCCTCGGCACGGCACGTCCCTCACGGTCGGAGTCGTCTGCGGTTCTGTCCTTCTGCCAAGGTGCAGCCG
The DNA here is from genome assembly GCA_045804325.1 of Gemmatimonadaceae bacterium. Taxonomy (GTDB): domain Bacteria; phylum Gemmatimonadota; class Gemmatimonadetes; order Gemmatimonadales; family Gemmatimonadaceae; genus JBJMNJ01. The sequence continues at coordinate 12,029 of JBJMNJ010000441.1, forward strand.
CGCGCGAGCCGGCGGGAGTGGGCAGAGTCAGGAGCAGGTCGACGACGCGTGGGAGCACTGCAGGCGCTCCGGCATCCAGCCCTCGTAGAGCTTGCCGCCGACCGTCCGGCGGTCGTAGAGCCACCTGGTGCTGCTGACGGTGCCGGAGTCGTTGGCGATGCCGTTCAACTCTGTCAAGCCTGCGATCAGAACTGGAACGTGAACCCCACCCGCCCGCTCGGCAGCTTCTCCGGGATCAAGCGCCGCAGCCGCTGCGCGCGCGCGTCGGGGTCGAGCAGCCCCGCGCGCACGAAGTCCACGAGTGCGGCGAACTCCTCGTCCGAGAGGTCCACCGGCGCGCGCAGCAGCGGGTCGAGGCGCTCGAGCACCGGCGCCATGGGGCCCATGCGCGTCCGCAGGTCGAGCGGCAGCGCCTGCGGGGAGTAGGTGCCCGCCCCTCGCCCCGCGTCGAGGTGATACCGGATGGCGTCCTCCAGCCGCACGAACGCGCCGTTGTGCATGAACGCCGGCTGCAGCGCGACGTTGCGCAGCGGGGACGTGCGGAACGCGTAGCGGTCGGCGGCGCGCCCGGTCACCTGCTCGAGGCCGAAGTCCTCGTCGGCGCCCGGGCCGTCGAACGTCACGTTGCCGGCGGTCGGCGCCACCTGCGGAATCCCCGCCACGTGCTGGCGGAAGTCGCTGAACATCTCGTTCGACTGCCCGCTCACCGCGTGGCAGCGCACGCAGCCGGCCGCGCCGAAGAACAGCGCCGCGCCGCGCTTCTGCGCCGGCGTCAGCGCGTTGCGCTCGCCGCGCGCGTAGCGGTCGATCGGCGCGTCCGCGTACACCTGCGTGAACTCGAACTCCGCGACCGCGCGCCCCACGTGGTCGAACGAGATCGGCGCGCCCGCGCGGACGTCCGGGAAGGCGCGGCCGAACAGCGCGCGGTAGCTCGGCTCCGCGTTCAGCCGCCGCAGCACCTCGTTCCGGATGTCGTCGTTGCCGCCTGGAAACGCGAAGCCCGCCGCCTCCACGCGCTCCGTCGGCGGGATGAACGCCTGCGCGGTGAGCAGGTGCGGCAGGTACGAGAGCGAGCGCCCCTCGGGGTCGGGGAAGACGAACCCGCCGCCGTTGTCGAACGGGTCCCCGCTCGGCGCGTTGAAGCGCGAGTTCCACATCAGCGTCGGGTAGAACGCCGTGTTGATCGCCATCGGCGTTCGCCGCTGGTTGCGCGGCCCGGTGCGCCCCGGGCCGACGATCATGTTGTTGTCCACGCCGATCGCGATCGGCTGCGTGTCGCCGAAGCCGTTCGTGGGCGAGTGGCAGCCCGCGCACGTGTTGTCGTCGTTCAGCCCGCCGATCGGGTCGAACCAGAGCATCCGCCCCACCTCGGCGACCTGCCGGTCGATGCGGCGGCCGAGGCGGAGCTCGAGCGTGCTCGCGACGCGGCCGGTGAAGCCGGCGCGCGCGAGGTACGACGAGAGGGCGGCGTCGAGGTCGCCGTCGGCGGCCACCGCGAGCGCGGCGGGCGGCGCGGCGATGCGCTCCGGGGCCAGGTCGCCGCAGGCGCCGAGCAGCGCGCCCGCGGCGGGGAGGAGCCGGCGTGTCAGGTGGTGTCGCATGCGTCACCTCCCGCGCAGGGCGCGTCAGCCGGCGTCGCAGGTGACCAGCGGATTTCCCTCGGCGAGCATGCCCTCGGGGTTGTGCTTCCACACCCAGATGTGGAGCCCGTACACGCCGAGCTCCTCCTCGCGCTGGTACTCGGCGCCGAAGAACGTCGGCGGCGCGGCGTCGGTCCACTGCGAGAATGGGATGGCGAGCTCCACGCCGACGAGCGTCATGGCGCCGCCGGGGCCGGGCTCGTAGAGCAGCGCGTCGGGGAGCGACGTGTCGAGCCGGCCGTCGAACAGTCGGCCGATGTGTGCGTACGGGATCGGCATGATCTCGCCGCCCTCCTCCTCGGCGCACGCGGCGGTGACGGGGATGAAGTCGTCGTCGATGGCGGCGCGGATGTCGTGGTAGCGCGCGGTGACGCGGCGCAGCTCGGCCAGCGCGGCGTTGTACTGCGCGCTGCCGGCGGCGGAGAGCGCGGGTGCCGTTCGCGAGGACGGCGCGACGGGCGTGGTGTCGGCGCACGCGGCGAGGGCGAGGCCTGCGGTGATGGCCGCGGAGGCGGCGAGCGAGACACGGAGCCCGGCGTGGGTGGACATGGCGGCTCTCCTCGTGTGGGGTGGGGCGTCGCTCGCTTCCGCAGGCGGCGGCGCGAGGGCTCTCACCCGGAGAGGCGGGAGAGCGCGCGAAAACGGCTCACGGCGCGCGGCCGGCGAGGTAGCCGTGCCAGAGGATGCGCGCCGCCGCCGCGCGGTGCGGCGCCCATTCTGCCGCGATCCTCGCCGCCTCGAGGCTCGACGGCACGCGCGGGAGGCCGCGCAGCGCCGCGATGGCCTTGTGGAGGGCGAGGTCGCCGGGCGGCCACACGTCCGGGCGGCGCAGGGCCATGAGGAGGTAGATGCCCGCGGTCCACGATCCGATGCCCGGCACTCGCGTGAGCTCGGCGGCGGCGTCCTCGTCCGAGCGCGCGCGCAGCAGGTGCAGCCGCAGGTCGCCGCGCTCGATGCGCTCCGCGATCTCCACGACGTAGCGCGCCTTCTGGCGCGTGAGCCCGCGCGCGCGAAGCCCTTCGGCGCCGACGGCGAGCACCGCGGCCGGCGTCCACCCGCCCGACAATGTCGCCGCCACGCGCCGGTAGAGCGTCGCGGCCGCGGCGAGCGAGACCTGCTGCTCGAGCACGATGCGCGCGAGCGTCGCGAAGCCGGCGGGGCGCGCCCACAGCGGCGGCGGGCCGTGGGCGGCGACGATGCCGCCGAGCGCGTGGTCGCGGCGGGCGAGCGTCGAGACGGCGGCGGCGAGCGTGGCGCGGGTGAGCGGGGCGGGGGGAGGAGTGCGCGTCACGGTGCTCGGCGGGTCGGGTGCGCCGACGAGGGAGTCGTCCGGTGGCGGGGCTGCGTCGCGACGGGGCCGACGCGGGAGGAGGCCGAGCGCGAGATGCGCGAGGCGATCGCGTTCCACCTGGAGGGGCTGCGCGAGGACGGCCGGCCCTTGCCGCCGCCGGCCTCCTCGGCCGCGTACGTCGAGGTCGCCGCGTAGAGGTCGCCGCCTGACGTGGCGTTGAAGCTGGCGAGCAACAGGGACGCATCCCATCCTCGGCACGCACCGTATCGCGCAGAGAGCGCGTCTCGCTCGGACGCGCTCGCAGCTCAACTGGGGCGTCAGGTGGCTCCCTGGCGGGCGAGTTACGCCACCTGCCCTACCACGAGCTCCACGTGGAGTCCGGCCCGCGCGAGCATATCGACCAGCGTGTCGATGCTGAACAGGTCGATCTTCCCGCGCACCAGGTCGCTTACCCGCGGCTGGCTGACGCCGAACAGCGTAGCCGCCTGCGCTTGGGTGAGGCCGCGGTCCTTGATGAGCTTCCGCAGCGTTGCCATGAGCGCGGAGCGGATGCGGAGGTGCTCGGCCTCGTCGGCGCCGAAGCCGAGGTCCTGAAAGACGTTGCCGGACGAGCGCGTGATCTTGGGTGCCATTACCGCCCCCTCTTCTTCTCGCGAGCCGCCTCGCGGCGGATCTGGACCAGGTCGGCCAGGCGCTGCCGGCCCAGCTCGACGTCCGCCTGCCGCGTCTGCCGCGTGCTTCTCGAACGCGTGGAGTACGTACACGCCCTCGGCGTACTTGGCGATGTAGAAGACGCGGTGCTCCACTTCGGTGTGCACCCGGAGCTCGTAGACGCCAGCGCCGACGGAGGGCATGGGCTTCCAGTCATCGGGCTGTAGGCCGAGCTGCACGAGGTGCAGCTGGTGGCCGGCAATGCGGCGCGCGTCCTCCGGGAAGTCGCGCGTATCCTCCAGCGAGGACCCGAGCCAGTACAGTGCCTTGGCGGCCACCCGCGCAATATATCATTTCTTGTATATTCGGGCAAGGGGGCGGGTCGCGACCGTGAGCAATCGGGCACATAGGTGACAGAGTAAACCGGGAACATGGGTGACACTTTGCGCTGGTATTCAGGGTGGGGTGTCAGCCGCGGATGATGTGATCGCGCTCGTCGAGCCGGGCGAGGAGCACGGGCCCGAGATAGATCGACCAGACGCCGGCGTCGACCTCCTCGAGCCCGATGTGGTGCGTCTTGAGGGCGTTGGCGATGAAGAGCAGCCGATGCTTGAAGCGGAACGTGCCGGCGTTGGTCACGCGCTTCACGAGGTAGTGCCCCGGATACTCGAGCGGCGGCAGGCGCTCGGGGTACGGGCGCGGCGAGGGCGCGTAGGCCGCGGCCGGGGTCGTACCGCCTAACGCGTCGTGGGGTCGCTCCTCGTTGTACTCCGCGCGGAACGCATCGAAGCGCCGCTGCTGCGCGCCCCGCGCCGCCTGGGGCGGGCGGCACGCCTCGGCCTTGAGCGTCCGGTGCATGCGCTCGTGCATGCGCTCGTGCGCGCCGTTCTGCTGCGGGCGGCCGGGCAGGATGCGCTGGTGCACGATGCCGAGCCGCAGCCACCAGACGTTGAGCTGCGAGAGGCCGTGGATGCCGGTGGTGGCGAAGGGCACGCCGTTGTCGCTGCGGATCGCGCGCGGGAGCCCGTAGGTGCGGAACGCCCACTCGAGGACGCCGCGCGCCTGGTCGCCCTTGGTGGACGGGAGCCCGCGGCAGGCGAGCAGATAGCGCGTGTGCAGGTCGGCGAGCGTGAGCGGGTAGCAGTAGACGCCGTCGCGCGTCCGGAACTGGCCCTTGAAATCAATGGTCCAGAGGTCGTTCGGGGCCGACGCGGCGGCGGGAACGACGCCGGGGTGCTGCGGCACGCGACGACGGCGGCGCGGGCGCACGAGGCCGCGCCGCGCGAGGAGGTCGCCCGCGGTGCTCACGGCCGGCCACCGCTCAGCGAGCGCGGGATGTCGCGGGGCGAGGTACTGCAGGAGCTTCACGGGGCCCCAGCTGGGGTGCGCAGTGCGCGCGGCGCAGAGCAGCGTCTCGACGTCGGCCGCAACGCGGTGCGGGCAGGTGCGCGGCGCGCGGCTCCGATCGCGAAGACCCGCGCGCCCCTCGGCCTCGTGGCGCGTGAGCCACTTGTAGCCCGTCTTCCGACTGATGCCGTAGCGGGCGCAGAGCTCCGTGGTCGCGTAGAGCCCGCGCCGGTGGTCGGCGATGAAGCGCTCGCGCTGGTCCATGGGGAACGTCTCCAACCAGGGCATGGCCGACCTCCGGAAGGTCCGCCATCATAGTGTCACCCATGTTCCCGGTTTGATCTGTTACCTATCTACCCGGTTTGTACCCCGATGACACCTAACGTGGCGCTGCAGCCGCCGAGCAACAAGGACGCGTCCCATCCTCTGCACGCTTTGTCAGCTCGGAAGTGATAATCCGCTTGGACGCGCTCGCAGCCTAACTGGGGCGTTAGGCTGCCACGGGCATCCTCTGAGTCCACATGTTGCGCCTTCCCGCGCTTCTCGCCGGCATCGCGGCTCAGTCGGAGCACCGAGAGCTGTTGATATCCGCCGTCCTGCGTGGCGGCGAACGGTCTGCTTGACTTCTGCGCGGGAAAGTACATGGTGGAGGACCCTCGATACTGTCACGCAGAGGGTGAGTTACACGGATTCGCCGATGCCTCGGGCCGAGCCAATCGCAAAACCGCCTGGCTTGGAAGGTTGGTGCGCTCCATCCAGCCGTTGTGTGGCGGGGCCGGCCCCGGCGGGCGTTGGAACCCAACTGTGGAGATTCCATGGTCCGACTCAAACCCTCGGCGAGCGATGGCCTGGTCTTGATCGCCGGATTGGCGATGGCGGTCGCCTGTGGCCGCAAGCCGGACGTCGTGAGCGGACCGGCTGCGGACTACACGCTGTCGCTCACGCCAACGGCCCTCACCGTGGCGCAGCGGGCGACGGGCAACGCGGTGATCGCCGTTACGCGCACCAACTTCAGCGGCGCGATCGCGCTGAGCCTGGCCAGCGTCCCCAGTGGGGTTACGTGGTCGTTTAACCCAGAAGCCCTCGGGGCGGCCGGCTCCACGCTCACGGTGAGCGTTGGCGCCTCTGTAGTGCCTGGCTCGTATAACGTAACGGTGACCGGCGCGGCGACGGCCGGCGACCGGTCGACGCCACTCGTCCTCACCGTAACCTCGTCAGGCGGTGGCGGCGTCGCGACGGAGCTCGCTGTCGGCGGCTTTCACGCCTGCGCGCTCGCCAGCGACGGCGCGGCCTACTGCTGGGGCTCCAACACCTTCGGCCAGCTTGGAAACGGTACGATCTCAACTGGTAGCTGGACACCCACCGCTGTTTCCGGAGGCTTGCGCTTCAGCTCCATCGCAGCGGGAGGCGAGGCGCACAGCTGTGCGTTGACCAGTTCCGGAGCAGCCT
>JBJMNJ010000442.1:0-5323 GCA_045804325.1 Gemmatimonadaceae bacterium
GAGCGAGTAGTCCGCGCCGCGCCGCGACTGGTAGCCGTTGAGCGGGTACGCCACGCAGAGGTGGTTCCGCGCGCGCGTGAGCGCCACGTACATGAGCCGCCGCTCCTCGTCCTCCTGCTCCGGATCGCCCAGCGCGCGCGAGGACGGGAAGAAGCCGTCCACGGCCCAGATGAGGAACACCGCGTCCCACTCCTTCCCCTTCGCCGAGTGGCACGTGCTCAGCACGAGCACGTCGTCCTCGCGGTCGGACTGCCCGGCGAGGTCCTGGGTCGCGGAGGGCGGCTCGAGCGCGAGCGCCGAGAGGAAGGCGGCGCGGCTCGGGTAGCCGGAGGCGATGGCCTGGAGCTGGTCGAGGTCCGCGAGCCGCGGCTCGGGCTTGTCGTAGCGCTCGCGCAGGATGCCGTCGTAGAGGCGGCGCACGCGCGCGACCTCCGCGCCCACCCCCTGCTCGGGCACGCGCCCGTTGCGCAGGTCGTCGAGCAGCGCGACGAGCGACCCGTGCGCGGCGCGCGCGCGGGGCGGGGGGGTGAAGCCCGCGAACGCGCCCGACTCCCACGCCGCCTGCGCCATCGCCGCGATCGCGCCGCGCGCCGTCACGTCGCCGATCCCCGGCAGCAGCATGAGCAGCCGGTACCAGCTCACCTCGTCGCGGGGGTTCTCGAGGATGCGCAGGAACGCGAGCACGTCCTTCACGTGCGCGGCCTCGAGGAACTTGAGCCCGCCCCACTTCTCGAACGGGATCTTCCGCGCGGCGAGCTCGATCTCGAGGTTGGCCGACATGTAGCCGGCGCGGAAGAGCACCGCGATCTCGCGCAGCGGCGTGCCCTCCTCGTGCAGCTCCAGCACGCGGTCGGCGACGAAGCGCGTCTGCTCGTCCTCGTCGCGCGCGGCGACGAGCCACGGCCGCTCGCCCCCCTCGCGCTCGGTCCAGAGGCTCTTCGTGAAGCGCTCGCTCGCGCGCGAGATGAGCGTGTTGGTGACGTCGAGGATCGGCTGCGTGGACCGGTAGTTCTGCTCGAGCGTCACCACCGTGGCGCCCGGCCACTGGCGGGGGAAGTCGAGGATGTTCCGGAAGTGCGCCCCGCGGAACGAGTAGATGCTCTGCGCGTCGTCGCCGACGACCGTGAGGTTGCGCCGCTCGCCGCAGAGGCCGCGGAGGATCCGCGCCTGCAGGACGTTCGTGTCCTGGTACTCGTCCACCAGGACGTGATCGTACAGGAGACGGATGCGCGCGCCGATCTCCCCGCTCCCCTCGAGCAGCGCCGCCCAGAAGAGCAGCAGGTCGTCGTAGTCGACCAGGTTGCGCTGCGCCTTGCGCTCCGTGTAGTCGGCGAAGACGCGCGCGAAGTCCGGCGCGTACTCGAGGAACGCGGGGTACTCGTCGCGCAGGATGTCGTCCACCGGGATCTCGGTGTTGACGTGGCGCGAGTACACGTAGTGGAGCGTCTCCTTCTTGGGAAAGCGCTTCCCCTTCTCCGCGTACCCCAGCGCGGCGCGCGACAGCTGGACGAGGTCCGCCGCGTCCCCCTCGTCCATGATCGTGAAGTCGCTCGGGAGCCCGGCCGCCGCGCCGAAGCGGCGGAGCAGCCGGTGCGCGGTGCCGTGGAACGTCCCGCCGGCCACGCCGCGGCTCGCGCTGCCCACCAGCCGCTCGGCGCGCGCGAGCATCTCCTGCGCGGCGCGGCGCGTGAAGGTGAGCAGGAGGATGCGCTCCGGGCGGACGCCGCGGTCGATGAGATGGGCCACCCGGTAGACCAGCGTGCGCGTCTTCCCGGTGCCCGCCCCGGCGATGATGAGGAGCGGCCCGTCGCCGTGCGTCGCCGCGCGCGCCTGCTCGGGGTTCAGCTCGTCGGCGAAGCGGCGCCCCGGCTCCGGCGGCGCCTCGCGGACGCGCGGCTGATAGACGCGCGGCGGCTCGGAGGACATGCCGGGGAATATACGGGATTGCGCCCCTGGCGCGTCACCGCGGCGCCGCGCGCCGGGGCGCGACGCTACGGCCGGCTGGCCGGGAGCGCGCGGATGCGGCGCTGGAGGGACGCGATCTCGACGCGCGCGCCGAGGTCGAGCGCGATCGAGAGCCCCTGCGCGTAGCACGCGCGGGCCGGCTCGACGTCTCCCTGCCGCGCGTTGATGTCCCCGAGGAGCTGGAGGGACTCGATGCGCCGCCAGGCGTCGCCGGCCGACGTGTAGAAGCCGAGCGCGGTGCTGGCCATGAGCTCGGCCTGCTCGTACTCCGCCTGCGCCAGCAGCGCCTCGCCGTAGTTCAGCATCGCCAGCGCCTCGAGGTCGCGCTCCTGCAGGTCCGCCGCGAGGGCGATGGCGCGGGGGAGGATCTCGCGGGCCCGTGCCGCGTCCCCGCGGTCGAGCGCGGCGCGCGCCTGGTTGTTGAGGGCCGTGACCTCGCCCCGCTGGTATCCCACGGAGTTGAAGCAGCCGTACGACTCGGCGAAGTGGCGCTCAGCCTCCGCGAGCCGCCCGGTCTGGGCGGCGATGGATCCGAGGTTCTGGAGGGCGATGCCGCGCAGTCGTCGGTCGTCGGCGAACTCGAGCATGCGCCGCAGCAGCGGCTCCGCCTGCTCGAACACGCCCCGGCTCAGGTAGACCAGCGCCTCGGCGTTGAGCGCCTCGGCGAGCTGGCGGCGGTCGTGCGCCGCCTCGGCCACCGCGGCGCCGCGCCGCGCGGCGTCGATCGCGTCGTCCCAGCGGCAGGTGGCGCGCAGGGCGTACGACTGCCGCCACAGGGCCTCCGCGCGCTCCGCCGCGTCCCCCGCGAGGCCCTCGGCTTCCTGAAACAGCCGAAGAGCGAGCTCGTGGAGTCCGGCTCGCTCACGTCGAATTCCCTCTTCGAGCCTGTCCCGTGTCAGGTCTGACATTGCGGCACGTGCGTTGCTCGGACTCCCGGTCTCGTGCGGCGGATCCAGTCGTGATCCTCGAGCGACGGTCTCCGGAGAATCTACGCAGCCCGCACTTCCCCAGCACCGGCGTCGACAGGATCAAGATGATGCAGCGACCCTCCCGCCGTCTTCGCGCCGCCGCCCTCGCGGCCCTGGCCACGACCCTCGGGGCGTGCGCGGACCCGACGGCTCCGGCGCCGGCCGCGCCGAGCGCGGAGACGACCACCATCGTGGCGCTCCTCGAGTGCCCCAGCAGCCTCACGCAGTCCACCGTCGTGGCCATCATTCCGTTCCTGGGCGGCTACGTCGCGGTGGGCGGCACCTCGATCAAGATCCCGGCGGGCGCCATCAAGTGGTCGCTGCTGCCGGTGCTCGTGACCGTCACGGTGCCGGCCTCCCAGTACATGGAGGTGGACATTCGGGTCGGGCTGGCGGAGCACTACCAGTTCCTCAAGCCGGTGACGATCACGGTCGACTACGGCCGCTGCTCGGGGACGGCCGGCGACGAGCCGCTCACCGCCTGGTACATCGACAGCGCGACCAAGGAGCTGCTGCAGTCCATGGGGGGCGTCGACGACAAGGTCAATCACCGGGTGAGCTTCCAGACCGACCACCTGTCGGGATACGCCCTCGCCACGAGCCGAGAGGAGGTGCTCACCACCCCCGCCGAGTGAGCCGGGCGCTCACGCGCCCGCGCCCATCTGATCGGACACCCGGCGCTCGAGGAGCTCGATCTCCGGGCGCGCGCCGATCTCGCGGGCGAGCGAGAGCCCCTGGCGGTAGCAGGCGATGCCGGTCGCGAGGTCCTCGCGCCGTACGTGGATGTCGCCGAGGAGCTTCAGCGCCTCGATGCGCCGCCAGGTGTTGCCGCTGGTCGCGAAGAACCCGAGTGCGCTGCTCGCCATCTCCTCGGCCTTCGCCAGGCTCCCCTCCCGCATGAGCGCCTCGCCCAGGTTCAGCATCGTGAGCGCGAGCAGGTCCCCGTCCTCGACCGTCCGCGAGAGCCCCACGGCCTGGTGCAGGATCTCGGCGGCGGCCGCGACGTCGCCGCGGTCGAGGGTTACTCGGCCCACGTTGTTGAGCTGATACGCCTCGCCGCGCCGGTAGCCGGCGGCGCGGAAGCACTCGGCCGACCGCTGGAAGGCGCGCTGCGCCTCGTCCAGGTCCCCCCGATGGGCCGCGATGCTTCCGAGGTTGCCGAGCGCCATGCCACGAAGGCGGGCCTCCTCGGTGAGGCCGAGCACGCGGTGGAGGAGCGCGGAGGCAGCCTCGTGCTCGCCGCGGCTCGCGTGCACGGCCGCCTCGGCGTTCAGCGCCTCGGCGAGGAGCTCGACCAGGCCGGCGCGGGCGGCGACCTCGCCGCTGATCCTGGCGGCCTCCAGCGCGCCGTCCCAATCGCAGCGCTGACGCAGCGCATCGGCCTGGTGCCGCAGTGCCTCGGCCACGACCGCCGGCTCGTTTGTTTCCGACGCCACGCGGCGATACCTTTCCAGCGCGGCATCGAGAAGCCCCGCTCGCTCTCGGCGAAGTCCGTCGTCCAGCTGCTGGCGCGAGTCGGGCATGCGGGTTGCGCTTGGGTCCGCCATACTGACAGTCGAGTTCGGTGACGTATGTCACACTTCGCCAGTCACCGGGTAGAGTAGCGTCCCAACGGTACGCCGAAGCAGGAGATACGACAATGTCTAGAACACGGATCCCCGCGATCGGGCTCGCCACGGCGATAGTCGTCGCCACGGCACTCGCCTGCGCGGGCCCAGATCGGGCGACGAGGCCCGAGTTCGGCGGAACGCCAGCGCTCCTCGTCGGCAGGACCTCCGGGCTCCTAGAGTGCCCGGGGAGCGTCCCTCGCTACGTCAGCGGGGTCGTCACGCCGGAGGCTGGTGGGACGGTTATGGTCGGCGGCTTCTCGATCGCGCTCCCCGCGGGCGCGGTGGCCGAGCCGCAGACCCTCACCATCACGGTGCCCGAGTCGCGCTTCCTCGAGGTGGACATCCGCGTCGAGGGGGTGGAGCACTTCCAGTTCCTCCAGCCCGCCGTCGTCACGCTCGACTACAGCCGCTGCGGCATCTCCACGGCGCAGCTCGGCGAGCTCACGGCCTGGTACCTCGACCCCGTCACGAAGACGCCACTCGAGAACATGGGGGGCGTGGACGACCGGCTCTCGCGCAAGCTCACGTTCGTGACGCCGCACCTTTCGGGGTACGGCATCATCACGCGCACCGACGGGGACAGCACGGGCACCGCCGGCTCGTACACCGAGGAGACGGCCGTCACCCCGCCGTAGTCGTCGGCTCACGGCACACGAGACCACGGAGCGCCCCGGCCAGGACCTGGCCGGGGCGCTCCGTGATCTCGCGTGCCGTGAGCCGACGGCTACTGCGGGGTGACGGTCGTCTCCTCGGTGTACGAGCCGGTGGTGCCCGTGCTGT
>JBJMNJ010000443.1:0-10111 GCA_045804325.1 Gemmatimonadaceae bacterium
GACGCCGGCGGCGGACCTCCCGGACGAGACCCCGCGCGCCATCCCGCGCCCACTCCCGCGCGCGCCGCGCGAGCGCGGCTCGGACATCGAGGAGATCATCGCGCGCAGCAAGGCCGCCGTGGCGAAGCGCGACCGCCGCGAGCCCGCGCGCCCGCCCCTGGCCCTCGTCGCGCCGGGCCGCAAGGAGGCGCTGGATCTCGTGCTCGACAAGATCAGCGAGAAGGGGCTGGATTCACTCACATCGGACGAGCGGCGGTTGCTCGAGGAGATGTCGAGGAAGCTCAGGAGCGAAGCTACCTAGCGGTCGGCTCGACGCTACGAGCGCTGGCGACCGGCGACGGGCGACTGCTGCCGACCAGCGGGTAGCCATCCGCGAGAACCCCCGGGAGGCCGGTATGCGCCTCGCGGGGGTTCCTCGTCTCGACCAGTCGCTCACCAGCCGACCGGCAGCGGTCGCCCGCCTCGCCGAAGGGTCGATGCCCGGCGGCCGAGCCATCCGCGATGAGCCTCTGCCAGGTCGCGCTCCGTGACGCGCCGGCCAATCCGCTGAGGGCGAAAGAAAGAGCCCCCCGGACTTTGCCGGGGGGCAGTACCGCCACGCCGTTCTCGCGGCGGCAACGGCCGGCACAGAGGGCACCGGCACTCGCGCGGAACATACGACAATGCACCGACGCTGTCCATAGGGGCGTTCCGGCCGATTCCGAGCGCGCAACTTCTTGTCATGTTTGAGCTTGGACGCGAGGGCGGGGCACGGTGTCGGGGAATCGGCCGCGATCGTCAGGGGGGAAGCCCCCTGTCGCGAGCGGGCTCGACCGATACATTCGCCGCGACTCGCAAACATCCAGCGCACAGGCAGTAGAAGCGTTCGACAAGGCGGCGGACATCCTCAGGCGATAGGCTGGGAAGCGCGTTCGGCGGCCTAGCGGCCGCCTCCGCTGGGAGCGCTCGCGGGCGGCGCCCGCTCGCTGTTAACATCCTGCGAGTCAGCGGGCAGTGACCAGCCGAGCCGCGCGAAGTGCGGCGAAGGCGCTCCCACTCTCCAAGCGCGAGGAGAGGGAACTACAGCGCAACGACACGGGCGGTACGCACGGCATGCCGAGTATCTCAGAACGCGACTTCCGCCGCTCGCTGAAGGAGAAGTCCTTCGACCCCGCCTACTACGTCTTCGGCGACGAGGAGCTCCTCAAGGACGACGCCGTCAAGGCGCTCGTCGACGGGGCGGTGGACCCCGCCACGCGCGACTTCAACCTCGACGTGCGGCGCGGCGCGGAGCTCGACGCGGAGGGGCTGCTCTCTCTCGTCGGCACGCCGCCGATGATGGCCGAGCGGCGCGCCGTGGTCGTGCGCGACGTCGGGGCGCTCAAGAAGGACGTGCGCGGCGCGCTCGAGCGCTATCTCGCGCGTCCGGCGCCGGAGACCGTCCTCGTGCTCGTCGCGCCCGCGGGGGCGAAGCCCGACCGCGTGCTCCAGGAGCGCGCGACGTCCATCGAGTTCGAGGCGCTCCGCGGCGACCGCGTGCCGAAGTGGATCGCGCACTTCGCGAGGACGGAGCTCGGCGTCTCCATCACGCCCGCGGCCGCCGAGCTGCTCCAGGGCGCCGTCGGCAACGACCTGCCGCGCCTCGCCTCGGAGCTCGACAAGCTCGCGAGCTACGCGGGCGGCGGGGAGATCGACGAGCACGCCGTGCAGGACGTCGTCGGCGTGCGGCGCGGCGAGACCCTCGGCGACTTCCTCGACCGCGTGCTGCAGCGCGACGCCGCGGGCGCGCTCGGGCTCGTCGACCACATCCTCTCGCAGCCGAAGACGACGGCGGTACAGGTCGTCATGGCGCTGGCGACGCAGACGCTCGCGGTCGCCTGGGGGCAGGCTCGCTTCGCGCGCGGCACGCCGCGCAACGCCCTCGCGCGCGAGTACTTCGACCTGCTCAAGGCCGGCGGGGCGTTTCCGGGACGCCCGTGGGGCGAGGCCGCGACGGCCTGGACGAACGCGGTGGAGCGATGGACCCCCGACCAGCTCGACCGCGCTCTCGCGGCGCTGCTGGCGGCGGACTGTGCCCTCAAGGAGAGCCGGGTGAGCTCGGAGGAGCAGGTGCTCGCCACCGCGGTCCTGGAGCTGTGCGCCTGACACCGTCCGCACCTTCGGAACGTCCCGATCGTCCTACGGTATAGTCCCTTATTCCTCTCGCGGTCCCGCCGTGCCCACTGCCGTCCTCTCCCGCCTCGCCCCGCTCGGCGCGCTCCTGCTCGCCGTCGCCGCTCCCGCCGCCGGCGCGCAGCGCCCGGCCGTGCCGTCCGTGCCCGCGGGCGCGGTCGACACGATGCTCTTCGTCCAGGCCCAGCGCCTCGTGAGCGAGGGGAACGGGGCCGCCGGGCGCCGCCTCGTGGACTCGGTGCTCAAGGAGTCGCCCGAGGGGACGCCGGGGCACGCGGAGGCGCTCTTCTGGCGTGCGGTGCTCGCCGCGAGCGCCGCCGACGCGGAGCGCGACTACCGCCGGCTCTGGGTGGAGTACCCGAACTCGCCGCGCGCCAGCGACGCGCTCGTGCGCCTCGCGCAGCTCGAGCTCGCGCGCGGCGACCGCGACCTCGCGATGAAGCACCTCGACCGCCTCACGCGCGAGTACCCGCGGAGCCCCGCGCTCCCCCGCGCGTCATACTGGATGGCGCGCGTGCTCCTGGAGTCCAACGACGTCGCGCGCGCGTGCGACGCGCTCGCCACCGCGCGCGCCACCGCGCCCGCGTCGAGCGTCGAGCTGGTGAACCAGATCGACTTCCTCGCGCAGCGCTGCGACGGCGTGGCCGTGGCCTCCGCGTCGAAGGCCCCCGCGCCGACGTCCGCGGCGCCCAGCCGCCCGACGTCGACGCCCGTGGCGGCCGCCACGCCACCGGCGAGCCGCGCCGCTGCCCCCACGTCGTCGGCCGCGGCCGTGCCCTCGCGTGCCTCGGCGCCCGTGCGTGCCTCCGAGCCCGCGCCCGCGTCACCCGCGGCGCGCGCGTCGCGCGAGGAGCCGGCGGTGGACACGGTGCCCCAGCCGGTGACGGCCGCCGAGCCGGCCCCCGTCGCGGCGGCGCGCGTCGACAGCGTCGCGCCGACCCCGGCGGCGCCCGCGGCGAGGCCGAACGTCATCCGCCGCGAGCCGCTCCGCGAGCCGGCGCCCACCTCCGCCGCGCCGGCCGCCGCGACTCCGGTCACGCCCCCTTCAGCCGCGCGCCCGGCGGCGCCCGCCGGCGCGTTCGCGGTGCAGGTGGCCGCGTACGACCGCGAGGACGCCGCGCGCAACCTCGCCGGCCGCCTCACGGCGCGCGGGCTCGACGCGTACGTCGTCACGATGCAGGGGCTCTACAAGGTGCGCGTCGGGCGCTACGCGACGCGGGCCGACGCCACGACGGCGCTGCGCGATCTGCGCGAGAAGAAGATCGAAGGGTTCGTCGTGCCCTGAGCGCTCGGGCCGCGGGCGCGGCGAGCGCGAGGCGCTTCGCCGCGCTATACTGGGGTTCCCACCCAGCGCCCCGCAGCCCGCAGTCGATGTCCGCCTCGAGCACTCCCCTGATGCAGCAGTACCGCGACATCAAGTCGCGCCATCAGGACGCCATCCTGTTCTTCCGGATGGGCGACTTCTACGAGATGTTCTACGAGGACGCCGAGACGGCGGCGCGCGTGCTCGGGCTCACGCTCACGAGCCGCAACAACGGCGGCGCGTCGGACGTCCCGCTCGCCGGCGTGCCGGTGCGGGCGCTCAACGAGTACCTGCGGCGCCTCGTGCAGAAGGGCTTCCGCGTCGCCATCTGCGAGCAGGTCGAGGACCCCCGCGCGGCGAAGGGGATCGTGCGGCGCGAGGTGATCGAGACGGTCACGCCGGGCGCCGCGTTCGCCGACGACCTCCTCGAGGCGGGGCGCAACAACTACCTCTGCGCCGTGCACGCGCCGCGCGGCTTCACCGCGGGCGGCGAGCGCGTCGGCGTCGCGGCCGCCGACATGTCCACCGGCGAGCTGCGGCTCTTCGCGGTGGCGCGCGCCGAGGCCGACGCGGTGCTCGCGCGCCTCTCGCCGCGCGAGATGATCGTCCCGCGCGACGCGCAGGGCGTCCTCCCCGGGCTGGCCGGGAGCCACCTGCCGGAGGGGACGCTCACGACCGAGCGCGAGGGGTGGGAGTTCGACCCCGCGCTGGCGCGCGAGGAGCTCGCGCGACACTTCGGCGTGCTCTCGCTCGAGGGGTTCGGCGTGGCGCCGGCGGGGGGCGCGGACGACGCGGCCGTCGGCGCCGCCGGCGCACTGCTCCGCTACCTGCGCGAGCTCCAGCCCGCGGGCGTCCCGCACCTCGCGCGCCCCGTCGTCGAGCGCGCGGGCGGCGTCATGCCGCTCGACGAGATGACGCGGCGCAACCTCGAGCTCGTGGAGTCCCTGCGCGGCGGCGACGGGGCGGGCACCTTGCTCGACGTGCTCGACCGCACGCAGACGCCGATGGGCGCGCGCCTGCTGCGGCAGTGGGTGCTCGCGCCCCTCACGAAGCGCGAGGACATCGACGCGCGCCTCGAGGCGGTGGCGCGGCTCGTGGGCGACCCGCTCACTCGCGAGGCGCTGCGCGAGGCGCTCGACGGCGTGCGCGACGTGGAGCGCCTCGCCTCCAAGGCCGCCGCCGGCCGCGCCACCCCGCGCGAGCTCCGCGCCCTCGGCGACTCCCTCGCCCGGCTCCCCGCCGTGGAGTGGGCGGCGCGCCGCGCGATCGAGGAATGCGCGGCGCCCAACGCCATCGCCGCGCTCATGTCTCGCTGGGACGACTGCGCGGAGCTCGCCGCGCGCGTGGCCGAGACGCTCGTGGAGCGCCCGCCGCTCGAGCTGGGGGACGACGCGACCGTGCGCCAGGGCGTGGACGCCGCGCTCGACGAGCTCCGGCGCCTGCGCGACGGCGGCAAGGACCGCATCGCCGAGATCCAGGCGGCGGAGCAGGAGCGCACGGGGATCCGGTCGCTCAAGGTCGGCTACAACCGCGTGTTCGGGTACTACATCGAGATCTCGAACGCGAACAAGCACCTCGTGCCGGGCGACTACCAGCGCCGGCAGACGCTCACCAACGGCGAGCGCTACGTGACGCCGGCGCTCAAGGAGCACGAGGAGCAGGTGCTCACGGCGCGCGAGCGCATCGAGGCCCGGGAGCGCGAGCTCTTCGGCGTGCTGCGCGACGCCGTGGGGCGCGAGGTGTCCCGCCTCCAGTGCGCCGCGCGCGCCATCGCGGAGCTCGACGTGCTCGCCTCGCTCGCGGAGGCGGCCGACCGCGAGGGGTACGTGCGCCCGGAGGTGGCGGACGGCTTCGCGCTGGAGATCGTCGCCGGGCGGCACCCCGTCGTCGAGCGGATGATGCCGCGCGACAAGTTCATCCCCAACGACGTGCGGCTCACCGAGGACGCGCGCCTCATGATCCTCACCGGCCCGAACATGGCCGGCAAGAGCACGGTGCTGCGCCAGGTGGGCCTCATCGTGCTGATGGCGCAGACGGGGAGCTTCGTCCCCGCGCAGCGCGCGCGCGTGGGGCTCTGCGACCGCGTGTTCACGCGCGTGGGGGCGAGCGACAACCTCGTGCGCGGGCAGAGCACGTTCATGGTGGAGATGAGCGAGACGAGCGCGATCCTCCACACGGCCACGGCGCGCAGCCTCGTGCTGCTCGACGAGATCGGCCGCGGCACGAGCACGTACGACGGCGTGAGCATCGCGTGGAGCGTGAGCGAGCACCTGCACGAGCGCGTGGGGTGCAAGACGATCTTCGCCACGCACTACCACGAGCTGACGCAGCTCGCGGACGAGTTGGTCGCGGTGCGCAACTATAACGTCCTCGTGCGCGAGGTCGGCGACCAGGTGCTCTTCCTCCACCGCCTGGCGCCGGGCGGGGCCGACCGCTCGTACGGCATCGAGGTGGGGCGCCTCGCCGGGCTCCCGGACGTGGTGCTGCGCCGCGCCAAGGAGGTGCTCGCGGTGCTCGAGGGCCGCGGCACCGGGCAGGGCGCGCTGCACTCGCACCGGATCGCCCCGGCCCCGGCCGCCGAGCAGCTCGGCCTGTTCGCGCCGCCGCTCCCGCACCCGGTCGTCGAGCGCCTCAAGGCCGTGGACGCGAACGCGCTGACGCCGCTCCAGGCGATCGCGCTGCTGGCCGAGCTGGCCGACGCGGCGCGGAGGCCGTAGTCGGTCTCGCGCCGCTCCGGCTCGTATCCGGTTCGAAAATGCGTCATTTGTCGCATCGCACGCACGGCTGAGATGACGACGCCGGCGGGCGCGTGGTAGATTTCCGGCCATGATGCGCTCTCTCGTTCCCGCGCTGTGCGTCGCGCTGCTCGCCGGCTGCCAGGACTCGGACGGCGCGCGGACGGCGGCGGCGCGGGTGCTCAACCGGACGCCGCAGCCCGACGAGCTGCCGCGCATGACGAACGCCCAGCCCCCGTTCCAGTACCCCGTGGCGCTCTACCCGCGGAAGGTGCAGGGGAACGTCACGCTGCGGCTCTTCATCGACTCCCTCGGCGCCGCGCGCCCCGAGTCCACGCGCGTCGCCGAGTCGTCCGGCGAGATCGCGCTCGACTCGGCCGCCGTGGTGGGCGCGCGCGCGCTCACCTTCGTGCCGGCGCGCCGGCGCGGCGCGCCGATGGCGGTCTCGGTGCTCTTCCCCGTCCTCTTCCGGCACCCCGAGGCGGCGCCGCTGCCCGGAGACACGGCGATCGCCGCCCTGCGTGCGGCGCCCCCGCTCGATACCGTGGCGCTGCGCCGCGCCGCCGCGGCGCGCGCGGACTCGCTGCGCCTCGACTCGCTGCGGCGGGACTCGCTGCGGCGGGACTCGCTGCGGCGGGACTCCGTGCGCGCGGACTCCGTACGCGCGGACTCCGTACGCGCGGACTCCGTGCGCCGTGCGGCGCCGCGGCGGAGCGCGCCGGCGCGGTCGCGGCCCCGCCCCTAGGCCGAGCCTCTCCCTCCCGCCCTCGATGACGCAGACGACGCAGACCTACTCCGCCGCCGCATTCGCCGAGTCGCTCCGGCGCATCGAGCGCAACCGCCGCCCGTACGACAACGTGCTCGAGACGATCGGGTGGACGCCGCTCATCCGACTGAACCGGGTGACGCGCGGGATCCGCACGCCCGTCCTCGCCAAGGCGGAGTTCTACAACCCGGGCGGCTCGATCAAGGACCGCATCGGCCTGCCGATCATCGAGCGCGCGGAGGCCGAGGGGCGGCTCCGGCCCGGCGGGACGATCGTCGAGGGGACGAGCGGCAACACCGGCGTGGGGCTCGCGATCGCCGCGGCGCTCAAGGGCTACCGCTGCATCTTCACGATGCCGGACAAGATGTCGCAGGAGAAGGTGCGGCTGCTCAAGGCGTTCGGCGCCGAGGTCATCATCACGCCGACGGCGGTGCCGCCGGACCATCCCGACAACTACGTGATGATGGCGAAGCGGATCGCGGAGGAGACGCCGAACGCGATCCTCGCGAATCAGTTCTACAACGAGGCGAACCCGGAAGCGCACTACCAGATCACGGGCCCGGAGCTCTGGGAGCAGACGGAGGGGCGCATCACGCACTTCGTGAGCGCCGCGGGCACGGGCGGCACGATCACGGGCGTGGGGCGCTACCTCAAGGAGCGGAACCCGCAGATCAAGATCATCGCCGGCGACCCGGTGGGCTCGATCCTGGCGGAGTACTGGCGCTCGAAGGGCACCAGCAAGCCGGACGGGGTGCCGTACAAGATCGAGGGGATCGGGCAGGACAAGGTGCCGGGAACGCTGGACCTCTCCCTCGTGGACGAGTTCCAGACCGTGAGCGACCGCGACTCGTTCGCGATGGCGCGGCGCATCACGCGCGAGGAGGGGCTGTTCGTCGGCGGCTCGAGCGGCCTGATCGCGCACGTGGCGCTGAACGTCGCGCGTCGCCTCGACGACCCCGACGCGTGCGTCGTGACGGTGCTCTGCGACACCGGCGAGCGCTACCTGTCGAAGATGTACAACGACGAGTGGATGCGCGAGAACCAGCTCCTCGAGACGGAGCGGCAGACGCTCGGCCAGGTGCTCGCGGGGAAGCGCAGCGAGTCGCAGGTCGTGACCGTCGCGCCCTCGGCCACCGTGCGGCAGGCGATCACGCTCATGCGCCTGCACGACATCTCGCAGCTCCCGGTGATGGACGGGCCGAGCTGCGTCGGGTCGGTGACGGACCACTTCCTCGCGGCGAAGGGGCTCGAGGAGCCGAAGACGCTCGAGCGCCCGGTGAGCGACGTGATGGACCAGCCCTTCCCGCTGGTGGACGAGGGGCAGCCGGTGGACTCGATCGTGAAGCTGCTCTCGAAGTCGAACCCCGCGGTCCTCGTGCGGCGCGACGGCCAGCTCGCGGGGATCGTGACGCGGTCGGACATGCTGCAATTCGTCATGAGCAGATAGCCATCTGCCACGAGCTACGAACCTGGCGCCAGCGATCGTAGCACCCGACGCGGCGGCCGACCGCTTGGAGCCAGTCTTGCACCTCCCCGCGCGAACCTGAACCGGATTGGTACGTGAAGATCACTGTCCTGATGGGCGGCGCGTCCGCCGAGCGCAACGTCTCGCTGGCGAGCGGGATGCGCATCGTGGAGGCGCTGCGCGCGCGCGGGCACCAGGTGACCGCGGTGGACCCCGCGAGCGGCAAGCTCGCCGACGCGCGGCTCGCGGAGCTCAAGGCGGCCAACGTCGCGAGCAAGCCGCCCACGCTCGCCGAGCTCCAGCAGCTCGCCCGCGGCGGGAAGGGGGCCGCGATCGCCGGGCTCCCCGAGCGCGGCGAGGCGGACCTCGCGTTCATCGCGCTGCACGGCGGCTACGGCGAGGACGGCACGCTCCAGTCGCTGCTCGACCTGCGCGGCGTGCCCTACACCGGGAGCGGCCACCTCGCGAGCGCGCTCGCGATGGACAAGGACCTCTCGAAGAAGCTCTTCCGCGCCGCGAACGTCACCACCGCCGACTGGGCGATGGTGAACAGCCGCACGCAGAACGCGATGAGCGGCATGCCGGGCGAGGGCCCGCGCCTCTCCGCGCGGGACGCCGAGGGGATCATCGGCCGGCTCAGGCTCCCGGTGATCGTGAAGCCGTCGAAGCAGGGCTCCACGGTGGGGCTCACGGTCGTGAAGGAGGCGGGGCAGCTCGTCGGCGCGGTCGAGGAGGCGTTCAAGTACGACGACGAGGTCATGATCGAGCGCTTCATCCCCGGGCGCGAGCTCACCGTCGGGATCCTCGGCGGCGAGGCGCTGCCGGTGGGGGAGATCATCCCCAAGCACGAGATCTACGACTACGAGTGCAAGTACAACGCGGGGATGGCGCGCGAGGAGTTCCCGGCGAAGCTCGACGCGCGGCAGACGAAGGAGGCGCAGGAGGCGGCGCAACGCGCGTTCGGCGCGCTGAAGCTGCGCGGCTACGCGCGCATCGACTTCCGACTTCACGCGGACGGGACGTTCTACTGCCTCGAGGCGAACACGCTCCCGGGGATGACCGAGCTGAGCCTGATCCCGCAGGCCGCGGCGGCGGCGGGCATGGACTTCGAGTCGCTCTGCGAGAAGATCGTGGAGATCAGTACGACCTAGAAAGGAGAGAGGAGAAAGGAGACATACCCTGCCGGGAAGCCTCTCCTCTCTCCTTTCTCCTTTCTCGGAGACCGAGGTACGCGCCGATGAGAGCTCCACTCCCCACCGCCGCGCTCGCCGGCATCCCCTCGGGGCTGCAAGGGCAGGGGCCCTGGCTCGGGCGGCGGCAGCTCTTCATCCGCTTCGCCGGCGAGGCGGAGACGGCGACGATGTACACCGCGGCCGCGCTCGCGAACGAGCTCAGGCGCGCGACGTCGCGCTCGGCGTTCCACTCGATCGCGATCGGCGGGCGCGACGCGCTCGCGAACACGGAGTTCCTCGCCGCCGCGCTCGACGCGCTCGCATCGCCACTCCCGGTGCTGCTCGCCACCGACGGTCAGCGCCCCGAAGCCCTCGCCGGCGTGGGGCGGCGCGTGGCGCTCGTGCAGGTGTCGCTCGACCCGGCCGCGCCGGACGCGGTGGCCGAGCGCGCGGTGGAGACCCTGCGCGCGGCGGCGCACGCGCGGACCGAGCACGCGCTCGTGCTCGCGTGGAGCGCGC
>JBJMNJ010000444.1:0-9670 GCA_045804325.1 Gemmatimonadaceae bacterium
CAGCTCCGCGCGCCCCAGCTCGGCCACGTCCTTGCCGTCGCGCAGCACGACGACGCGCGAGCTCCCCTCGACGAGCTCCTCGAGGTCCGACGAGATCATGAGGACGCCGAGTCCCTGGCGCGCGAGCTCGTCGACGAGCGCCTGGATCTCGCGCCGCGCGCCGATGTCGATGCCGCGCGTCGGCTCGTCGACGATGAAGAGCTCCGGCTTCGTGCAGAGCCAGCGCGCGAGCAGGACCTTCTGCTGGTTGCCGCCGGAGAGCTCGCGGATCTTCTGGTCGGGCCCCGCGGTCTTGATGCCGAAGCGGCGGATGTACTCGTCCACGACCTGCCGCTGCTTTTCCCGGTCCACGACGCCCATCCGCGTGAGCGTCGGCAGCGCGGCGAGCGTCAGGTTCTCGCGCACCGACATCTCGGGGATGATCCCCTCCGCCTTGCGGTCCTCGGAGACGAAGGCGATGTGCGCGTCGATCGCGTCGTTCGGGCTCTTCGGGGCGATCGGCCGGCCGTTCACGGTGATCGAGCCCTCGTCCACGCGGTCGGCGCCGAACACGGCGCGCGCCGTCTCGGTGCGGCCGGAGCCGAGGAGGCCGGCGAGGCCGACGACCTCCCCGCGGCGCACCTCGGCGCTGACGCCGTTGAGCTTGCGCCCGCGCCGGAGGTTCTCGACGCGGAGCAGCGGCGCCTCCGCCTCCGGGCGCTCGGCGTGCGCGGTGAACGCGGTCGCCCCGGCCTCCAGCGCCTCGCGCGACTTGCCGAGCATGAGGCAGACGAGGTCGATGCGCTCGAGCCCCGCGAGCGGGCGCGTCGCGACGTGCTTCCCGTCGCGGAGCACCGTGACGCGGTCGCAGACGGCGTAGAGCTCGTCGAAGCGGTGGCTGATGTAGACGATCGCGGTGCCCTGCGCCTTGAGCCGGTTGATGAGCCCGTAGAGCAGCGTCACCTCGCGCTCGGCCAGGGAGCTCGTGGGCTCGTCGAGGACGAGGACCTTCGCGCCGAGCGAGACGCCGCGGGC
Source organism: Gemmatimonadaceae bacterium (assembly GCA_045804325.1). Lineage (GTDB taxonomy): Bacteria > Gemmatimonadota > Gemmatimonadetes > Gemmatimonadales > Gemmatimonadaceae > JBJMNJ01. The sequence goes on from JBJMNJ010000444.1 coordinate 1,015, forward strand.
GATGGCGACCATCTGGCGCTGCGCGGTGCGGAGGTCGCGGAGCGTGGCGCGCGGGTCGAGGTCGATGCCAAGGTCGCGGAAGAGCGCCGCGGTGTCGTCGAACATCTTCCGCCAGTCGATGAAGCCGAGGCGCTTCGGCTCGCGCGCGAGCCACACGTTCTCGGCGACCGTGCGGTGGGTGAGGAGGTGGATCTCCTGGTGCACCGCGATGACGCCGGCGGCCTGCGCGGCGGCGGGCGTGCCGAAGTTGACGGGCGCGCCCTCGAGGAACATCGCGCCGCCGTCGCGGTGGTAGGCGCCCGTCATGATCTTGACGAGCGTGGACTTCCCGGCGCCGTTCTCGCCGACGAGCGCGTGCACCTCGCCCGCCCGCAGCTCCAGGTCCACTCCGTCGAGCGCGGTCACTCCGGCGAATCGCTTGACGATCCGGTCCATCCGCAGAACGGGCTGCATCTCAGCGCTCATCTCGTCGCCCTTGGATGGTGTTGGAGCCGAGAAAGGAGAAAGGAGAGAGGAGAAAGGAGAGGCTTCCCGGCAGGGTGTGTCTCCTTTCTCCTCTCTCCTTTCTCGTCAGTACGCCTCCCCCACGAACTGCGCCGCGTTGGTCTTGTCGAACAGCCTGTCGGTGAGAAGAACCTTCTCCGGGATCTGCTGCTTGGCACGCAGCTTGTCGATCGTCTCGAACGCGAGCGGGCCGAAGCGCGGGTTGCTCTCGACGGTCGCGCCGAGCTCGCCCGCCTGGATGGCCTCGAGCGCGGCGCGCTGGCCGTCGATCGAGACGACGATGACGTCCTGCCCCGGCTTGCGGCCGGCGGCCTTGAGCGCCTGGATCGCGCCGAGGGCCATCTCGTCGTTGTGCGCGTAGACCGCGGTGACCTTGCTGCCGAGCGACTGCGCGAGGTTCTGCATGACGCGCTCGCCCTGGGCGCGGGTGAAGTTCCCCGTCTGCGAGGCGATGATCTTCATGCCGGGGTGCTTCGCGATGCCGTCGCGGAAGCCCTTCGCGCGGTCGATGGCGACGGAGGAGCCGGGGGTGCCGGAGAGCTCGACGATCTGCGCGTTGGGGTTCTGCTGCGCGAGCCACTCGGCGGCGCGCCGCCCCTGCTCGACGAAGTTCGAGGCGAGGAGCGTGACGTAGTCCTCGCCCGGCTTCCCGTTGGCGGCGCGGTCGACGAGGACGACGGGGATGTTGGCCTGCTTCGCCGACTGGAGCGCGGGGACGAGCCCCTCGAACTCGCGCGGCGCGAGGAGGATGACGTCCACCTTCTGGGCGATGAGGTCCTCGACGTCGGAGACCTGCTTCGCGGTCTGCCCCTGCGCATCGGTGACGACGAGCTTCACGCCGCGCTTCGCGGCCTCGTCGCGCAGGCTCTTCGTCTCGGCGATGCGCCAGGGGTTGTCGCTCTCCATCTGCGAGAACCCGACGGTGTAGCCGCCGCCCGCGGCGCCGCCCGCCCCGCCCGCGGAGTCGCCGGCGGCCGCGCGCCCGGATTCCTTGCGGCAGCCGGCGGCGAGTGAGAGGAGCGCGAGCACGGCGAGCGGCCGCAGGGCGGCCGGGAGCGCGAGGCGGGACATGGAAGTGAGTTTGTCGGGTGGGGCCGCGAATGGACTGAAAATCGAACAGGTTCGGGGCGTTCAATGAGGTACGGTCGGGTGGGTCCGCTGTCAAGCGGAGGGCCCACGCCCGCGGGCGACGCCGGCGCTCGCAACGGACCGTCTCCCGACTGAAGGCAGGGAGTTCGTACACGCGGCCTGCTTGACAGCCTCGAAACCGGACGGTAGCATCGTTCCGCTCGAACAAATCGAACACGTTCGATCAGTTCGATTCCGAACCCGCGCCCGCCCCCATGACCGGGAAGCGCCCGACCATCACCGACGTCGCCCGCCACGCGGGCGTCTCGAAGGCGACCGTCTCGGCGGTGCTCAACGAGTCGGCGCCCGTCAAGGACGCCACGCGCGACCGTGTACTGGCTGCCATCGAGCTGCTGAACTACCGCCCCGGCGGCGCCCACGCCGCGCGCGGGGGCCGCGGCGTCGGGGCGCGGCGCGACCGCAGCGTCGGGCTCCTCATCAAGGAGCACGACAACCCGTACTACGCCGCCATCATCGACGGCGCCCGCGCCGTCTGCGACGCCGAGGGCTACACGCTCCTCGTCGCGAGCTCCGCCGGCGACTACGCGGCCGAGCGGCGCGCCGTGGAGCTGCTGCGCGCCAAGGACGTGGACGGGCTCATCGTCACCCCCGTCCTCGACCAGCACGCCGACCTCTCGCACCTCTTCGAGCTGAAGCGCCGCAACTTCCCCTTCGTGCTGCTCGAGGAGATCCGCGGCGTCCGCGCGAGCCTCGTGGACGTGGACAACGTCGTCGCCTCGCGCACCGCCGTCGAGCACCTGCTCGCGCTCGGCCACCAGCGCGTCGCGCACCTCGCGGGGCCGTCGTACTCCGCGCACAGCCAGCAGCGCGTCGACGGCGTGCGCCTCGCCTACAGCGCCTCGCACCTCGCGCACGCCGCGCACACCGTCGTCCCGGCCGGCGCGCACCTCGAGGACGGCTACCGCGCGGGGCTCGCGCTCTTCGGCGGGAGCAACGCCCCCACGCGCCCCACCGCCGTCACCTGCTACAACGACCTCGTGGCCGTCGGGCTCTGCCGCGCGCTCCGCGAGCTCGGGCTGCGCGTGCCCGAGGACGTCTCCGTCGTCGGCTTCGACGACATCCCGCTCTGCGAGTACGTCCCCGTCCCGCTCACCACCATGCACGTGCCGACCTTCCAGATGGGCGAGGTCGCCGCGCGCATGCTGCTGCGCCACGTCGAGAGCCGCGAGCCCGTCCCGCCGCAGCGCGTGGACCTCGCGGCGGAGCTGGTGGTGCGGAGCTCCACGGCGCCGCCGGCGGCCCTCGGCGCTCCGCCCGCGGCCCTCGGCCGCGGTGCGGCGGGCCGCCGCGCGGGGGCCAAGGGCCGGGCGCCTTCGAAGACACCAACCGCGCACGCATGAGCTCCCTTCGGCTCTCCTTCCTGGCCGGCGCGATGTCGTTAGGCGCCGCCGGCTGCCGATCCGCCCCGGCGCCCGCGCCCGCGCCTGCCCCGGCGCCGGTGCCCGCGCCGGCCGCACCGCAGCCGGCCCCGTGGCGGCCCGCCGAGGCGCGGCTCCTCACGCGGTGGGCCGCGGACGTGCGGCCGGACGCCGCGCTTCCCGAGTACCCGCGCCCGCAGATGACGCGCGCGCGCTGGCAGAGCCTGAACGGGCTGTGGGACTTCGCGGTCATCGACTCGAGCGTCGTCCCCGGCGTGCCGGGCGACCCGCACCTGCTCCCGACGCCCTCGCGCCCCGGCGGCGAGGGGCCCGCCGGCCCGCTGCCGGCCCCGGGTGAGTGGGGTGTGCTGCGCATTCTCGTCCCCTTCGCGCCCGAGGCGGCGCTCTCGGGCGTGGGGCGCCACGCCGAGCGCGTCGCGTACCGGCGCGCGTTCGCCCGTCCGGCGGACATGTCGGCGGGCGAGCGGCTGCTCCTCCACTTCGGCGCGTGCGACTGGCACTGCACGGTGTACGTGAACGGCCGCGTGGTCGCCGACCACACCGGCGGCTACGACCGCTTCTCGGTGGACGTCACCGACGCGCTCCGTCCGGCCGCGACCGCCTCGGCCTCCGCAGGGGAGTCGTCACCGAACGAGCTGGTCGTCTCCGTCTACGACCCGACCGACAAGTTCGGCCAGCCGCGCGGCAAGCAGGTCAACCGCCCCGAGGGGATCTGGTACACGCCGGTCACCGGCATCTGGCAGACCGTGTGGATGGAGCCCGTCCCCGCGTCGAGCGTCGAGCGGCTGCGCCTCACGCCGGACGTGGCGGGCGGCGCGCTGCGCGTCGTCGCCGTCGGGCGCGGCACCCGCCCCGGGCAGCGCGTCGTGGCCGTCGCCTCCACGGGCGGGCGCGAGGTGGGGCGCGCCGAGGGCGACGTGGGCGCGGAGCTCCGCCTACCCGTGCCCGACGCGCGCCTCTGGTCGCCGGACGACCCGTTCCTGTACGACCTGCGGGTGACGATCCAGGAAGGTGGCGCCGAGATCGACCGCGTCGACTCGTACTTCGGGATGCGCAGCGTGGGCGTCGGGCGCGGGCCGGTCGCCGTCACGAAGGACGCCGACGCGCCCGCGGCCGACCGCTTCCCGCGCCTCACGCTCAATGGGCGCCCGCTCTTCATGCTCGGCCCGCTCGACCAGGGGTGGTGGCCGGACGGGCTCTACACGGCGCCGACCGACGCCGCGCTCCGCTTCGACATCGAGACGACGAAGGCGCTCGGCTTCACGATGACGCGCAAGCACATCAAGGTGGAGCCGGAGCGCTGGTACTACTACGCGGACCGCCTCGGGCTCCCCGTGTGGCAGGACATGCCGAGCGGGTGGAACGACAGCCCGGAGGCGCGGCGGCACTTCGAGGGCGAGCTGCGCGCGATGCTGGAGGACCTGCACAACCACCCGGCGATCGTCGCGTGGGTCCCCTTCAACGAGAAGTGGGGGCAGTTCGACACGCCGCGCATCGCGGCGCTCGTGCAGGAGGCCGATCCGAGCCGCGTGGTGAACGACGCGAGCGGGTGGCAGCACGAGGACGCGGGACACATCATCGACGTGCACCGGTACCAGGGCCCGCAGGCGATGCTCCCGGCGAACGGGCGCGTCGCCGTCGTCGGCGAGTTCGGCGGGCTCGGGTACAAGGAGAGCGGGCACGCGTGGGCCGGCGACGCGTGGGGCTACGGCGGCCTCTTCCCGAGCCGCGAGGCGCTCGCCGACCGCTACGCGACGCTGCTCCGGCGCCTCTACCGCGACCGCGACACGCACGGCGTCTCGGCCGGCGTGTACACGCAGCTCACCGACGTCGAGGTGGAGCTCAACGGCTTCCTCACCTACGACCGCGCCGTGCTGAAGCTCGACACGGCGACGGCGGCGGCCGTGAACCGCGGGTGGGCGCCGTACATCCTGCCGGAGCTCCCCGAGTTCACGGACCGCGCGCGCGTCGAGATCCACCAGGGGACGCCGACCGAGGTGCGCTACACCACCGACGGCAGCGAGCCCACCGCGGCGAGCCCGCGCTACGCGGGGCCGTTCACCGTCACGCGGAGCACGACGGTGCGCGCGCGGTCGTTCCTGAACGGACGCCCGACGGCGGCGCCCGAGGCCCGCGTGGACTACGTCAAGGGCGCCGGGCGCGCGCCCGCCACGGTCGCCGCGTCGTCGCTCGCGCCGGGGCTCCAGTACGCCCACTACGTGGAGCCGAGCCCGGAGCCGGCGTTCCGGATGCACTGGCCCGTGCGCTGGCAGGTCGAGCGCCCGGACGTGAAGCCCGAGGACATCAAGCCGCGCAAGACCGGCGTCGCGACGGCGCTCACGCTGGCGCCGCGCGACACGAACGAGCTGTTCAGCTTCCGCTGGACGGGCTACGTCCGCGTGCCGCGCACCGGCGTCTACACCTTCCTCGCGCGCGCCGACGACGGCGCGGCGATGTGGGTGGGCGACCGGAACGTCTTCTGGTCCGTCGGCCAGTCGCCGAAGACCACGGAGACGTGGGGGCAGGTGGCCCTGCAGGCCGGGCTGCACCCGGTGACGATCACGCACTTCCAAGCCTACGGCCCGATGGCCTTCGAGCTGCTCGTCGAGGGCCCCGGGGTCCCGCAGCGTCCCATTCCCGGGTCGTGGCTCTTCCACGACCGGACGGCAACACCTCGTTAGGTCCTCGGCCCCCGGCCGCCTCATCGCAGGCCGGGGGCCGCGGGCCGAGGGCCGAGAACAGGAAAACGACGATGACCACCACGCCGACCCGAACCACCATCCCGCGGAGGGCCCACCCTTGAGTCACCTACGTCACCGCACGGCCAGGGCCGCCACGCGCGTCCTCGCCGCCCTCGCCACCGCGCTGCCGACCGGCGTGGTCGCCGCCGCGCACCCCGCCGCGCTCCACGCGCAGCAGGGGACCGGCCGCGTGGCCGGCACCGTCACCGGCGAGGGCGGGCAGCCGCTCGCCTCCGTCCAGGTGAACGTGCTCGGCACGCGCTTCGGCGCGCTCACCGACGAAGCCGGCCGCTACAGCATCGGCGGCCTCACCGCGGGCGCGTACACCGTGCGCGCGCAGCGCATCGGCTACCGCCCGGTGGAGCAGGGCGTCACCGTGAGCGCCGGCCAGCCCGCGACCGTCAACCTCACGCTCGTCGCCGCGCCCACGACGCTCACCGCGCAGGTCGTCGTCGGCTACACCACGCAGGAGCGCCGCCAGGTCTCCGACGCCACCGCCGGCGTGGACGCCGAGGACATCGAGGACCAGCAGGTGGCGACCGTGGAGGAGGCGCTGCGCGGCCGCATCCCCGGCGTGCAGATCAGCGCCTCCGGCGAGCCCGGGCGCCCCGCGCAGGTCATCATCCGCGCGCAGAGCACGCTGGGCAACCCGACGCCGCTCTACGTGGTGGACGGGATGTACCTGCGCCAGAACCCGAACCTCAACCCGGACGACATCGAGTCGATCGACGTCCTCAAGGACGCCTCCGCCGCCGCCCAGTACGGCGCGCAGGCCGCCAACGGCGTCATCGTCATCCGCACGAAGCGCGGCCGGCCGGGCGACCAGAACCGCGTCCAGCTCACGTCGTACTACGGCGCGCAGGACATCCCGCATCGCATCGACATGATGAGCGCGCGGCAGTGGGCGGAGATCCAGACGCAGGCCTACGAGAACGCCGGGCAGCCGGTGCCCGCCGGCGTCACCGAGGCCCTCAACGGCACCTCGGTCGACACCGACTGGCAGGACGCCGTCTTCCGCTCCGGCGCCATCCAGGACCACAACCTCCAGGTCTCGGGCGGCACGCCGACGGCGAGCTACCTCATCCGCGGCGGCGTGTTCGACCAGGACGGCGCCATCCGCGAGACCGACTTCCGGCGCTACAGCGTGCGCGTGAACTCCGACGTGCGCCGCGGCCGCCTCAGCGTCGGCGAGAACATGGCCGTCTCGCGCGCGCTGCGGCAGGGGCTCACGGGCTTCCCGCTCATCGACGTGGTGCGCATGCTGCCGACCATCCCGGTGCGCGACCCGAACAACGCGAGCGGCTACGGCTACGGCAGCGGCGCCAACCCGACGTTCGGCACGAACCCGGTCGGCCTCCTCGAGCGGCAGCCGCGCACCGAGCGCTCGAACCAGGTGATCGGCTCGGCGTTCGGCGAGCTCCAGCTCGTCAACCAGCTGCGCTACCGGCTCAACCTCGGCCTGAACTACGAGAACTACGGCCGCACCGAGTTCACGAGCATCGACCAGATTCGCCTGGGCTCGCCGAACCAGTTCGCCGAGCTCAACGAGATCCGCAACGACTTCACGTCGCTGCTCGCCGAGAACCTGCTGATGTACGACGACCAGTTCAGCGGCGGGAAGCACAAGCTCAACGCCGTGGCGGGCTACACGGCGCTGAAGGAGACCTCGGACGACATCACGGCCTACCGCCGGGGCTTCACCGACGAGGCGCTCCGCACGCTGAATGCCGGCAACCAGGCGGACGCGACGAACACCGGCGTGCGGGCCGACTCCCGGCTCGAGGGGCTCCTGTTCCGCGCGAACTACACCCTCCTCGACCGCTACCTGTTCACCGGGAGCGTCCGCCGGGACGGCTCGTCGCGCTTCGGCGCCGACAACAAGTGGGGGACGTTCCGCGCGGGGTCGGTCGGCTGGATCGTGAGCGACGAGGGCTTCTTCCGGTCGGTCCCCTGGGTGAGCCGGCTGAACTACCTCAAGATTCGCGCGAGCACCGGGACGCTCGGCAACCAGGACATCGGGAACTACACGACGAGCGGCCAGATCTCCTCCAACCGCCTCGGCTACCCGCTCGGCGGCGAGGTGCAGAGCGGCGCCACGCAGCTCGCGCTCGCCAACCCCAACGCGCGCTGGCAGGAGAACCGGCAGGACAACCTCGGCCTCGACCTCTCGCTGCTCCAGGAGCGGCTGCTCTTCACGGCGGACGTCTACCGCTCGACCGCGAGCGGGCTGCTCGTGCGCGCGCCGCTCCCGTGGAGCCTCGGCACGGGCGAGGACCAGGCGCGCGCGCCGTACGTGAACGCCGGCAGCATGAAGAACAGCGGCACCGAGTTCGGCCTCACGTACCGCTACGGCGGCGCCGAGCCGCGCGCCTTCTTCCTCAACACCACCGGCTCGCTGACGACGACGCGCAACCGGGTGACCTCGCTCGGCAACGGCGGCCAGCCGATCTTCGACCAGACGGGCGCGGCGCGCACGGCGGTCGGGAGCCCCATCGGCACGTTCTACCTCGTGCGGATGGACGGCATCTTCCAGTCGGCGGCCGACGTGCAGGCGCACACCACGACGCTCGAGAACGGCGACGTGCGCGTGATCCAGCCGAACGCGCAGCCCGGCGACGTCCGCTACGTGGACGCGAACGGCGACGGCCAGATCAACGACGACGACCGCGTCGAGGTGGGGAACGGCACGCCGAAGTACGAGGGCGGCCTCTTCTTCGACGGCGGGTACCGCGCCTTCGACTTCGGGCTGAACCTGCGCGGCGCCGGCGGCTTCAAGATCTTCAACGTCGCGCGCTTCTGGACCGACCGCACGGACGACCCGTCGAACTACCGCGCGGGCTTCGCGCCGTGGACGCCGGAGAACCGGAGCAACACGACGCCGCG
>JBJMNJ010000445.1:0-10092 GCA_045804325.1 Gemmatimonadaceae bacterium
CGCGTGTGGCGGTCGAACCGAGGGTGAACCCTCGGCCGAGGGCCGAGGGCCGCGCTACCAGAGCGCCTCGGCGCCCTCCGTCGTGCTCTCCATCTGGCGGCGCACCATGTCGTGGTAGCCGCCGCGCGCGCGCATGAGCTCCTCGTGCGTGCCGCGCTCGACCACGCGCCCCTCCTCCATCACGAGGATGAGGTGGGCGCGGCGGATGGTCGACAGCCGGTGCGCGATCACGAACGTCGTGCGGCCGGCGAGCAGGGTCGCCATCGCGGCCTGGATGAGCTGCTCGCTTTCGGTGTCGAGGTTGCTCGTCGCCTCGTCGAGGATGAGGATGCGGGGCGAGGCGAGGAACGCGCGCGCGATCGCGAGGCGCTGCTGCTGCCCGCCCGAGAGCTTCACGCCGCGCTCGCCCACGAAGGTCTCGTACCCGTCGGGCAGTCGCTCGATGAACTCGTGCGCGTTGGCGTTGCGCGCCGCCGCCAGCACCTCGGCGTCGCTCGCGTCGCTGCGGCCGTAGGCGATGTTGTCGCGCACCGAGCCGTCGAACAGGAAGACGTCCTGCTGGACGATCGCGAGCAGGTCGCGGTACGTCCGCAGCTGCAGGTCGCGCAGGTCGACGCCGTTGAGCAGGATGCGCCCGCGCGTCGGGTCGTGAAAGCGCGCCACCAGATCGGTGACGGTCGTCTTGCCGGCGCCGCTCCTCCCGACGAGCGCCACCACCGTGCCGCCGGGCACCGTCATGTTCAGGTCGCGCAGGACGGGGAGGCCGGGCCGGTACTCGAACTCGACCCCCTCGAAGCGCAGCTCGCGCACCGCGCGCGGCGCGGGCACCGCGCCCGGGCGGTCGGGCTTGTCGTCCGGCATCGCGAGGACGTCGAACACGCGCTCCATCGCCGCGAGCGAGCGCTGGAGCTCGGAGAAGGAGTTCACGATCTGCCACACGGGGTTCAGCAGCAGGAACGTGTACCACTGGAAGGCCATGATGTCGCCGACCGACGCGCGCCCCGCGACGTTGAGCCACCCGCCGTACCAGAGGATCACGACGTTCACGACGCCGAGCAGGAGCCCCCACGACGTCCAGAGCAGGAGCTCGCGCCGGTGGGCGAACAGCTCCTTGCGCAGCACCGTGTGCCGCCCGCGCAGGTAGCCGAGCGTCTCGCTCGTCTCCCGGCGGAACGCGCGCACGACGCGGATCCCGCCGAACGTCTCCCCCACCCGCCCGTCGATCGCCTCGGCGTCCTTGCGCACCGCCCGGTAGATGGGGCGCACGCGCTTCGCGAGGACGAAGCTCAGGAGCATCACGCCCGGGATGATGGCGAGCGCCATCATCGCGAGCCGCCAGTTGATCGACAGCAGGATGCCCACCGCGATCGCGAGCCGCACGAGCGCGATGGACGGCGAGACGACCGCCATCTGCAGCAGCCCCGTGGTCGTGTCCACGTCGCCGGTGAGGCGCGAGATGATCCCGCCCGTCTTCATGTCCCAGAGCCGCGGGAGCGGCAGGTGGAGCAGCCGGCGGAAGAGCGCGCGCCGGAGCGAGAGCATCACGCGCGTGTTGAGCAGCCGCTGGCGGTAGTCCTTCGTGACCCCGATCAGGTTCGAGAGGATGATGGCGCCGAGGAAGATGGCGCCCGCGGTGTGCAGCCGCTCGAGCCGCGCGGCCCGCGTCAGCCCCTCGACGAGGAGGACGCGGTCCACGATGTAGCGCATGAACAGCGGCTCGACCATCTCGAACCCCGCGCGCACGAGCGCGAGCGCGGCCACGACGGCGAGGGGTCCGCGGTGCGGGCGCAGCCACCGGAGGTACTCGCGGAGGTACTTCCGCCCGCGGAGGCCGCGCGCCGGCGCGGCGGGCGCGCCGTCACCGCCCGCGGCGTGCGGCGCGTGGCCGCGCTCCAGCGCCTCGGTCTTCTCGTCGAGCCGTCCGAGGCGGTAGTCCTCGACGAAGCCGCGGTAGCGCTGGCGTGAGGTGCGGAGGTGCTGGTCCTGGCTCATGAGGGCGCTGGCGGCGGGCGCGGCGGGCGGGGGGTCGAATCTGGGTCGCGGGCCGCGCGCTGGCAAATGTGTCTGTCAGAAATCTGCGCGGGCGCGGCGGGCCGCTGGCGCCGTGCCGCCGCGCAGTGCAGCCTACGGGCGGACCAGTCACCCGGAGCCGCCGTGAACAGTACCCGCACCGCCCCCGCGCTCGCGACGCTCGCGAGCCTCCTCGCCTGCGCCCCGGCGCCGCGGGCGGACACGACCGCGCAGGCCGCGCCCGCGGCGCCCGCGGCGCCGCGCCTCGTCGCCACCGTCACGGGCCTCAGCGGCCCCGAGGCCGTGAAGTACGACCCGGCGCGCGACGTCTACTACGTCTCGAACTTCGGCCCGAACGCCGGCACGCCCGCCGACAACAACGGCTTCATCAGCCGCGTCAACGCCGACGGCACCGTGCGCGAGCTGCGGTGGGCCGCCGGCGGCGAGCGCGGCGCGACGCTCCACATGCCGCGCGGCATGGCGCTCGGCCCCGCGCACCTCTGGGTGGCCGACGCGGACGCCGTGCGCGCCTTCGACCTGGAGACGGGCGCGCCCGCGGGCAGCGTGTCGTTCGCGGGGCAGGACCCCGGCTTCCTCAACGACGTCGCCTTCGGGCCGGACGGCGCGCTCTACGTGACGGACACGGGGAAGAACCGCATCTACCGCCTCGACGTGCACGACCCGCGCAACCCGAGCCAGACGGTGACCGTCGCGATCGCGGACACGTCGCTCGGCTCCCCGAACGGCATCACGCTCGACCGCCGCAGCGGGCGCATGGTGATCCTCCCGTACGGCGGCGGCTCGGCGCTCAAGGCATGGCGGCCCGGCGGCGCGGCGCTCGAGCCGCTCCTCACGGGAGCGGGCGCGCAGTACGACGGCGTGGAGCTCACGAACGACGGCGCGCTCGTCGTCTCGAGCCAGCGCGACTCGAGCATCCACGTCTATCGCGGCGGCACCGGCGGCCCGGTGATTCGCGGCCTGCCCGGCCGCCCGGCGGACATCGCGCTGGACACGAGGAGGAATCGGGTGGCGATTCCGTACATCTCGTTGAACAGGGTCGAGATCTGGGAACTGCCGCGATGAGCGAAGAGCGGCCGTTCGCGATCTCTGCTGACGGCTGACGGCGGCTCATCACCACTGGCCGCGGTCAGCCGTCAGCCGTCTGCGGCTCGGTGGCGACGAGCTGTCTCAGCACTTCCGCGACGCTCCACGCCTGCGCGATGCAGCCGCGCGGCGTGTACGGCGTCTCGGCGTCGAAGATCTCCGCGATGGAGCCGACGCCGAAGTCGTCGAGGTGCGCGATGAGGCCGTCGAGCCAGCGGCGCGCGCCGGCGGGGTCGTCCGGGTGCACCTTGCGCCACGCGTCCACGAACGGCCCGATGAGCCAGCCCCACACGGTGCCCTGGTGGTACGCCGCGTCGCGCTGGCGGAGGTTGCCGAAGTAGCGCGGCGCGTAGCTCGCGCTGCCCGGCGAGAGCGACCGGAGCCCCACGGGCGTGACCAGCCGCTCCTCCACGACCTTCAGCACGGCCGCCCAGCGCCCCTCGTCGAGCACCGGGTGCGGCAGCGAGATCGCGAAGACCTGGTTCGGGCGGCACTCCGTGCTGTCGCCGTCCGGGCCGTCCACGACGTCGTAGAGGTGGCCGCCCGCCTCGTACCAGAAGCGGCGGTTGAACGACGTTCGCGCGCGCGCCGCGTGCTCCGCCCACCGGGCCGCGGCGTCCGCGCCGCGCAGCCGCCGCGTCCACGACTCCAGCACGCACAGCGCGTTGTACCAGAGCGCGTTGATCTCGACGGCCTTCCCGCGGCGCGGCGTCACCACCCACCCGTCGCACTTCGCGTCCATCCAGGTGAGCTGGTACCCCTCCTCCCCCTGCGTCAGCAGCCCGTCCGCCGGGTCCACGCGGATGCCGAACCGCGTGCCGCGCAGGTGGTGCTCGGCGATCGCGACGAGCGTGGGGAGCAGGCGCTCGAGCATCACCTCGTTGCCCGTCACGTCGAGGTAGCGGTCCACCGCGTGGAAGAACCAGAGCGTCGCGTCCGCGGTGTGGTAGAGGCCCTCGTTCGCGCCGTCGGGGACCATGTTCGGGAGGAGGCCGTCGCGCACGTAGTGCGAGAACGTGCGCAGGATGCTTCCCGCCTCGTGCAGGCGCCCGCTCGACAGCGTCAGCCCCTCGAGGCTGATCATCGTGTCGCGCCCCCAGTCGGTGAACCAGTGGTAGCCCGCGATCACGCTGCGGATCTGCTCGCCCTCGGCGGCCGCCCGCGCGGCGTCGCGCCGCCGCCCGGCCGGCGTGATCAGGAACTGGTCGGCCGCGAGCACGAGCTCCGCCGCCGCACCCGTGCGCGCGGCGGGCGGCGCGGCGCGGAGGAGCCGGCGCCGCCGCTCCTGCTCCGCGTCGACCGCCTCGTCGGGGCTCAGCGCGAGCATGGTCTCGTCGGACTCCGCGGAGGCGACGAGCGCCGCCGGCGCGCCCTGGGCGAGCGTCACCCGGTACGCGCCCGGGCTCCAGAGCCGGCCCTCGTGCGCGTACCCGCGATCCTTCTCCACGCGGTAGTGCAGCTCGACCATCTCCTCGACCTGCTGCGTGTACTCGACGGCGTCGCCCGAGACGTGCAGCCGCAGCGGCGCCGGCGCGTTGTCGCAGGCGATCTCGTGCACGTCGCCGAGCGAGACGCGGTAGCCCTCCTGCATGGTCGTCGTGACGTCGGCCTCGTAGTTCCGGAAGTGCACGGCCGGCCGGAGCTCGAGCGTCAGCGGGTCGCCGGCGAGCAGCCGGTAGAGGAGGTACGTCGTGTTCTGTCGGTGCGGCATGACGACGCGCCGCTCGATCACGCGTCCCGCGACGTCGAACTCCCAGACGGGGAGCCCGCCCTGGAGACGGAACGAGCGCAGGCGCTCGATGCCGGGGAGCCTGAGGCGCTCTCCCGTGCGCTCCTCGCCGCTGAGCCGCGCGCGCTCGCCGTTCGGCAGCTCCACGCACTCCTCGACGTGGTTCAGCATGACGACGCGCCCGAACGGGTTCGGCAGCGCGGCGACGAGCAGGCCGTGATACTTGCGCGTCGACAGGCCGGCGAGGCTCGCCGAGGCGTAGCCCCCGAGCCCGTTGGTGAGGAGCCACTCGCGCTCCAGCAGCGCGAGGTCGTCGGCGAGGGACACGCGGCGGACGAGGGACTCGAGCGGGTCGTTCATGCGGGCTTGCTCTCTGCGCGCAGCGAGCGCTCGGGCGCGAGCACGAGCGCGGTCTCGCCCTGCACGCGCCAGTTCTCGAACGGGCGCGGCGGGTCGGGGCGGTTCGGGATCGTGCGGTCGCTCTCCGGCGCGTCCGGCGCGAGCGTGCCGATGCCGCCGTAGCCGGGGTCCTGGCTCGACCAGCGCACGCGCCAGCGCGCGCCCTCCGGGGGCGCGAGCAGCGGCTCGGGCGCGGGGTCGAGGTGCAGCGTCCGACCGAGGTTCAGCACGAGCAGCCGGTCGTCGCCGTCGCGGCCGAAGTAGCGGAGCGCGAGCACGTCCGGTGCGAGCACGGCGCCGTCGAGCGCCCGGACGCGGCCCCCCCCGCCCTGCGCCTGCGCCGCGAAGACCGGATCCTCGCGCCGCAGCGCGAGCAGGTCGCGGTGGAGCTGCCACGCCTCCCGGTGGCCGGGCCGCTCGCGCTCCGCGTGGTCGAGCTGGCAGCGCTCGAAGGTCTCGCGCTCGTGCGGCACCGCGAGCAGGCGCTGCACGTCGGGGAGCGCGAGGTTGGCGAACTGCGCCATGAACTCCTTCCGCCCCTTCTCGACGAGCCGCGCGAGCTCGCGCGTGTGGTCGGCGAAGTAGAGAAAGCAGGTGTCCGTCGCCCACTCCTGCCCCTGGAAGAGCATCGGCGTCTGCGGGCCGAGGAGGAGCAGCGCGGTGAGCGCGCGCCAGCGACCGGGGCTCGAGGAGATGTGCACGCGGTCGCCGCGCCCGGAGTTCGCCACCTGGTCGTGGTTCTCGAGGAAGTGGACGAAGCGCGCGGGCTCGAGGTCGAAGGCCGGCGATCCGCGGCGGCTCTGCTGCCACCGGTACCACTGCCCCTGGTAGAGGAACCCGTACTTCGCCGCCGACACGAGCTCCTGCGCGGAGCCGCGGTAGTCGGTGAAGTACGCCTCGTCCTGCGCCGTGAGCGCGACGATGGCCGCGTGGTGCCAGTCGTCGTTCCAGATCATGTCGAGGCCGCAGCCGCCCTGCTCCGCCGGGCGCACCAGCTTGGCCTGCTGCGGCTCGTTCTCGTTGACCACGAGCGTGCCGCGCCCTCGCGCCGCCTCGCGCACGCGCTGGCCGATCTGCACGAGGACGTGCGTCTCGCTGTCGTCCACGATGCTCTGCGTCGCGTCGAGGCGGAGGCCGTCGAGGTGGTACTCGTCCACCCAGAACCCCGCGTTGCACAGCACGAACTCACGCACCGGACCGTTCCCCGGCCCGTCGAAGTTCGGCGACTCGCCCCACTCGCTCCGGTGCTTCTCGCTGTAGTACTCGTCCGCGTACTCGCGCAGGTAGCAGCCGTCCGGCCCGAAGTGGTTGTACACGACGTCCAGCAGCACGCCGATGCCGAGCGCGTGCGCGCGGTCCACGAAGTGGCGGAGGTCGTCGGGCCGGCCGTAGAGCCGCGTGGGCGCGAACAGGTCCACGCCGTCGTAGCCCCAGCCGAAGCGCCCGGGAAAGTCGGCCACGGGCATCATCTGGATCGCGGTGACGCCGAGCTCCGCGAGCGCCGGCAGCTCGCGCTCGGCCGCCGCCCACGTGCCCTCGCGCGTGAACGTGCCGACGTGGAGCTCGTAGAGCACCTGCCCCTGGAGCGAGAGCCCGCGCCAGCCGTCGTCGCTCCAGCGGTACGCATCGGGGTCCACCACCTCTGACGGGCCGTGCGGTCCGTCGGGCTGGAAGCGCGACACGGGATCGGGAAA
Organism: Gemmatimonadaceae bacterium; assembly: GCA_045804325.1. Classification (GTDB taxonomy): domain Bacteria; phylum Gemmatimonadota; class Gemmatimonadetes; order Gemmatimonadales; family Gemmatimonadaceae; genus JBJMNJ01. The sequence continues at coordinate 6,937 of JBJMNJ010000445.1, forward strand.
CGCGTCGCCGCCGTCGAGCCGGTAGCGGTAGCGCGTCCCTGCCCGCGCGTCCGTCGCGACGCCGGAGAAGTAGCCGCCGTCCTCGGCCGCCAGCTCGACCTCGGCCGGCGCGCCGGGCCCCGCCTCCAGCACGACGGCGACGCGGCGGCGCTTGGGCGCCCACACGCGGAAGTGCACGCCGCCTCCATCGACGAGCTCGGCGCCGACGGGAATGCGGCGGGTGCCGGCATCGACCGGCGCGGGGGGCTGGGTCATGGTCATCAGCCACGAACGAGGTCGCAGGAAGGGTGCCGGGCGACCCCCCTCTTTCGGGCGTGCGGGCTACTTGTCGCGGGCCTGAGGTCGTGCGAGGTGGGTCGTGGGTCCTGGCGTGTGCGGCGAGTCACACGACCCATGACCCGCGACTCACGACCGACGACTCACCCCCACGCCGGCTGGCCGGGCTTCAGCGGCACGCACCCCACCCAGCGCCCCGGCACGCGCACGTAGCGCAGCGCGCGCGTCATCCCGACCTCCGAGCTGAAGTACGCCTGCTCCGCGAGCCCGCGCGCGAGCGCGAACCAGTGCGGCGCCGCCGCGGTGAGCGCCGCCCGGTCGAGCTCGCGCAGCACCGCCTCGCGCTCGCGGCGCGCCAGCGCCGCGAAGCCGGGGTGCGCCGCGCGGAAGTCCGCGAGCCCCGCGAGCAGCCGCCGCTGCTCATCGGCCGGGTAGCAGTCGGTGAGGAGCAGGTCCATCGCCGCGCCGGCGCCCGCCGCGCGCGCGCCCGGTGAGGCTTCGGTGGTGGGCAGCAGCGTGTCGGCGATCGCGACGGCGAGCGCGCGGTCCGCGCCGCGGAGCACGCCGGCCTGCTCCTCCTCGACCTCCGCGGCCGCGCCGCCCGCGGCGGCGCCGAGGGCGCCGAGCAGGGTGGCGCCGCCCGCGAGGATGGCGGCCGCCTTGAGGGCGTCGCGCCGGTGCATCGGACGCATGAGAGACCTCGTTCGCCTGCGAGGGACCTGGCCGGCGGCGCGCGATGGCGCCCGCGCGTCGGCGCCCGCATAATAGGCGCGCTCGTCGCCGCCGGCGAGACCGCCATCCTGCGCCCGACTCTCACACGGGAGATGCCGTGCCCCAGAATCGCTTCTCGCGCCGCGAGTTCCTCGAGATCGGCGGCCTGGCCGCCGGCGCGTCCCTGGCCGGGGCGAGCGTCCTGCAGGCCGCCGAGCCGCGCCCGGCGCCGGGCGCGGCGCCGCGGCGCGGCGCCGCGAGCGACCGCGTGCGCTTCGGCATCGTCGGCGTCGGCATGCAGGGCTCGGGGCTGCTCCGCGACTCCATCAGCCTCGCCGACGTCGAGTGCGCGACCGCCTGCGACCTCTACGACGGCCGGCACACGCTCGCGCGCGAGATCGTGGGCCGCGCGGACCTGCCCGTCACGCGCCGCTACCAGGCGCTGCTCGACGACAAGAACATCGACTGCCTCATCGCCGCCGTGCCCGACCACTGGCACCGCCAGCTCGTCGTCGACGCGGTGAGCGCGGGGAAGGACGTCTACTGCGAGAAGCCGATGTCGCACAGCGCGGCCGACGGCGTGGCGATGGTGGACGCGGTGAAGCAGTCGGGGCGGATCGTGCAGATCGGCTCGCAGCGCGTGAGCGCCCCGATCATGGCGCGGGCGAAGGCGATGATCGCGCGCGGGATGCTGGGCGAGCTCACGCTCGTGGAGGGGTGGAACGGGCGCAACGACCCCACCGGCGCGTGGCAGTACCCGCCGCCGCCCGACCTCTCTCCCGCGAACCTGGACTGGGACACGTGGCAGGGGCGCGCCCCCAAGCGGGCCTTCGACCCGATTCGCTTCGCGCGCTGGCGGGCGTGGAGGGAGTACGGGACCGGCGTCGCCGGCGACCTCCTCGTCCACCTCATCAGCGGCATGATCTTCATGCTCGACCTGAACCGGCCGCCGACGCGGGTCTCCTCCGTCGGCGGCATCCGCCGGTGGAAGGACGGGCGCAACATGCCCGACGTGCACGCGGTGGTCTACGACTACGACGGGCTCCCCGTCTACATGCGCCTCAACCTCGGCACCGCGATGCCCGAGACGTATCGCATCCAGGGGTCGAAGGGGCTCATGGAGATCACCGGCGACACGATCGTCTACACGCCGCAGGCGGGGACGGACATGTACCCGAGCTACTACGCCACCAACAGCTACCCGCGCGCGATGCGCGAGGCGTACGTGCGGCGGTGGCACGAGGAGAACGACGCGCGCGTCGCCCGGGACCAGGAGGCCACCTCCGAGTCGGTGACGATCCGCGGGCCCGACTTCGACGCGACCCGCGCGCACCTGCAGAACTTCTTCGACGCGGTCCGCACGCGGAAGCCCGTCGTCGAGGACGCGGTGTTCGGCCACCACGCGGCGCTCGCCTGCCACATGGCGAACGAGTCCTACTTCCGGCAGAGCGACGTGACCTGGGACGCGGCCTCGAGGACCATCAAGGGCTAGAGGCTCCGGCGCTTCATCTCCGCGACCGCGTGGCCCGCCGCGCGCGCCGTGAGCGCCATGTAGAGGATCGACGGGCTCTGGTTGCCGGTCGAGGTCATGCACGCGCCGTCCGTCACGAAGACGTTCGGGCACGCGTGGAGCTGGTTCCACTCGTTCAGGAGCGAGGTGCGGGGGTCGCGCCCCATGCGGCACCCGCCCATCTCGTGGATGTCGAGGCCCGGGGGCTGGTGGTTGTCGCGCGCGCTCACGTCGCGACACCCCGCCACGGCGAGCATCGCCTTCGCCTCGGCGAGCCAGTCGCGGATCATGCGCTCGTCGTTCTCGTCGTAGCCCACCGAGGTCACGAGCAGCGGGATCCCCCACTGGTCGGTCTTCGTCTCGTGAAGACGGACGTGGTTCGACTCCTTGGGGATCGTCTCGCCCTGCATGTACATGTAGATGCCCCAGGGGCCCGGCTTCGACTGCGCGTCCTTGTAGTCGCCGCCCACGCGATCGTCCGTCGGCAGGCCGCGCGTGCGGTACGCGCCGGTGAACGTCGTGTAGCCGCCCACGAAGTCCATCTCCTGCTTCCCGAGGTTCCGGAAGTTCGCGAGGATGCACTCCGTGGGGTTCCGCCCGTAGAAGTACTGGTCCTCGAAGCCCTCGATCGCGCCGCCGGCCGACGCGCGATAGTTGTG
>JBJMNJ010000446.1:0-13359 GCA_045804325.1 Gemmatimonadaceae bacterium
GGGCAAACAAAAAGCCCGTCCGTGGTGGACGGGCCGGTGCGCCGCGCTACGCCTGCGTCGGTGCCGCCGAGCGGTCACCCGTGCATGCGCGCCGCGCCCCGACCCGTGGGGCCGTGGACGTGGTGGTGCGCATGATGATGACGGGCGGCGCGCGACATGTGTCGCAACGTAGAGAGGGATCGAAGGCAGGTCAATGGACCGGGAAGCGGGGAACAGGAAACCGGAAAAGGGGAAACGGGAAACGGGAACAGACACGGGGACGGATCGGCGCGATTTCCGGCTTCCTACTCCCTGCTCTATGGTCGTATGGGCATGGCGTCTGCTCCCCTTCACAACGCTCCGGCTTGTGAATAAGTTCACAAGGCTCGCGGGCACCCGCGGGCGTGGCTGATTCACGGCACTCAAGCAACCGTTCGATCGTACCCTTCGGAGGGTGACCAGCAATGCGGTTCAAGGGTTTTGCGCTCGCGCTGAGCGCGTTCGTCCTCGGCGCCTGCGGCGGCGGCGACAAGAACAACAACGCGACTGACACGGGTGCGGCTGCGGCCCCCGCGACCACCGGCACCGACTCGGCGGGCGCGGCGACGGCGACGCCGGCGGGCGGCACCGCCGCGGCCCCGACGACGGGCACGGGGACGGTCCACGAGGTCAAGATGATCGGCGACGCGCAGGGCTACCGCTTCGAGCCGGCGAACCTCACGATCAAGTCGGGCGACACGGTGAAGTGGACGATGGTCAGCGGCGGCCCGCACAACGCCGCCTTCGACGCGACCACCGGCGCCGCCGCCGCCAACAAGGCGGCGCTCTCGGCCGCGATGCCGAACCAGCAGGGCGAGCTCTCGAGCCCGATGCTCACGCAGCCGAACGAGACGTACCAGATGACGTTCGCGAACGTCCCGGCGGGCACGTACGACTACCACTGCACGCCGCACCTCGCGATGAACATGAAGGGGCAGATCACCGTCCAGTAACAGCTGGCGACTGGCGACAGGCGACCGCTCGACCCCCGGGAAGCCACCACTGGTTTCCCGGGGGTTCCTCGTTCGAGCGGAGCGCAGCAGGCAGGGCAGCGGCGGTCGCCTGCCGCCTGTCGCCGGCGCTCGTAGCTTCTCGCTCGGACGCCGATCAGCGATCGGCCTCGATCTGCCGATCGATCTCGGAAGGTAGGAGCAGACTGTCCGCGATCGCCGCGATCTCCTCCGCCTCGCGCCACGCGTCGGCGAGCCGCGCGAGCTCGCCCTCGAGCGCGGCGCGCTCGGACTCCTCGTGCAGCGCCATCTCGAGCGTGAGCTGCTCCGACCGGCGCAGGTGCAGCGCACCGATCCAGAAGCGGTGCGGGTTGAGCTTCGGGCCGCGCCTCGCGAGGATGCGCGCGCGCGCGGCGAGCCACCCCGACGCGTCGCCGGAGGACTCGATGTGGCCGACCGCCTGCTGCACCTGCGCCGTCGTGGCGCCCTTGCGGTTCACGCGCGCGAGCAGCGCGCACGTGACGCGTGCGGCGTCGTCCGCCTCGAACCGGGCCACGCCCGTCTCGTGCGGCAGCTCGAGGCGCAGGTCATCCACGCCGCGCGCGCCGCTCCGCAGCTCGGCGAGGTCGAGGTGGCGCTGGCGCACGGTGAGCGCCCGCCCGCGCGAGCCGGGCACCCGCGCGACTACCCACTCGCTCTCGACGTGGTCGGCGAGCACCGACGCGCCGCCGATGGCCGCGCCCGCGATCATGCTCATGAAGCCGGGGACGAGGTAGACGACGCCCATCGCCGTCAGCGCGGGCACGAGCGTCGGCGCGAGCGCGACGCCCGCCGCCGCCGTGACGGCGACGCCGGCGCCGCCCGCGAGCATGAGCCGCCGCCGCCGCTTCCCGAACTGGCTCCCGTAGCGCCACGCCGCGAACTCCGGCCGCAGCGGGCGCCCGATGCGCACCAGCTCCGTCCCGTCGCGCAGCTTCGCCAGGCCGACGTTGTCGGTGGAGACGCGCACGAACGTCGCGCGGAAGGCACGCTCGCACTGCTCGATGGCCTCCCAGCGCTCCTCGATCGGCGTGAGGTTCCAGCGCCCGCACCCGTCGCACACGACCCAGAGCCGCCCCTTCGCCGCGTCGAAGGCGAGGCGCTTGCCGATGGGGAACGACTCGACGGTCTCGTTGCTTCCGAGAGCGGCGTGGCAGAAGAGGCAGGTGCTGTACATCGGAGGTTCCGGATCCTGGCTGGCCGTCGCTGTCGTTCCTGTCTTCGTCGGGCCTGGAGAGCGGGAGCGCCGTCGCTCGCCGCGCCCGCGGCGCGGCTCGCTCGGCTGGGAGCGACCCAGCGAGGTTCTTCGCAGGCGAGGCGGCGAATGCTGCCGAAGGCGTTCCCTGCACGATGCAGTCCGTTTCGAGGGGAAGGAAGACCGACCGCTCCGACGGCACGAAGTGCGCAATTGAAAACGCGCCTCGCTCGCTGCCCGACCAGGCAGCAGGCCCACCGCTGGAATGCGCTGCGGCCTCTGCTGTAAGTTGAAGCGGTCCCTCTCCACGCTCCTCGACCATCGCTGAGAAATGCGTCCAGCCGACGAAGGCACAGTCCCGCGGCGCCTCCGCCCCGACATCGGTGCGGCATGGATGGCGGCGCGCGCCCGCAACGCGGTGAAGCGGCTCGGGCTCATCGGCGGGGTCGGCACGATCGTCCTCGTCGGCGCCCTGCTCGCGCTCGTGCTCGTGCCGCGCGGGGCGCAGCGCGCCGCGCGCTACGTCGCGCCGCCGGCGGACGCCTACGCCGACACCACGCCGCTCATCGCCTCCGACGTCCGCGCCCAGCGCCAGCTCGCCGCGGCGGAGTCCTCCTACGCCGCCGACCTCCAGCGCGCGCAGCCGCAGGCCGTCGCGGCCGTGGACACCGCCACGCCGCCGTGGATGGCCGCGCAGCGCGACTCCATCGCCGTGCTCGCCGGCCAGCTCGCCCAGCTGATCCGCCGCGCCGAGAACGCGCCGCTGCCCGCGAGCTACCGCCAGCTCGGCGAGTCGCCGTACCTGAACAACGACCCTCGCGTGCAGCCGCTCATCGACTCGCTCAACGCCGTGGAGCGCGAGCGCGACTCGTTCGACGCGGTGACCGGCGTGGACCCGACGTTCATCCTCCTCACGACCCGCGCGACCGAGATCGGGCGCGCCATCCAGGCCGTCGGCGAGGAGAAGCTCGCGGGGATGCGGCGCCAGATCGCGGCGCTCCGCCCGGCGCCGCGCCCCACGGCCCCGACGTTCGTCGTGGACACCGCCCGCCACCGCGCCGCCATCGCGTCCGCACGCTTCGAGGCGACGCTCGCCCGGGAGGCGCTCGTCGCCGCGCGCCGCCAGAACGCGCAGCTCTTCGCGCGCGCCGAGGAGGCGCGGGCGCTCTCGAGCATCGGCGCGCCGCCGGGGGCGATGATCGCCGCGGCGATGGTCCTCGCGCTCGTCGTCGGCTTCGGCGCGTCGCTCCTCTACGAGATGAACCGCCCGCGCGTCAGCGACGCGCGCGAGGCGGAGCGCGTGGCCGGCGCGCGCGTGCTCGCCGTCGTGCGCGACCGCGCCGAGGTCGTCGACCGCAACCGCCGCCGCGCCGACGTCAACGCGCCGCCGCTCATCGACCCGGCGAACGAGAGCTACCGCCTCCTCTACCTGCACTTCGCGGCGACCGGCTCGGCGACCCCCGTCGTCACGCTCACCGGCGACGAGCCCTCGGTGACGGCCACGGTCGCCGCGAACCTCGCCGTCGCCGCCGCGTACGAGGCGCGCAGCACGCTGCTCGTGGACGCGGACGTCGCCCACCCGAGCGTCGCCAGCGTGCTGCGCGCGCGCCCGGTGCCCGGGCTCGCGGCGGTCCTCGCCGGCCGCGTCGACTGGCCGGCGGCGATCGTGACCGCCACGGTGGGGCGCGACCGCACCCTCGACGTCATCCCCGCCGGCATGCAGGGCGACCCGCTCGACGACCAGGGCGGCGACGTGGTGCGCGAGGGCATCGCGCGGCTCTCGCGCCGGTACGACCTGACCGCCGTCGTCGTCCCGCCGGACCAGGCGCGGCGACTCGCGGAGCCCGACGGCGACGCGCCGCCCGACGTGATCGTGTGCGCCCGCGTGAATGCCACGACCCTCGCGGACCTCGGCCGCAACGTCGCGCTCGTGCACGAGGGGGGCGCGCGGCTGCGCGGCGTCGTGCTGTGGGACGCCGAGGCGCCCGAGCTCGAGCAGCAGGGCATCGAGAAGTCCACGCCCTCGCAGCAGTACGCCGTGATGCGGCGCTAGCGACCCGCCCCTTGCACCGCGACGACCCGGCTCCACCACTCGACGAATCGCCCGCCGCGCCCGGCGACGCGCTACCGGTCGCGCCGGGGCTCGCGCCCGCGATCGAGGACGCGGCGCTGGACGACGGCGACGGCGTCCGCGCGCCCGAGGAGTACGAGCCGGTGAACCGGCGTACGATCGCCGTCGCGGGGGTCGCCGTGGTGCTGGCCGCGGGCGCGGGTCTCGCGGCGCAGCTCCTCGTCCGATTGATCGGCCTCGTCACGAACGTCGCCTTCCACGCGCGCGTCGCGACGACGTTCGCGGCCCCGGCGGGCGGCGTGCGCTCCGGCCCGGCGCTCGTGCTGATTCCCGTCCTCGGCGCGCTCGTCGTCGGCGTGATGGCGCGCTACGGCTCCGCGGCCATCCGCGGCCACGGGATCCCCGAGGTGATGGAGAAGGTGCTCTACGGGGAGAGCCGCATCCCCGCGCGCGTGCTGTTCCTCAAGCCGCTCTCCGCGGCGGTGGCGATCGGCACGGGCGGGCCCTTCGGCGCCGAGGGGCCGATCATCGCGACGGGTGGCGCGCTGGGGTCGCTCGCGGGGCAGTTCCTCCACGTGACCGCCGACGAGCGGAAGACGCTCCTCGCCGCCGGCGCCGCCGCGGGCATGGCCGCGACGTTCGGCACGCCCGTGAGCGCGGTGCTGCTCGCGATCGAGCTGCTGCTCTTCGAGTACCGGGCGCGCTCGCTGATCCCCGTCGCGCTGGCCGCCGCGGTGGCGAGCGCCGTGCGCATCGCGTTCGACGGGACGGCGCCGGTGTTCGCCATCCCGCCGCTCGTGCAGCCAAGTGGGGCGGCGCTGGCGGCGTACGCGCTGCTCGGCGCGCTGGTGGGCGTCGCGGCGGTCGGCATCACGCGGCTCACGTACGCCATCGAGGACGGGTTCGAGCGCCTGGGCCATCGCCTCGGCGTGCATTGGATGTGGTGGCCGGCGGCGGGCGCGGTCGTCGTCGGGCTCGTGGGCCTCGCCGAGCCGCGGACGCTCGGCGTCGGCTACGGGAACATCACCGGCGCCATCGCCGGCACCATCGTGGGGCGTGCCTTGCTCGTGCTCGTGCTCCTCAAGCTCGTGTCGTGGGCCGTCTACCTCGGCAGCGGCACGTCCGGGGGGACGCTCGCGCCGCTGTTCACCATCGGCGGCGGCGCGGGGGCGCTGCTCGGCGCGCTCCTCGCGCGCGACGTGCCGACGCTCGGCGTCACCGCGTCGATGGCGGGGCTCGTCGGCATGGCGGCCATCTTCGCGGGCGCGTCGCACGCCCTGCTCGCGTCGGTCGTGTTCGCGTTCGAGACGACGCGGCAGCCGGTGGGGCTGCTGCCGCTCCTCGCCGGGTGCACGGCGGCCTACCTCGTCTCGCTGCTCATGAGCCGGCACTCGATCATGACGGAGAAGCTGGCGCGGCGCGGCGCGAGCGTGCGGACGGAGTACGCGGCGGACCACCTGGCGCACGTGCTCGTGCGGGACGCGGCGTCGGAGACGGTGGTGACGATTCGCGCGGAGGACGCGCTCGAGGGCGTGCGCGCGTGGCTCGCCTCCGGCGCACCGGGCACGTCGCACCAGGGCTTCCCGGTGGTGGACGAGGCCGGGCTGCTCGTCGGCGTGCTCACGCGCCGCGACCTGCTCGACCCCGCGCAGGAGGGCGCGACGCCGGTCGGCGCGCTCGTGCGGCGCCCGCCGGTGGTCGTGTTCGACGACAGCACGCTCCGCGACGCCGCCGACCATATGGTGATCGAGCAGGTGGGCCGCCTGCCGGTGGTGCGGCGCGCGGCGCCGCGACGCGTCGTCGGCATCGTGTCGCGGAGCGACCTCCTCGCCGCGCACGCGCCGCGGCTCGAGGCGGCGCGAAGGCTCCAGCGCTCGCGCGGGCTGCTGTCCGCGCGCGAGGGCGCCTGACGCGCGCCGCGCCTCACTCCCCGCGCAGCGACTCCATCGGGTCGATCCGCGACGCGCGCCGCGCGGGGACGTAGCTCGCCAGCAGGCCGACGACCAGCATCGCCGCCGCCGTGCCCACGAAGGCCGCCGCGTCCGCCCGCTGCACGCCGTAGAGCAGGCTGTCGAGCGCCCGCGTCGAGGCCAGCGCCGTGCCGACGCCGACCGCGACGCCGAGGGCGACGATCCGCGCGCCCTGCACGACGACCATCCGCCGCACCTGCCCCGCCTCCGCGCCGAGCGCCATGCGCACGCCGATCTCGCGCGTGCGCTGCGCGACGACGTACGACAGCACGCCGTAGAGCCCCACCGCGCCGAGCACGAGCGCGAGCGCCGACACGATGGCGAGCGTGAGCATCGTGAACGAGAGCTGCACCATCGAGTCCCGCGCGAGCCCCGCCATCGTGAAGACCCGGTACATCGGCGCGGAGGGCGCGACCTCGCGCACCAGCGCGCGGACCTCCGGCGCGATCGTCTCCGCGCGCCGCGTCTTGACCACGTACGCGGGCGACGAGATCGCCCAGCTGTCCGGCGTCGGGCCCGAGAGCGGGAAGTAGACGAGCGGGTCGGGCGCGTGGCGGAAGTCGTTCTGCATCACGTCCTCCACGACGCCGACCACGCTGTACCACACGCTGTCCCGCCCGCGGCGCAGGCGCCGCCCGATCGGGTCCTGCCCGGGCCACAGCAGGCTCGCCGTCTTCTCGCTGACGATCACGTTCGGCAGCCCCCGCAGGTGATCCTCGCGGGCGAACGTGCGCCCGCGGCGCACCGAGATGCCCATCGTGCGGAAGTAGTCGCCCGCCGCCCACGTGAGGTTCAGCACGCTGCCCTCGTCCGCGGCGGCGCCCGTCGCGCCGCCGGCCGCCTCCGTGCGGAACCGGCTCGTCCGCGTGCCCTCGTTGAGGGGCACGTTCTCGACGAGCCCCACCGACTCGACGCCCGGGAGCGCCGCGAGGCGGTCGAGGAAGGCGAGGTCGAAGCGCGCGAACGACGGGCCGTCCTTCAGCGGCGGGCTCTCGGGCGCGATCTGGAAGGTGAACACGTCGCGCGTGTCGTAGCCCGGGTCCACGCGGCGGAGCGCCGAGAAGCTCCGGACCAGGAGGCTCGCGCCGACGAGCAGCGCGAGCGCGAGCGCGGTCTGCCCGACGACGAGGCCGTCGCGTCCCCAGCGCCGGCCGTGCGTGGCGCCGCGGCCGCCCTCGCGGAGCCGCGTGAGGTCGGGCGCCGACGCGCGCAGCGCCGGGACGAGCCCGCACACCAGCGCCGCGAGGACCGACGCGCCGAGCGCGAAGAGCACCGTGCGCGCGCCGAGCCCCGCCTCGGCGATGCGCGGCATGTCCTCGGGGGCGGCGCGCAGGAACGCGGGGAGCGTGAGGGCCGCGAGCACCAGCGAGAGCGCGGCCGCGCTGGCCGCGACGAGCACCGCCTCCGCCATCTGCGTCTGCACGAGCTGCCCGCGCGTGGCGCCGATCGCGCGCCGCACCGCGAGGTCGCGCTGCCGCCACTCGGCGCGCACCGCGAAGAGGTTCGCCACGTTGGTGCACGCAATGACGAGCACGACGCCCACCGCGGCGAGCAGCACCCAGAGCGGGCGCGCGACCGCGCCGAGCATCTCGGCGCGGAGCGGGCGCACGACGGCGCTGTGCTGGCCGATGAGGCGGGCGTAGTCCGGCGAGCCGCCGAAGCGCTCGGGGAATCGCTTCGAGCGCGCGGTGAGGTCGCGCGCGAGGGCCTCGGGCGTGACGCCCGGCTTCACGCGCACGAGCATCGGCCAGTTGAAGTTCCCCGGCTCGAGCCCCGCCGGACGGATGACGGTCGACAGCCAGAGGAGCGGCCCGCTGGCGGGGAAGACGAAGTCGGGGCCCATGACGCCGATGATCGTGCGGGGCGCGCCGGAGACCTCGATGGTGCGCCCGACGACCGACGGGTCGCCGCCGAACCACGACTGCCAGAGGGCGTGGCTGATCACCACCACGCGCTCCTCGTCCTCGGGGACCGGGGTGCGGCCGAGGATCGGGCGCACGCCGAGCGTCGAGAAGAAGGTGTGCGTCGGCCACGACATGCGCACGCGCTCGACGCGGTCGCCGACGCGCAGCGTGTTCGTGAACGAGTTGTACGTCGTCGCGTCCTCGACGAGCGGCGACTCGCGGTACGCGAGGTAGAACTCGGCGCCCACGCCGAACTCGTCGGGGAAGCCGGAGCCGGGCGCCGTCGCCGCGACGTGCACGAGCCGGTCCGCGTGCGCATACGGCAGCGGCCGGAGGAGCACGGCGTCCACGACGCTGAACATCCCCGCGTTGACGCCGATGGCGAGCCCCAGGGTGCCGATGGCCACGGCGGCGAACCCCGGCGCCCGCCGGAGGGCGCGCGACGCCAGCCGCAGCTCGCGACCCCACGTACGCAGTGACGACATCCGTCCGTCCTCGGTGGAAGGTGGGCGCGTGCTCCGCCACGTCGGCCGCACGCGCTCGGCGGCGGCGGTGAGGAGGAGGTCCCAGGCGATGGCGAGCGCGGCGCAGAAGGCGACGCGCCGCCCGCGCCGGCGGGCGGCGCGGTACTCGACCTCAGCCTGCTCGGCGACCTCGTCGCCGAAGCGCTCGCGGAACGCGGCCGGGTAGAGTCGGACGAGCGCGCGCAGCAGGGCGGTCATGGGTCGCTCCGGAGCGCGCGGAGGCGGCGCTCCGCCATGGCCGCCGCGGCCTTGAGCCGCCGCGTCTCGGCGGCCAGCGCCGCGCGGCCGCGCGGCGTCAGCGCGTACGGCTTCCGCGCGAGGCCGGGGTGCGGGGGCGCGGACGCATCGGGCGCGGCCTCGCTCACGAGCCCCGCGGTGATGAGCCGGGCGACGACGCGGTACATCGACCCGGCGCGCGGCGCGAGCGCGCCGCCGGACTCCGTCGCCACCGCGTCCTTGAGGGCGTACCCGTGCAGCGGCCCGCCCGCGAGGGCCAGCAGCACGTGGTACTCGAGCGTGCTCATCCCGCCGACTTCGGTGCCGTCCATGGGCGCTCCCGGACAACTACTCTTTCGGAGAATATGCCGTCAGAGTATATGGCCCCGCCGCGGCCGGCAAGACGGCCGGCGCGAGCCCTTACCGGATGCAGACAGGCGGCCGGGCGGCGCCCCGCGCCTCACGCGCCGCCCCCCTCCGCCAGCTCCCGCACCCGCGCGAGCGTGTCGATCTCCTCCGGCCGCTTGTCGTCGCGCACGCGCACGATGCGCGGGAAGCGCAGCGCGTACCCCGCCTTGTGCCGCGCGCTCGGCTGCACGACGTCGAACGTCACCTCGAGCACGATCTCGGGGCGCACGGCGTGGAACCCGCCGTACCGCGCCGTCGTGATCGCCTTGAAGCGCTCCGTGAGCTCGGCGATCTCCACGTCGGTGAGGCCCGTGTACGCCTTCCCCACGTTCAGCAGCGTCCCGTCGTCCTCGGACGCGCGCACCGCGAACGTGTAGTCCGACAGCACGCCCTTCCGCTTGCCGTGCCCGCGCTCGACGCCGGTGACCACGACGTCCAGCGTCGCCATGGCGCGCTTGAGCTTCACCCAGCTCTTCCCGCGGCGCCCGGGCGTGTACGGCGAGGACGGGTCCTTGGCGATGAGGCCCTCGTTCCCCCGCGCCCGCGCGTCGGCGAACGCGCGCTCCACTTCCTCGGGCGACGTCACCAGCCGGTTCGGCGCGAGCCACGCGCCGGTCGCGGGCCACGGCAGCGCCTCCAGGCGGCGCCGACGCACGTCGTACGGCTCGTCCACCACGAGCGCGCCCTCGGCCGCGACGACGTCGTACGCCACGAACGCCGCGGGCACCTCCGCGAGCAGCGCCGCGTCGGGCTTCTTGCGGCCGAGGCGGCGCTGCAGCGCCTTGAAGGGGAGCGCGCGGCGTTCGGCGGGCGGCCCCTCGGCGTGCGCGGGGTCCACGGCGAGGAGCTCGCCGTCGAGGATGAACCCGCCCTCGGCCCGCGGCGCTCGGCCCTCGGCCCGCTCAGCGGCGGCCGAGGGCTGGCGGCCGAGGGCCGAGGACGCGCTCGCGCGCGCCAGCGCGCCGAGCGCCTCGACGACGTCCGGATACCCCTGGGTGATCTCGTCCAGCGTGCGCGAGTAGAGCGCGACGCGGCCGCCGCCGACGTGCGCCTGGGCGCGGATGCCGTCGTACTTGTCCTCCACCACGAAGGGCGTCGGCAGCGCGGCGGCGATCTCCTCCGGGGTCGCGAGCGGCGTCGCCAGCATGAAGCCGATGGGGTGGAAGAGCGCGAGCCGCGCCGATTCCAGCGAGCCGCGCCGCGCGAGCTGCGCCACCTCGCCGACGTCGCCGCGGAGCAGCGCCGCGCGCCGTACCTGTGCGAGCGGACGCCCGAACGCGCGCGCCAGCGCCTCCTCCACCTGCGCCTCCTTGAGCCCGATGCGCAGCTCGCCGCCGAGGAGCTTCACGGCGTAGCGCGCCTCGAGGCCGCCGAGGCGCGCGAGCATCGCGTGCACGAGCTGGCGTCGCGCCGTCGTCCCCGTCGCCGCGGCCAGCTCGGCGAACCAGGCCTCCATCTCCTGTATGGTCATCAGGCAGGGCCGGCGCGACTCGAGGAGATCTCCCACGAGGTCGCCCGTGTCCCCGTGCGCCTGGTAGCGCTCGATCAGCTCTTCTTCCGTGACGCCCACGACCGAGGCCAGCGCCCCCCAGACGATCGACCCGCCGACGCGCGTCGTGCGCATGTCGTGGCGGGGAAAGACGTAGCCGGAGAAGAATCGCGCCGCGATCGCGAGCGCGTCGTCGTCGAGGGTCGCGAGGTAGCGGTCGAGCGCCGCCCCCTTCTCCAGCCGTTTGGACGTCGCGCGGACGGCCTCGGCCACCTGCGCCCAGCGCAGGAAGGCGTTCGGCGGAGTCTCGGCGGGCGCCCCGGCCGACAGGGGGGTGGACCCGGGGTCCGTCGCGTCGCTCGTCACCCGGGCCCGCGTTGCACGATGTGTGCGGGCGGGAGGAGGCGAGCCCGGGAGTGGAACGCATTTCGCACCGCAACGCCGGTCCGACCCTCACGCGTTCCGATGACCGAACGGCGCACCGGCGACACCCTCGACATCACGACGCACTGCCCGCTGGCCACCGCGCTGGCGCGGCGGCTGAGGGAGGAGCGCCTGGAGCTCACGCGGCGCTGGCTCGACCGCATCGCGAGCCGCGTGAGCCTCGACCCGAATCGCGTCTTCCCCACCGAGGAGCTGCTGAACCACGTGCCGCTGCTCCTCGGCGGCGTCGCCGACTATCTCGAGAACCCCGCGCACGTCATCGGCGCCGACACGCCGGTCATCGGAAAGGCGATGGAGCTCGGGGCCCTGCGGCTCGCGCAGGGGTTCGACGAGTACGAGCTGCTCAAGGAGTACGAGATCCTCGGTGGGATCCTGTACTCGTTCCTCGTGAACGTCGTGGACGGCCTCGACGAGGAGTGCTCGCGCGCGGAGCTCCTGGTCTGCGGCCACCGGCTCTTCCGCGCCATCGCGCTCATCCAGCAGGCGAGCCTCACGCACTACCTGCGGCTCATGAAGGAGCGCCTCAAGGAGCGCGAGGAGCGCCTCCGCGGCTTCAACCGCGCGCTCACGCACGAGCTCAAGAACCAGATCGGCGCGGCGCTCGGCGCGGCGGAGATCCTGGACATCGAGGGGATCCCCGAGGAGCAGCGGAAGCGGCTCCTCGGCGTCATCGGGCGCAACGTCGGCAGCATGAAGGGGGTGCTGGACAACCTGGTCGAGCTGAGCCGCCTGGACGTGGACACGCGCAGCCAGCGCTACATCCGCCTGCCACAGGCCGTGGCGGAGGTGGTGCGCGAGCTGCGCGACCACGCGAGGAAGTTCGGCGTCGACGTGCGCGTGCGCGAGCTGCCCCCCATCGAGGTGCCGGCGGCCGCGGTGGAGCTCGCGCTCACGAACTTCGTCTCCAACGCCGTGAAGTACTCGGACCCCTCGCAGGGCGAGCGGTGGGTGGAGATCCGCGGCCGCTTCGTCGACTCCGAGGACGGCGCTCCCTGCGAGCTCGTCGTCGAGGTGTGCGACAACGGCCTCGGCGTGCCGGCCGAGAAGCGCCACCGGCTCTTCGAGCGCTTCTTCCGGGCGCACGAGACGATCACCGGCGTCGAGGGCACGGGGTTGGGCCTCAGCATCGTCCGCGACGCGCTCTCGTCCGTCGGCGGCCGCACGTGGGCCGAGTTCCCGGAGCGCGGCTCGCTCTTCGCCTTCTCGCTGCCGTGCCGCCGCGAGGCGGAGCGGGCCGAGCTTCGCGCCATGGGGCTGGGGAACCGCACGATCCCCGGGCCGCGGGCCCCGAGCCTCGGCGCCTAACGACCGAAGAGCAGGGAGCAGGAGACAGGGAGCAGAGAGCAGGGGCGACCCGGAAGGGGCGCGCTCCTGCTCCTTTTCTTGCTACGCACCCATCCTGCTCCCTCCTTCCTCCTCCCTGCTCCTGCTCCCTGCCGTGTGGTCCGACTCCCTCCTCGCCGCCGAGCGCGCGCATCTGCTCCGGCTCATCGCCTGGGGCGCCGCGAGCCTGCTGCTCGGCAGCCTGGTCGTGGTGCTGATCGCGCTGCGTCGCGCCGAGTCGCCGCTGCTGCGGTGGTTCGGGGGGATGACGGCGGCGTGGGGGGCGGCGGAGCTCGCGCTCGCCGCGGTGGCGTGGCGCGGGCTCGCGCTGCGCGACGTCGCCGGGTTCACGCGCCTCGATCGGCGGCTCTGGCTGAACGTGGGGCTCGACGTGGGCTTCGTCGCCGTCGGCGTCACGCTCGCCGTGCTGGGGTGGCGGCTCGGGCGGCGGCTCGGCCTGGTGGGCTCGGGCGCGGCGGTGGTGACGCAGGGGCTCGCGCTCCTGCTGCTCGATGCCCGCTTCCTCGCGACGCTCGCGGCGATCGCTTCCTGAGGCGGCCCCCGTCCCGAGTCGTTCCCGAGACGGGCGTGGCGCGGCGACGACATCTGAGGAACTTTTGTGACTTAGGTCACACCAAGCACGCTTCATGCATTCGAGGCGGACATTCCGGACGCCGACGCTCAGCGAAGCGAGACATGCGAAGCTTTCTCGACGAGGATGGGGTGCGCTGGGAGGTTCGAGAGATCAGCGACCCCACGCTCTCCATCATTCCGCTGCGGCAGCTCCGGTACCCGGAGTTCGCGAAAG
>JBJMNJ010000447.1:0-15279 GCA_045804325.1 Gemmatimonadaceae bacterium
CGCGCAGCTCGGCGAGGAAGCGCTGGAACGTCACGCCGCCGCTGCGCAGGCACGCCGTCGGGTCCCTCAGCGCTTCGTTGAACGTGGTCGGGTCGCACGCGTCCATCATGTTCACCAGGTGTTTCGCGGCGTCGCCACCGCCCACCGCCGCGCGCGCCATCGCGGGCGACGACTCCGGTCCCGTCGCACTCGGATCCGCGCAGCCGGCGAGAATGACCTGGGCCGCGGCGAGCGCGGCGACGAGGCTGCGCGAGAGACGTGACATCTGACACCTCCGTGGGGAACGTTTGGCCGCACATCAGAGCCCCCGCAGAGCGAGGCCGCCGAGCGGGTGGCGCTGAAGCGCGCCAACGTGCCACACGAGGGGACGTCGCACAACGGAATCGCGGTGAAACGCGGCGCCCGCGCGGCGAACGGCGAGCTGGCGACGGTGCCCGGTCCTACTCCACGACGACGAAGCCTCGCATCGTCGGGTGGATGTGGCAGATGAAGCGGTACGTGCCGGGCGTCGCGAACGTGCGCCGCACCGATCTGTTTGCGTTCTGCCCCTCGATGTCGACCGGCGCGCCGACCTGCCCCTCGAAGAAGACGTTGTGCGCGACGCGGCCGAACGAGAACGTCACCTCGTCGCCCGCGCTCACCGTGAGCGAGCCCGGCGTGACCCGTCAGCAATCGTTAGGTATGCCCGGGCCGTCATCGCCTGCCTCCTGGCCAAGTGTTTCGCGACGGACTAGGGCGTGAGGACGCCGGCGTCGCTGGCCGTTCGCCGCGTGGCTCCGTCGAAGGGCGTCGGGTTCACGCCCAGCCCGAGCGTGCCGCCGATGAGCGCGCTCGTCCAGGCCACGGGAGCACCCGCGTGCAGCGCCCACCGGGGGTCGAAGCCTTCGACGTCCGCGAGCTCGGGCACGATCAGGTCGTAGCCCGCGGCGCCGATCGCCGCGTAGGCCGACGTCATCGAGACCGAGACGAGGGTGCTCTGCCCCTGCTGGTAGTTGATCGACGTGAGGCGGTCGTAATCGGCCTGGGCGGAGAATCGGGCGCGCGGCCGCAGGCTCGGCGCGGACGCCGCGACGCTGAGCTGGGGCGCGAGCGGCACCGCCCCGAAGGCGAGCGTCCGATCGACCGGCGTCCGGAAGTAGACCACGGTCGCGCGAGCCACGTTGTCGATGGCGGCGGTCGACGCCGTGAGGACCTGCAGGTCGGCGGGCGCGAGCCGCTCCGCGGGGATCGCGTGGTACGGGCGGGTCGCCACGGTCTCGAAGCCGTTGAGCAGCGCGAGCCCATGGCTGCTGTTCGCCGTGCGGAAGGTCGTGAGGGATATCGCAGCCTCGGGGCCGAGGCCGGCGAGCGTCACGTTGCGGACCGCCGGCTGGAACGCCTCCGGCGAGCTGAAGTCGAGCACCGGAAGCGTCGCGCCGTCGGGCAGCTGGACGTCACGGCGCAGGATGATGCCGGTCATCGTCGGCGCGTTGCCGACGACCGTCAGTCGCGTCGCGAGGACGTCCTGGGGCCCGGTCGGCAGGCCGCGAAGCACGAACTCGTTGCCTGCCCCTGGAAACGCGGCGACGCGGGAGTCGTTGCCCGCGCTGACGAGCGCGACCTCGTTCGTCTCGAGCCCGGCGACGGTGACGAGCATCGTGTTGACCTCCCCGGAGGAGCACACGGCCGGGCTGGCGTCACCGAATGCGGCGAGCTCGCTCGGCGCAGCGTACCGGACGGACAGGGCCGTCAGGCCGTCCGGGAGCTCGGTGGCGGTCGCGATGGCGGCGCGATTCGTCGTGAACGTGTGGCGGTACGTGGCGAAGAAGGACGCGGCGTCGGGCTGCGCCCGCGTCCACGGGCCGTCGCCGTCCTGGAACGCCACCCACACGGGGTCGGTTCGGCTGCAGAACGCGACGTCCGCCGTCGTCGGCGTGACGTCGGGTCCGGTGGGCGCGCGGTCGTCGCTGCACGCGGCGAGCATCGCCAGCACGAGCGCGGCGACGGCCGCTCGCCGCGCGGCCGCGGTATTCGGGGGCTGCATCGCTCCCTCCTGAGAGTCGAGAAGTCTTCGGAGGAAAGCTGCCGGCGCGGCGCCTCCGCGTATTGCACGGATCGCCCGCGCGTCGTTGAACGTTCCTGCTGCCCCGCCTCACGCGGGCCGCGTACGCTCCGGCGGGAACGGCCGGTCGATCGCCGGGCTCTGCTCGCTGAACCAGCGCGGCCCGTCCTCCGAGATGTAGAGGCAGTCCTCCAGCCGGATCCCGAACACCCCGGGGAGCACGATCGTCGGCTCGTCGCTGAAGCACATGCCCGGCTGGATGGGCGTCGTGTTCCCGCGCACGAAGTTCGTCCACTCGTGCCCGTCGAGGCCGATGCCGTGGCCGGTGCGGTGCGGCGTGCCCGGGAGCCGGTAGTCCGGGCCGAAGCCGGCGCTCGTGATCACCCTGCGCGCGGCCGCGTCCACCGACTCGCACGTGGCGCCCACCTGCGCGGCCTCGAACGCCGCCGTCTGCGCGCGCTTCTCCACGTCCCACACGTCGCGCTGCTTCTGCGAGGGCCTGCCGAGCACGGTGGTGCGCGTGATGTCGGACGCGTAGCCCTCGACGGAGCAGCCGCCGTCCACGAGCACGACGTCGCCTTCCTTCAGCGTGGCCGGCTTCGTGGTCCCATGCGGGAACGACGACGATACGCCGAACAGCACGAGCGCGCCGCCTCCCTCGCCGCCGAGGCGCTGCATGGCGGCGGCGATGCTGCGCGCCAGCTCCCCCTGCGTCATGCCCGGGTGCAGGGAAGGGAACGTCGCCCGGTACGCCGCGATCGTGATGTCGTTGGCGCGCTGCATCAACGCGAGCTCGGCCGGCGACTTGAACATCCGGCACCCCGCGGTCACCGGCGTCGCGAGGACGTACTCGAGCTGCGGGGCCTCGCGGCGGATGCCGTCGGCGATGAAGAACCGCACGCGCTCCTCGATGCCGACGCGGCCCGTCGCGACGCCGCGGTCGCGGAGGATGCCCGCGATCACCGCGAAGGGGCTCTCGTCCTCCTGCCAGACCCGCACGTCGTTGGAGAACTTCGTGAGCTCGCGCGCGCGCTCCTCCTCGAAGGCGGGCGTGACGTACGCGAGCTCGCCCTGGGCCGGGATCACCACGCCGAACGGACGCTCGCTGAGGCCCCAGCGCACGCCCGTGTAGTAGAACATGCTCGAGCCGGGCTCGAGGAACAGCGCGCCGATGCCCGCGTCCCGCATGAGGCGCCGGGCCTTCTCGATGCGCGCGAGGCGCTCCTGGTCCGAGATGGGCTCGACGGGCGGCCCGACCGGGCGCAGGCGCTGCACGGCGTCGGGGAGCGGGGCGGGCGCCTCGGGCGCACGTTGCTGCGCCGTCGCGGCGTTCGGGGCGCCGAGCGCGCGGCCGAGCGCCGCGGCACCGGCCGCCGCCGCCGAGCGGCGGACGAAGGTGCGTCTATCCATCGTGAGATTCCGAGTGTGAGGGGAGGCCGGGCGGACCACGCGAGATGATACGCGGTGCACCCGGGGCCACCAGGGAGGATCGCGGCCGCGCGCTCAGCGCCGTGCGACCTCGGCCACCCAGACGTCGCTCTGGCGATCCTCCAGCGTGAAGTAGAATCGCTTGCCGTCACTGGCGAAGTCGAACCGGTTGGAGGAGCGGGCCGGGTCGTCGAAGCGCACCAGGAGACGCGGGCGTCCGCCCGCGGCGGGGATGGACCAGAACGATGCCCGGCCCGACGCGTCGTGGCTCTTGAAGTAGAGCTCGCGCCCGCTCGCGGCGAAGACCGCCAGCTCGGCCGGCGGGTCGCCATCGCCCGGCACGTAGAGGTCTCGTGGCGTGCCGGAATCGGCGGGCACGACGCCGATCCGGCCGTCGGTCGGCGAGACGAACGCGATCGTGCGGCCGTCGGGGGACCACTCCGATCGCCATCCGCGCCCGCCCACGAACCGCGGCGCGCCCCAGCGGCCGCGCCCGTCGCGGCGCATCACGAGCACCTCGGCGGCGGTCATGTCGAAGAGCGCGAGCGCGTCGCCGGCCGGAGACCAGTTGGCCATCGCGAGCTGGCTCGACGAGCGCGTGAGCTGCCGGACCGGCCCGCCGTCGAGGGGCATCACGAAGATGTTTCGAGACCCCGTCTTGAACGAATGATAGGCCAGCTCGCGCCCGCTCGGCGAGAGTGCGCCGCGAAACTCGTCCGACGGGCCGCGCGTGAGCCGCTCCACGTCGCCGCCGGCGATCGGAACGCGATACACGTCGGAGTTGCCGCTCAGGTCCGAGTCGTAGACGAGCCATCGGCCGTCGGGCGAGACGCGCACGCCCTCGACGGTCTGGTTCCCCGAGGTCACCGGCACCGCCGACGCGAGCGACCCGGGAGGTCCGGCGGGGATCGGCATCGCCCAGACGTTCGCGCTGCTCTCGTACTTCGCGTACACCATGCGCGTGCCGTCGGCCGAGAAGTCGATGGACTGCGCACTCATGCCCGTCGTGACCCGCGCCGGCTCGGCGCGCGACGGCGAGCGCGCCCGGACGTCGAGCGCATAGACGTCTCTCGGGCCCTGCCGGTTGGACACGTAGTAGAGCGTCCGCCCATCGCGCGACCACGCGGGACTCTGATGCAGCGAGCCGCTGTCGGTCACGCTCACCGGGCGTCCGCCGGCCGCCGGGATGAGCACGATCCTGCTCGGCGCCAGGTTGCCGAACATCGGCCCGACGCCGGAGGTGATCCCCGCCGTCACGTGGAACGAGTTGCCCGACACGCACGCGAGCCGCGCGCCCTCGGGCGACCACACGCAGGAGTGCAGGTCGGCCCCGGTGGCGATCAGCCGGGTCGGGCGCGAGCCGACGCTGCGCGCGAGCAGCGAATCGCCGCGCACGAAGGCGATCTCACGGCCGTCCGCGGACCACGTGGCGGAGCGGACGATGGCGGCGGGCCCACCCGCGACCTCCCGGCGCGCCGGTCCGCCGAGCGCGGGCGCGCTGTAGACCCCGCCTCGCGAGAGGAAGAGGATGCGCGTGCCATCCGGCGACCAGCGCGGGAGCCACTCGCTAGCCGTGCTGTCGGTGGTGAGCCACGTCGCTCTTCCCCCGGCGACCGCTCGCACGGCGACGCGCAGTCGCAGCGAATGGCCCACGGCGTAGGCGACGTGTCGGCCGTCGGGCGAGATCGACGGCTGCACCTCCAGCCCCGGCTCGGCCGGGAGTCGGGTGGTCCGGCCGAGCAGGATCCCCGCGTGCTCCTCGCGGCCGCGCTGTCGGGCGATCGCGAGCAGGGCGAGCGTGGCGGCGGCCGCGACGGCGGCGAACGTCGCCGCTCGCGTCGCCGCACGGCGCGCCGGGCCGGCCGGCGCCGACGTCGGCGCGATGGCGGTCGGCGCGAGCCGCGCGAGGAGCTCGTCGGCGCTCTGCCAGCGATCGTCGGGCCGGGTCGCCAGGCATCTGGCGATCAGGTCCGTGAGCGCCTCCGGCACGCCCGGGCGAAGGCTCGTCAGCTCGCGCATCGCGTCGGCCAGATGCGCCGGTCGTCGCGACTCCGGATCGGTGCCGACGAATGGTGGACGTCCGGTCAACAGCTCGTACGCCAGCACGCCGACGGCGTAGATGTCCGCCCGGTGGTCGACGAGCGCGCCGCCGGCCGCCTGCTCCGGTGCCATGTACGTCGGGGTGCCGAATGCCGTGCTGCCGGCGCCCGCGGTCACCTGTGCCGCCGCCTCGGTCACGGCGCGGGCCACGCCGAAGTCGGTGACCAGCGCGTGGCGCCCCGAGAGCAGCACGTTGTCCGGCTTGATGTCGCGGTGCACGATCCCGTGCAGGTGCGCGTGCGCCAGCGCCTCGCAGACGTCGCGCAGGATCGGCACGGCGTCCTCGACGGGCAGGCGCTCCTCGCGCACGAGCCGCTCGCGCAGCGAATGCCCCGCCTCGTACGGCATCACGTAGTAGAGGAGCGACGCGTCCGCCCGATCCGGCTCGGCCTCCGAGGGCACCTCGCCCGAATCGTAGAGGGGCACGATGTGCGGGTGGCGCAGCCGGGCCGCGATCTCGATCTCGCGCAGGAAGCGCGCGCGCCCCAGCGCGGCGGAGAGCTCGGGCCGCACGACTTTGACGGCGACGTCTCGCCCGTGCTTCAGGTCCCGGGCGAGGTACACGACGGCCATCCCGCCGCGACCGACCTCGCGGAGCACGCGATAACGTCCGGCGAGCGACTCGGGTATCGGCGGCGTCGCGCCGGCGAGCACCGCCGCGAAGCGGTCCGCCGCCGGCCGCTCGAGCAGCGGATACTCGCGCTCGCACTCCCCGACCAGCCGCTCGAGCTCCGCCAGCCGCGCGGCGTCTCCGTCGCTGAGCTCCGCGAGGAGCGCCGGCCGGCGATCGGGCGCCGCATCGAGCACCGCGTCGATGAGCGGCTCGAGCCGCCGCCACTCGTCAGGCGATGGGAGCGGGACCGCTCGAGGGACGGGCGAGCCGAAGTCGCTCACGACTCCAGGGCGCGCCGCAGCAGCATGCGCGCCTTGGCCCAGTCGCGCTGGACCGTGCGCACGGTGACGTGGAGGGCCTCGGCGATCTCCTCCTCTCGCAGCCCGCCGAAGAATCGACACTCGACGACCCGCGCCAGCCGCGGCTCCAGCTCCGCGAGCCGGGTCAGCGCCTCGTCGAGCTGCAGCAGGGCCTCCGGCTGATCGTCGACGGCGATCCGGTCCTCCTCGAAGGTGACGCGGCCGAACGCGCCGCCGCGCTTGAGCCTGCCCCGTGCCTTGGCGCGGTCGACGAGGACGTGCCGCATCGCGAGCGACGCCAGGGCGAGGACGTTCGCCCGGTCGGGCGCCTCGGCGTGGGCGGCGACCTTGAGGTACGCCTCGTGGACGAGCTCACCGGTCTCGAGCGTCCCCCCGTTCGGCCGTCGGCCGAGCTCACGATGCGCGATGGTCCGGAGCTGCTGGTACAGGAGCGGGACGAGCCGGTCGAGCGGCTCGCGGCCTTCGCGACCCGGTCCGGCGAGCGGCGCCGAGGGCTTCGTCGAGGCGGTCATGGTCTCTCCACGGAGGGCCGGGGCCCGCGCGGCGCGTGCTCGCACGGCGCGATGTCGGGATTCGGCGCGAACCGTCGTCATGCCTGGTGAAGGTCGGAGCTCCGCCGCGCCGCGAGCCCACGATACGGCTGCTCGGCGCCGCACGCCACCGCATTCGCCCGGGAGAGTGGAAGATGCCGACGAGACATCGAGTTGCCATGCGCTGGGCCATGCTGCTCGGCGCCGCCGCGGGCTGGGCCTGCGCCGACGCGCCGACGAGCCCGGCGACACGTGTGCCGCCCGCCGGCCTCGAGGCGGCGAAGTTCTGGGACGACCTCGCGGCCACGCGCTGGAACGAGCGCGCGACCGTCCTGCTGCAGGGGTCGCCGTCGGCGGCGGAGGGGCTGCCGCAGATCCCGGCGCCGCCGAACGGCCAGGCGTGGGCGAGCCGGATGCTGACCTACCTCTCGCTCGCGCAGTACCGCGCGGCGCTGGCCGCCTCGGCGGCGCCCGCGGGCCCGGAGCTCCCGCTCGTGTCCGCCGCCGTCGCCGGCGCGTCGTACACCGTGCTGCAGGCGTTCTTCGGGGGGGAGCCGGGGATGCGGCCCGAGCTCTCCGCGGCGGTGCGCGACCCGATCCTCGCGTACCTGGCGCGGACGTTCGACGCGGAGGCGCGCGCGCCGGGCTTCACCGAAGCGGGGAACCGGATCGGCCGCGCGGTGGCCGAAGCCGTCGTGGCGCAGGCGAAGGCGGACGGCTACTTCCCCGGGGCGGCCCTGCCGGCGCGCAACATGGATCCGGGGTACTGGGTTCCGGGGCCACTCCCGACCAGCCCGACCGTCCGGTCGCTGTACGGCGTCAGGCCGTTCTTCCTCGGGGAAGGGGACTTCCCGTCGGCGCCCGCCCCGTTCGCCGTCGGCTCGGACGCGCTCCGGGCCGCCGCCGACGAGGTGTACGCGATCGTGAGCGTGCTGCCGCTCGACGTGCGCGGGGCGCAGGTGGCGATCGCGAGGAAGTGGAACAAGGTCGCGCCGGACGGGCCGTTCACCGCGGGCGAGTGGAACCTGGTCGCCGACCGGCTGATCGAGGCGCACGAGCGCACGGAGCTCGAGGCGGCGCGCGTCCTCGCCTACGCCAACGCCGCCGCGTTCGACGCGCAGATCGACTGCTTCGCCTCGAAGTTCAAGTACTGGCTGCCGCGGCCGGCGCAGGTGAACACCGACATCGCACCCCTGCGCGTGTTCGCGACGCCCAACCACCCCTCGTATCCGTCGGGCCACTCGTGCATCTCGGGTGCGTTCGGCGCGATGCTGTCGGCCGAGTTCCCGGGCGACGCCGGCCTCCTGAACGCGCAGGTGGAGGAGGCGGGGATGTCGCGGATCTACGCCGGCATCCACTACCGCTTCGACATCGTGGCCGGCCGGGACGTCGGCGAGCGCGCCGCGGCGAAGGCGCGCGCCGGCTCGCTGGAGTGACCGGAGCGGGAGATCGGGGTGCACGAGGCCGGTGGTCCACGCGCCGGCCTCGCGCGCCGCCGTTCCGCGCTGCAGTCTACGGCATGCGCATCCACATCCGTTCTCTCGTCGCCGCGGCCCTGGCCGCGCTCGTCCCGCTCGCGGCGCCGGCCCAGGCCCGGCGCCCGGTGCTCGCCGTGTTCGCCCACCCCGACGACGAGCGCGTCGTCGGACCGCTCCTCGCGCGCCTCGCGCGCGAGGGGCGCGAGACGCACCTCGTCATCGCCACCGACGGCTCGCAGGGCGTCCGCGACTATGCCGGGATCCCGGCCGGGCGGGAGCTCGCCGCCGCGCGCGCGAAGGAGGCCGCCTGCGCCGCCGAGCGGCTCGGCGTGCGCCAGCTCCACATCCTCGGGCTCCCGGACGGCGGCCTCGCCTCGTTCGAGGTGCTCGGCAGGTTGCGATCCGCGCTCACGGCCGTGATCGACTCGATCGGGCCCGCGGTGATCCTGACGTTCGGCCCGGAGGGGGGCACCGGGCACCCGGACCACCGCCTCGTCGGCGACGTCACGAGCCAGATCGTGCAGGCGGACGCGCGCTACGCGAACGTGGACCTGCTGTACGCGTCGCTGCCGACGGAGCGCCTACGCACCGCGCCGAAGGCCAACCCCACCGTGAACGGCATGGCGGAGGCGCTGCTCACCGTGCGCGTGCCGTTCGAGGCGCAGGACCTGGCGGCGGGGCGCGCGGAGTTCGCCTGCCACCGGAGCCAGTACACGCCCGCGGAGATGGAGCTGGTGAACGCGTACCTGGCGCACGCCTGGAACGGCACCGTGTGGCTGCGCCCCTTCACCGGAGCGCTCCACGACCCGAACCTCTTCGCGCGTTAGGCGCCGAGGAGCTGCTTCACGGCCCGGTCGGCTTCCGCGATCGAGTTGCGGTGGTCCATCGCGCCGGCGAGGTCGGTGTTGGCGAACGCGATGCGGCCGTGCGGGCGGTCGCGCAGGACGTCGCGCGGCGCCGGCTTGCCGCCGGTGCCGAAGAAGAAGCCGGGCTGCGGGTTCACGTAGGCGTGCCCCCAGCGGTTGAGGACGATCCCGGCGATGTCGCGGCGTGGGTCGAAGCCGCCCGGCGCGAACATGTCGCCGAGCTGCTGTCGGAAGGCGCGCTCGTACTGCGCGAACGTGGTGCCGAGCATCTCCGCGCGGCCGCGGCTGCCCTGCTCGCCGATCGGCAGCCCGGGCCGCGCGAACAGCACCTTGATGGTCAGCACCGTCGGTGAGTCGGGCCCGAAGGTCTCGGGCTCGCCCCCGACGGGGGCCATCCGCCGCACGGAGAGGTAGTTGCCGAGGCCCTCGAACCAGCGGCAGCCCGACATCCCCATCCGGTAGAGGAAGCGCCAGTTGCGCACGGCCACGCTCGCCATGAGGCAGGGCGAGCGGTAGAACTGCGCGTAGGCCTCGCGGTGGCTCGCCGGGAGGTCGCGCACGATGTGCTTCGTCGTCCAGCTGCCGCCCGCCATCACCGCCGCGCGCGCGCGGACGCGGTAGAGGCGTCCGCCCTTCGCGTAGGTGATCGCGACGTGCGAGGCGCTGGCGGGGTCTCCCTCGTGCTCGACGCGGACGACGGTGGCGTTCAGCCGGACGCGCGTCGGCCGGCCCGCGCGGTCCAGCGCCGCGAAGTGCACGCGGCTGCGGCTCACCGCGTCGGGCGTGCGCGGCCCGTCGAGCGCGTCGGGGACGAGCGTCTTCACCATGAGGCGCGCGAACACCGTGTTCCCGTCCGGGAACATCTGGTCGCCGAGGTCGTCGTCGCCGTCGCCGGGGAACTGCGTCTCGATCGCGTAGGCGCAGTACGCCGAGAGCACGTCGGGCCCGAGTCCGTAGCCGCCGCCCTCGACGGGCGAGAGGAACTCGCGCACCGTCTCTCGGCGGATGCGGTGCCGCGCCATGAGGAAGTCCTCGAGCGTGATGCCGTCGAGCTGGCGCGAGACCGCGTCCCCCTCCGTCTGCGGCCGCGGCGTCTCCTCGGCCACCGTGCGGTAGCGCATCAGCTCCGCCTTCACCGCGTCGCTGAGCGGCGCGCCCTCGAGCTTGCGCCCCCACGGGTCGAGCACCCACACGCCCGGGCGCTCGCCGAACCGCGGCCCGAAGTAGAAGCCGTAGTCTCTCGGCATCCCGTACGGGCTGTGGTTCAGGGGCATCTCGGGCGACGGGCCGCGCCAGCGCTGGTAGTCGAGGCTCCGGCGGTCCATCCCGATCATCCCGTAGAAGCGGTCGGTGTATCCGCCCTTCTGCGGCACGAGGAAGATCGCCGAGCCCTGGTGGGCGACGACGCGCTGGCCGTCGACGACGAGCTCGTTGCGCTTCGCCTCGCCGCCGAAGATCGGGTGGTTGTCGAGCACGAGGCAGCGGCCACCCTTGTAGTGCTGGAAGAACACGGCCGCGGCGAGCCCGCTGATCCCGCCGCCCACCGCGACGAGGTCGTAGGTCTCGCCGGTGTCCGTGACGCCGGCCCGCTCGAACGCCCCGTCGCGCATGGCGTGCGCGGCGCTCATGACCTCGTACGTGTTGCCGTTCGAGTGGCGGTAGTCGCCGACCCCGCCGTACCCGTTCCAGTCCTCGGCGGGGGACGCGGGGGCGGGCAGCTGCCCGTGCGCGATCAGGCCCGCGCCGGCGACGAGCGCTCCGTTGAGGAAGTCGCGCCTGGTGATCGGCTCGCCCATGCCAAGGCGGTCGTCCCCGCGGTCGTGCGAAGAGGTCATCGGCGTCTCCTGAGGGTCGCTGAAGTTGCGGCGCGGCGGCGGCGGCCACAATCGGCCGCGGGCGCCGGCGCCGCTCGCGCCCCCGAAGGCCCGCCGGGGTACGGCCGATCCCCGACACCCGGTTGGAGCACGCTCACCGGGGCGCGCATCGCACGTGTGGCCGGCCCACAACACCCGCGCCCCGCCGTCGCGCGTCGTGAGCGGGCGCTAATGCGCGGCCGCGCGGAGGGCGCGGGGTGAGGGCGTCTCAATGCAAGCGCGCCCGCCGCCGCGCGCGGCGTTAGGCCTTCCGTGAGTGCGCGCTAACGCAGCCCCGTTAGCGGCGCCTAACGAGATTCGGCGTTGCGTTGCGCGCCCGCGCGGCCCATCGTCTGGCCCTCGTGATCCACCACGCCCTCCACGCCACGCCCGACACGTCGATGTCGGCCGCCGCGCGCCACGCCACGCACGACGCGGGCCTCTCCGACGAGGAGCGCTGGCGGCGCGACGCCGCCGCGCTCGACATCGCGTCGCTGAAGGCGGCGCTCCCCATCCGCCTGTGGGCCGCGGTCGGGGGCGGCAGCGCCATCCTGCTGCCGTACTTCACCGGCGTCAGCAGGTCGCCGCTGTGGGCCCTCGCGTCGATGATCGTCGGCGCCATCGCGTGCAACGTCTGGGCGTGGTGGCTCGGCGAGCACCCCGAGACGCACCGGCACTGGTACAAGTACGCGGTCGTGACGGCCGACGTCGCGTGCGTCACCGGCGCGTACGCGCTCTCCGGCGTCCCCGGCGGCTCCGTCCTGTTCATGATCCCCATCATGACGCACGCGCTGCACCGCGGCGGCGCCCTCGCGCGCTACACGACGGCGATCGCGCTCGTCGGCGTGGTGGTCGGCACCCTGGCGCACTGGGAGGGCGGCGCGCCGACCCGCGCCGATCTCGTGCACCTCGTGGCGACGGTGACCATGGTCCTCGTCGTCGGCGGGCTCGCGATGCGCAACGCGTGGGACCTGCGCCGCCGCATGCGCGCGGCGCGCGAGTGCCTGCTGCGCGTCGAGCGCGGCGACCTCACCGCGCGCGCGGACGTCAGCCGGACCGACGAGCTCGGGCTCCTCGCCACGAGCCTCAACGCCACGCTCGTCGAGGTCGGGAGCCTCATCTACGACGTGCAGCGGGAGGCCGAGGAGGTCGCCGCATTCTCCGAGGAGCTCGCGGCGTCCACCATCGAGCTGTCCGAGAAGGCGCGCGAGTTCGGCGACGCCGCGGCGGGCCTGGCCCGGCACCTCGACGAGCAGCAGCACTTCACCGCCCAGGGGACGACCCGCACCGAGGAGGCGCTCACCGCCGCCGAGCGGCTGCGCGAGCGCGCGGAGACGATGGAGCGGCAGGCGCAGGCCCTCGTGGGCGAGGGCGGCGAGAGCCGCGACGCGATCGGGCGCGCGGCCGAGGCGCTGGTCGCCATCGGCGAGCGCGTGCGCGACTCGGCGAGCGCCATCGCGAGCCTCGTGGACGCCTCGAACCGCGTGGGCGGCTTCACCGACACCGTCTCCCGCATCGCCCAGCAGACGAACCTCCTGGCGCTCAACGCCGCCATCGAGGCGGCGCGCGCCGGCCAGCACGGGCGCGGGTTCGCGGTCGTGGCCGACGAGGTCCGCAAGCTCGCCGAGGGGAGCGGGAGCGCCGCGCAGGACATCACGACGACCATGGCGACGATGCGCGAGCGCGTCGCGTCCGCGGCGTCCGTCATGGCGGAGAACGAGCGCCAGGTGCGCGACGTCGGCGTGGTGGCGAAGCAGGCCACCGAGGCGCTCGGCTCCGTGCTCGCGGGCTCGCGGCGCGTCGCCGACGTCATCACCGAGGCGGCGAGCGTCTCGCGGCAGCAGGCGCAGACCATGTCGGCGCTCGCCGCCGCCATCCAGCAGGTGCGGGCCGTCTCCGCCGAGGCCGCGGCGAAGGCCGGCGGCGCCGCGGGGACGGCCCAGGAGCAGCACAGCGCGCTCGACGCGCTCGCCGTCACGTCGCAGCAGCTCGCCGAGCTCGCGGAGCGGCTGCACGCCTCGGCCGCGCGGTTCGTGGTGGGCGAGGCGCGTCGGGAGTCCCCGGCGCCCGCGGCCGGCACGCCGGCGCGGCCGTTCACCCCCACGCTCGTGCGCGCCGTCGCCGCGGGCCCCAGTACGAGAGGCAGTCGTGATCATGCAGCGTGAGCAGTCCCCGGTGCGGGTGCGCGTCGCCGGCGCCGGCGCCTTCGTGCCGCCGCAGGCGGTGACCAACGAGCAGATCGCGCGCGCGATCCCCGGCTGGTCCGCCGAGCGCATCGCCGAGAAGCTCTTCATCGAGGAGCGGCGCTTCCTGTGGGAGCTCGACGCCGACGCCGGGCGCACGCTCCCGCCCGAGGGCGCGGGGCTCGCGCCGGACGGCTCGGGCGTGCCGGCCAGCAACACCGACATGTGCGACCTGGCGCTGCGGCGCGCGCTCGCGATGGGCGGCGTGGACCCGAAGGAGCTCGACGCCATCTTCGTCGTCACCTGCACGCCGGACCGCCTGAACTTCAACCACGACGCGATGGCGCTGCACCACCGGCTGGGGTGCCGCACGGACGCGTTCGCGCTCGTGGTGGACGACGGCTGCGGCGGGACGCCGTACGTCATGGACCTCGCGTGCCGCATGCTCCGCAACGGCACGTTCCGCACGGTCGCCGTCGTCGGCTCGGCGTTCACGTCGCCGCTGGTGAACCGCGAGGTCTACACGTCGGAGGTCGCGCCGGGGCCCGGTCGCAAGCCGCTGAACGCCTACCTCTCCATGTACGTGTTCGGCGACGGCGCGGGCGCGGTGGTGCTGCGCGGCGATGCGTCGGGGGACGACGCCGGGAGCGGGGTCCTGGCGACCATGTCGGGGAGCACCCACGCGGAGCTCGTGCTGCGCCGCGCGGGCGGGCAGCTCAGCCTCCCGTACCACGACTGGTTCCGCAGCGGCGACCTCGCGTTCGTCATCGACGGGCTCCAGGTGGCGCGGTCGTACCCGATCTACATGCAGCAGTGCCTCGACGCCGTGCTCGCGGAGCACCCGCACCTCGCCGGCGAGGTGTCGCGCTACTACTTCCACCAGCCGAACAAGCGCGTGCTCGACGCGTTCACCGCGCAGGCGGGGCTCGCCCCCGAGCGCGTCGCGAGCAACGTGCAGCGCTGCGGCAACACGTCCGCCGCGGGGATGCTGATCCTCCTCGCCCAGGACCTCGAGGAGGGCACGGTGGCGCTCGGGCGTGGGGACGTCGTCCTCATCGCCGCGATCGGCGCCAACGTGCACTACGGCGCGCAGCTCATCCGCCTGTAGCCGGCGGGCGCGCCAACCCGCCGGGCCCGCAGGGGCCCGGCCGTCTCACCACCCGGAGATCCGCCTCATGCAGCACCGCCGAGTCATACATCACGCGGCCGCGCTCGTCCTCGGCGCCGCGTCCCTCTCCGCCTGCGCCGACCGTCCCGAGGCCCGCGCGACGGAGCCCGCCGCCACGACCGCCGTCGCCACGGCGGACGGCGGCGACCTGCAGACGATCGGCACGGCCGGCGACGAGGGCTATCGGCTCTACCAGTTCCGCTCCGAGGAGGACCCGTCGTTCGGCGGCGATCCCACGGTCTGCCCGGCGGCTCCCTTCACGCCCAACGTCTTCCTCAACGCGACGCTCTGGACGACGAACGCGCGCGCGTCGGACGGCCTCACGGCGACGAACAGCAACCGCCGCATCGGCACGGCCACGGCGTGCGCGTTCGTGGGGAGCCTCGCTCCGGGGTACCAGGCGCCGTTCTACGTCGCGTTCGACACGCCGGCTGGGCGCTTCACCGCCAGCGGCACGTGTGCGCTGGTGAGCAACAACGTCCCGACCACGCCGGTCGTGCTCGCGGGGTGCAACCTGCGCGTCGTCGGCGCGCCGACCGGCTACAAGGGCGGCGAGGCGACCAGCGCGAGCATCTTCAACCCGGCGAAGGTGCCAGGCGTCGCCACCGGCTCGTACTGGACGCTGCTGGTGTACGCCGACGGGGCGGCCTGACCCGATCGTGAGACGCACGAAGGCCCGCCGGGCGAGTCGCCCGGCGG
>JBJMNJ010000448.1:0-3189 GCA_045804325.1 Gemmatimonadaceae bacterium
TGCAGGGCGAGGCGAACGCCATCGCGCCGGGCAAGCGGATGCTCTCGGCGATGACCCCGACGGTGGTGCTCGACCCGGCGGGCCGCGTGCTGCTCGTCGTGGGCGCGGCCGGCGGCCCGACGATCATCACCGGCACGTCGCAGGTGATCCTGAACGTGATCGACTACCGGATGTCGCTCGCCGACGCGATGCGCGCGCCGCGCCTGCACCACCAGGCGCTCCCCGACACGCTGCGCTTCGAGCGCGGCGGCCTCGCCCCCGCCGTCATGGACTCGCTCCGGGCGATGGGCCACGCGCTCGGCGAGCGGGGGTCGATGGTGAACGTGAATGCGATCATGCGGGTCACGAACGGCTGGGAGGGCGTCTCCGAGCCACGGTCGACGGGCGGCGCCGTCGGCTACTGACCCACCCGCAGCCAGCGAACTGGCGATCTGGAGAACGCTACGAGCGCTGGCGACTGGCGACGGGCGACCGCTGCCGCCTCGCTCGCGGGCCGGATGGCGAGAACCCCCGGGACGCCAGTGGTGGCGTCCCGGGGGTTCTACTTCCAGTCGAGTCGCTCAGCCGCCGGTGAGCAGCGGCCGCCTGTCGCCTGTCGCCTGTCGCCAGCCCTTACGCCTTGACCTGCGTCGAGCTGTTCAGCCGCACCACGATCCGCTTCGCCTGGCCGACGCAGCCCTCGTAGTTCGCCGTGGCGGCGGCGGCGCCGGCGCCGGCGGCCGCGCCCGCGGCGGCGCCGATGACCGTGCTCTTCGTGCTCTTGCCGAGGATCTGGCCGGCGATCGCGCCGACGGCGGCGCCCGCGGCGACCTTCTTCGCGTCGTTGCCGCGCGTCGAGGCGCGCACGCGCTCGATGTCGGCCTCCTCGACGCTCGCGTCGAGGCTGTACGTCTTGCCGCCGAACGACACCGACTGGACCGCGAAGGACATGCGGATCTGGTCGTTCGCGTTCTCGCTGCGCTTGAGCTCGGTCACGCGCAGCGTCACGGTCGCGCCGGCCGGGATCGTCGCGCCGTTGCTGCCGGAGACCGGCTCGCTGACCGTCGCGGTGAACGTGTCGCCGACCTTGTTGGTGTTCGTGCACACGCGGTCGTTCGACGTCAGGCTGATCTGCGAGCCGGCCGCGATGGTGCCGACGCTGCCGCCCTCGTTGCTCGCCGCGCCACTGGCCGGGCGGCGGGTCTCGGTGTTGCCGCTCGCCGTGCGGCGCGTGGTCGTCGTCGCCGGCTTGGCGGCGGTGCCGCTCGTCGTGCGGCGGGGCGTGGCGGCGCGCGCCGGGGCCGGGGCGGCCGGGGCGGGCGCCGGCGCGGCGGCGAGCGTGTCGGGCAGCGCCGGCTGCGCGGCGCTGTCCTGGCCGGCGAGCGCGAGATCGCGACCCAGGGCGGACGTGTCCTGCGCGAGCGTGTCCTTCTTCTCGCCGCCGGCGCAGGCGGTCGCGGCGACGAGCGCGAACGTCAGCGTCAGCGACGTGCCGAGACGGCGGGTATACTTCGACATCAGTGCGTCCTCCCTAGTGGGGGCGTTCCAGTTCGTGAGAGATCGGCCAGACATTCTGTCCTACTCTGACGCGCAAGCGACGTTCCGGTAAACGTGAAAGCTCTCCAACGACTCCTCCCGTATCTTCGACCCTACCGTAAACAACTGGCGGTGGGACTCGCCTCCGTCATCGCCTCGAGCGCCCTGGCGAGCGGCACCCCGTGGCTGCTCCGCAGCGCGGTGGACGGCATCCGCGCCGGGCTCCCCGCCGGGCGCCTCTGGCCGTACGCCGCCGGGATGGTCGGGCTGGCGGTGGGCGCGGGGGCCCTCCGGTACGTCATGCGCGAGCTCCTGAACGGGATCAGCCGCCGGGTGGAGACGGACCTGCGGGACGTCCTCTTCACCCACTTGGAGACGCTCGACGCGCGGTTCTTTGCACAGCACCGCACCGGCGACCTGATGGCGCGCCTCACGAACGACTTGGGCGCGGTGCGCATGGCGGCGGGGCCGGCCATCATGTACCTCACGAACACGGTCGCCGGCGGCCTCTTCGCGCTCGGCTTCATGCTCCGCATCGACCCCGCGCTCACCGGCATCGCCCTCCTCCCGATGCTCCCCATGCCGCTCCTCATGGCGAAGATGGGGCGGCGGATCCACGACCGCTTCGAGGCCGTGCAGGACCACTTCGGGGACATGACCACGATGGTGCAGGAGAACCTCTCCGGTGCACGCGTCGTGCGCGCGTACCGGCAGGAGGACGCGGAGGTCGAGCGCTTCGCGCGGGCGAACGACGAGTACCGCGCGCTCAACATGCGCCTCGCGCGGCTCTACGGCGTCATGCACCCCCTGTTCGGTCTCATGGCGGGGCTCGGCGCCGTCGCCGTGCTCGGCGTCGGCGGCACGCTCGCCGTCCGGGGCGTGATCAGCGTCGGGTCGCTCGTCGCCTTCGGCTTCTACCTCGGCATGCTCACCTGGCCGCTCATCGCGCTCGGCTGGGTCATCAACCTGTTCCAGCGCGGCGAGGCGTCCATGGGCCGCCTCCTCACCGTGCTCGACGCGCGCCCCGATGTGGCGAACCCGGCCCCCGAGCGCACGCGACACCTCCCGCCGGCGGCGGGCGGCCGCTCGATCGAGTTCCGCAACGTCTCCTTCCACTACCCCGCCCAGGACGGCGAGACGCCGCGGCCGGTGCTGCGCGGCGTCTCGCTGCGAATCCCCGCGGGCGGCACGCTCGCGGTCGTCGGCGCGACCGGCAGCGGCAAGAGCGCGCTCCTCGACCTCATCCCGCGCCTCCACGACCCCACCGAGGGCGAGGTGCTGATCGACGGCGTCTCCGTGCGCGACGTCCCGCTCGCCGAGCTGCGGCGCGAGCTCGGCGTCGTGTCGCAGGAGAGCGTGCTGTTCTCGGACACGATCGAGGCGAACATCGGCTACGGGCTGCCCGAGCCCGACGAGACGTCCACCACGGTGGACACGATGCCGGGGCTCGGCGGCGCGGCGGATCCGGTGCGCTGGTCGGCGGCCATCGCGCAGCTCGACGACTCGGTGCGCGCGTTCCCGGGCGGCTACCGCACGGTGCTCGGCGAGCGCGGCATCAACCTGAGCGGCGGCCAGAAGCAGCGCGCCGCGCTCGCCCGCGCGCTCGCGCGGCGCCCGAGCGTCGTGCTGCTCGACGACGCGCTCTCCGCGGTGGACACGCACACGGAGGCGGCG
>JBJMNJ010000449.1:0-12219 GCA_045804325.1 Gemmatimonadaceae bacterium
GTGCCGGGCTGGCCCGAGGGGCCGACCGGGCCGTCGCGCGCCGGCACGTGGGGGCTCGGTACCACCGCCTGCCCCGCGCCCTCCGCGGCGCCGCGGGACTCCTCGGCACCGCGTGACACCGCCTCGCGGCCCGACTCGGCGGCGGGCCGCGCCGGCGCGGGGACGACCGACGGCCGAGCGGACGTCGTCATCCTCGCCGCCGCGACCGTCCGCGAGATCCGCTTCAACGCGCAGCCGGACGTCCGCGTGCGCCTCTGCGGCGGTCTCGACTCCGTGCACGTCGTCGAGCGGCGCAACCTTCCCGAGCGCGTCGTCCCGGGCACCACCTACCGCGACGTCTTCGTGGCCGTCGAGATCCTCGGCCACGTCAACGTGGGCTGCGCCGACAGCTCGGCCGCGGCGCGCTCGGCGCAGCTGCGCGCGGGGACGACCTGCCTCCGCTTCTCGCTCTCGGACAGCGCCGGCGCGCGGCGGAGGCCACCGTGAGGCGCGCAATGGCGGTGGTGGCGCTCGCGCTCACCGTCGCGGCTCGCGCGGACGCTCAGCGCGCCGCCGTACGCAGCGACTCGCTGCGGAGCGACTCGCTCTCGTCGTGCCCCGTCTCCGAGGGCTTCGGCCTGTCGTTCGACTTCTCGGGCGGAGCGCGCCCGGAAGGCGCGCGCCCGGACAGTTCGCGTCCCGACACGTCGCGCGCGCCGACGGCGCGCCGGACGAGCCTCGCGCTCGACACGACCTACACGTTCGACGTGGCCGAGCGGACGTGGACGCGCACGAACATCGAGGCCTCGGTCGCGGCCGGGGCCGCCGGGGCGCGGCCGTCCGGCGGGCGCTGGAACGTCTGCGCCGGCGCCCGCGCCTTCCTCGAGTCGGCCACGCTCACCATTCGCCGGGCGCGCGGCACCGTCCGGCTGCACGTCTCGCTCGAGCCGCTCGCGGCCATCGGCCGCCGCGCGCCCACCGACACTCCACGGAGATGAACCCGATGCGCCTCCGGCCGTCCGCCCTCTGCCTCGCCGCGCTCCTCGCCACCGCCGCGAGCGCGGGCGCCCAGCAGCGCGACACCACGGCCGCCCGCCGCCAGTTCGCGCAGGGCACCGTGCCCCTGACGCCGAACCGCGACGTGATCCTCGAGATCCCCGAGCTCTCGGTGGACTCGATCGGGCTCACCGTGTCGAACGTCCGCGCGCACGTCGCGCTCGACGCCAACGCGATGAACCTCGTGAGCCTCACCGCGGGCGTGGACGTCGGCATCAAGCAGGTCCAGCTCGGCATCACGGGCGTCGTCGCCGAGGCGTACCTCTACGTGGACCTCGACAACGTCGCGCGCATCGTGGACCGCGTGGTGCTGACCCTGGACCGCAACCCGGCGATCCTCACGCAGCTGCTCCAGGCGGTGGACACCACCGTGAACTCCATCACGGGGCAGACCGGCGCGGCGCTGCGCCCCACCAGCACGACGCCGCCGCGCTCCTCCCCGCCGTGAGCGTGCGGGCCCGCTAGCGCGGGCCCGAGTAGTTCAGGGTGCCGCACATCACGACGTTGCTCACGTCCGTCGCGCGGCTCGACCCGTAGATGTTGACGTGGTAGGTCGCGCGCGGGTCGAGCCCGAACGCCATCTCGTTCCGCACGATCCCGGTCCCGCTGTTGGCCACGTCGACCAGCGGGAACTCCGTGGCGGCGATGACCGGCGGCGTCGCCGCGTTGCAGGGCCCGGGGAACACCGCCCACGCGAGCTGCGCCCCCACCTTCTGCGGCGCGGTCACCGACAGCTCCACGCGCGTGCGCTCGCCCGCGGGCAGCGGCGTGAGCACGAGGCTGCCGTACGACGCGGCCTGCGCCTGCGCCACGCCGGCCGAGATCACGGCGGAGGACGACATCGTCGGCTGCTTGAGGGTCGCGCTCCAGCGGGCGGTGCGCCCCGAGGAACCGCCGCTCGTCCCGGCCGAGGCGCAGGCGGCCGCCGCGAGCGACACCAGCGGAAGGATGGTGCGACGAAGCAGGACCATGGCCGAGCCTCCTTGGGGGGTAGGTTGAGGGCGAAGGTAAGGCCGCTCCCAACGGCCAGCAACCGGGCGGGGCCGGGCCGGTCCCGGCCCGGAGACATTTGCCGGAACGAGTCCCCGGCCGTAAAATGGCGGCGCCCCCTCGGGGCTCCCACAGGCAGCCACGCCGTTCCCTCCCTGCCGTCTCGCCGCCATGCCGCCGCTCCGCCTCCGCCGCGCGTTCGTCCTCCTCGCGGCACTGCTCGCCGGGTGCGCCCGGCGCCCCGCCCCCGCCGACCCGCAGCTGGTCGCGCAGTGGCTCCGCACCACGCTCGCCTTCGTGCGCAGCGAGCGCCTCGGTCCCCCCGTCGCGGCGCGCATCTCGGCGTACGGCGCCATCGCGCTCTACGAGGGCCTCGCCGCCGACCCCGGCTCGCGCCTCCGCTCCCTCGCCGGGCAGGTGAACGGGCTGGAGCGTCTGCCGGCCCCGCCGGGCGGCCGGGCCGTGGACGGCGCCGTCGCGGCCGCCGCCGCCGAGCGGGTGGTGCTCGACTCGCTCTTCCGCGACGGGTTCGCGAGCACGCGCCGCACGATCGACTCGCTCGCCGCCGCGCAGGTCGCCGCGCGCCGCACGCAGGGCGTCGACGACGAGCTGCGCGAGCGCTCGGAGCGCCACGGCGAGGCGCTCGGCCACGCCATCCTCGCGTGGGCGGCGACCGACGGATTCTTCGCCACGCGCGGACGCCCCTGGGCACCGCCGACGCAGCTCGGGCAGTGGGTGAACACGGTCACGACCGACCAGTACGTGCCGCAGGGGCTCTCCGGCGAGTCGGACGTCGTGCTCGCGAGCGACCCGGGCACGGCGCTCGACCCGTCGCGCGCCTCCGAGCGGCAGCTCTTCGTGAACCGGCCGAAGGCCGCGAACCCGAGGACGACGCTCCCCACCTTCAATCCCGTGCGCCCGACGGAGCCGTACTGGGGCACGCTGCGCACGTTCGTCCTGCGCGACGGCGACGAGTGCCCGGCCGGCACGCCCCCGGCGTACTCCGAGGCGAAGGGCTCGCCCTTCTGGACGATGGCGCGCGAGCTCTACGACTCCGCGAGCGTCGTGACGGCCGAGAAGCGCGAGGTCGCGCTGTTCTGGTCGGACAACCCCGTGGCCACGGGGACGCCGGGCTTCCACTGGGTGAGCGTCGTCAACCAGATGATCCCGCGCCGCGGGCTCGACGCCGAGCAGGCGGCGGAGCTCTACGCGCTGACGACGATGGCGATCCACGACGCCTTCGTCGGCTGCTGGAAGGAGAAGTTCCGCTCGCTCGTCGTGCGGCCGGTGAGCTACGTGCAGAAGGTGATGGACCCGCACTTCGCGCCGCTGTTCGCGACGCCGCCCTTCCCCGAGTACCCGTCGGGCCACTCGACCCTGTCGGCCGCCGCCTCGCGCGTCCTCATCGCGACGCTCGGCGACACGATCGCCTTCGACGACTCGACGCAGGTCGACATCGGCCGCGCGCCGCGGCACTTCCGCTCCTTCAGCGCGGCGCGCGACGAGGTCGCGATCTCGCGCGTGTACGGCGGCATCCACTACATGCCGGCGGTGATGGACGGGGTGCGCCAGGGCGAGTGCATCGGCGCGAAGGTCGTCGCCCGGCTCCGGACGCGGAAGGGCGCCTGACGAGGCCGCGCACCGCCGCCACCTTCGCGCTCGCGGCGCTCGTTGCCGCGGCCTGCGCGGCGCCGACCGACGTGTCGTGGCACCAGGAGTCGGGCTACCGCTGGCGCGCGCTCGCGGTGCCCCGCCGCGGCGAGGCCGGCTTCACCCAGCTCGGCCCGCGCCAGACGGGCCTCGCGCACCGCAACGACGTCGCGGACGAGCACGCGCTCGCCAACCGCAACCTCCTCATCGGCGCGGGGGTCGCGCTCGGCGACGTCGACGGCGACGGGCTGCCGGACGCGTTCGTCGCGTCGGTCGAGCGCCCCGCCGCGCTCTATCACAACGACGGCGACCTGAAGTTCACCGACGTCACGGCGGCGAGCGGCATCCGGACCGACGGGCTCGCGACGCTGAGCGCCGCGTTCGCCGACGTGGACGGCGACGCCGACCTCGACCTCCTCGTCGGCACGCTCGGCGGGCCCCTCGAGCTCTGGACGGGCGACGGCAAGGGGCACTTCACGAACGCGACGCCGGGGAGCGGGCTCGACGCCCGCGGCTTCGCCTCCGCGGCCCTCACGCTCGCGGACGTGGAGGGCGACGGCGACCTCGACCTCTACGTCGGCACGTACAAGACGCGCAACGCGCTCGACGTCCACTCGCCGCAGGACCGCTCGTTCGAGCAGGTGGTGCGGAAGGTCGGAGGCCAGTACCGCGTCGAGCCGCGCTGGGCGTCCGAGTACCGCATCGAGGACCGCCCGGACCTCGGCGGCATCATGCGCTCGCAGCGCGCGGAGCCCGACCTCTTCTTCCTGAACGACGGCAAGGGCCACTTCGCGCGCGAGGCGATGGCGGGATCGCGCTTCCTCGACGAGACGGGCCGGCCGCTCGCGGAGGACCCGGACTTCTTCACGCTCGCCGCGCGCTTCTACGACGTGAACGGCGACGGCGCGCCGGACCTCTACGTCTGCAACGACTTCGAGGACCCCGACCAGTTCTGGCTGAACGACGGGCACGGCCGCTTCCGCCTCGTGCCGGCGCTCGCGATGCGCGAGACGAGCAACACCTGCATGTCCGTGGACTTCGCCGACGTGAACCGCGACGGGCACGTCGACTTCTTCACGGCGGACATGATGAGCCCGTCGCTCGCGAAGCGGCAGACGCAGTTCCCCGTGAACACGCCCGTCCCGAAGCAGGTCGGCCTCGCCGCCGACCGGCAGCAGTGGATGCGCAACATGCTCCAGGTCTCGCGCGGCGACGGCACGTGGGCGGACGTCTCGCTCTCCGCCGGCGTCGCCGCGAGCGAGTGGACGTGGGGCTCGGCCTTCGTGGACGTGGACCTCGACGGCTTCGAGGACCTCCTCGTGGTCAACGGCCACCACTGGGACGTGCGCGACGCCGACACGTTCGAGCGCATCCGCAACAGCTTCCCGCGCGTGCCGTGGAACCGCGAGCAGGGCCAGTTCCCCCGCCACGCGGCGCACTCCGTGGCCTTCCGCAACAACGGCGACCTCACGTTCGCCGACGCGAGCGCCCGCTGGCGCTTCGGCGCGGACAGCGCCGTGACGAACGGCCTCGCGACCGCGGACCTCGACGGCGACGGCGACCTCGACGTGGTGGCCACGCGCCTGAACGACGCGCCCGTCGTCTACCGCGCGCGCACGGCCGCGCCGCGCATCGCGGTGCGCCTCCGCGGCGCGGCGCCGAACGTCGCGGGCGTCGGCGCCACCGTCGTCGTGCGCGCGCCGTCGCTCCCCGAGCAGGCGCGGCAGGTGGCGCCCACCGGCTACTACCTCTCCAGCAGCGACCCGCTGCTGGCTTTCGCCACGGGCAAGGACAGCCTGGTGCAGGTGGAGGTTCACTGGCGCAGCGGCCGGGTGAGCACCGTGGCCGCGCACCCCAACCGCCTCTACGAGATCGACGAGCCCGCGGCCGGCGCGACGCTCGCCGCGGCGCCCGACTCCGCGGCCGCGGGGCTCTTCGAGGACGCGACGGCGCTCCTCGGCGGTCACGTGCACACCGACTCCATATTCGACGACTACCGCCGCCAGCCGCTCCTCCCGAACCGCTTCAGCCAGCTCGGCCCCGGCCTGAGCTGGGTGGACGTGGACGCCGACGGGCGCGAGGACCTCGTGGTGGGCGCGGGCCGCGGCGGCCGGCTCGCCGTGCTGCGCAACGCCGGCGCGCGCTTCGCCCCGGCGTCCGTCGCGGGCGAGCCCGCGCGCTGGGACCTCACGACGGTGCTCCCCGTGCCGGCGCCCGGCGGCGCCCTCGCGCTCGTCGCGGGCCAGTCGAGCTACGAGGCGCTCTCCGCGGACGAGGCGCTGCGCATCGCGCCGGTGCTGTCGTTCCCGGTGAAGGGTGGCGCCGCCGGCGCCGCCACGCCGCTCGCGTCGCCCGACACCGCCAGCGTCGGTCCGCTGGCGCTCGGCGACGTGGACGGCGACGGGCGGCTCGACCTGTTCGTCGGCGCCCGCGCCATCCCGGGCGCGTGGCCGCTCCCCGCCCGCTCGCGCCTCTTCCGCCGACTCCCCGACGGCGGCTGGGCGCCGGACGCCGCGAACGAGCGCGCGCTCGCCGCCATCGGCCTCGCGTCCGCCGCGCTGTTCACGGACCTCGACGGCGACGGCCGGCCGGAGCTCGTGACGACGAGCGAGTGGGGACCGGTGCGGGTCTTCCATAACGAGGGCGGCCGGCTGCGCGACGTCACGCGCGACTGGGGACTCTCCGGACGCACCAGTCGGTGGAACGGCCTCGCCGCGGGCGACTTCGACGGCGACGGGCGCATGGACCTCGTGGTGACGAGCTGGGGGCGCAACACGCCGTGGCAGGCGACGGCGGATCGCCCCTACACGCTCGTGACGGGCAACTTCGGCGGCGGCGGCGTCGGGCTCCTCTTCGCCCGCCGCGACTCGGCCAGCGGGCGCGAGATGCCGCTCGAGTCGTTCTCGCGCCTCGCGATCGCCGTGCCCGAGATCCGCAACCGCTTCGCGACGTTCACCGAGTACAGCAAGGCGTCGGTGGACGACGTCCTCGGCGACGCGAGCGAGTCGGCCGTCCGCATCGGCGCGACGACGTTCGACCACACGGTGCTGCTCAACCGGGGCGGCAGCTTCGAGGCGCACCCGCTCCCGGCCCTCGCGCAGCTCGCGCCGGCGTTCGCGGCCGTGGTGGCGGACTACGACGGCGACGGTCGCGAGGACGTCTTCCTCGCGCAGAACTTCTCGCCGACGGCCATCGAGACGCCGCGCTTCGACGCGGGCGCGGGCCTCGTCCTGCTCGGCGACGGACGCGGCGGCTTCCGCCCGCTCGGCGTGCGCCGCGCC
Source organism: Gemmatimonadaceae bacterium (assembly GCA_045804325.1). Classification (GTDB taxonomy): domain Bacteria; phylum Gemmatimonadota; class Gemmatimonadetes; order Gemmatimonadales; family Gemmatimonadaceae; genus JBJMNJ01. The sequence goes on from JBJMNJ010000449.1 coordinate 6,957, forward strand.
GGCATCCGCGTCATCGGCGACGGACGCGGCGCGGCCGCGGCGGACTACGACGCCGACGGGCGCGTGGACCTCGCGGTCTCACAGAACGGCGCGGCGACGACGCTCTGGCACAACCGCGGCGCCCGCCCGGGCCTCCGCGTGCGCCTCTCCGCCGGCCCGGACAACCCCTGGGGCATCGGCGCGCGCGTGCAGGTCGTCGCGGGCGCGGCCCGCGGCCCCGCGCGCGAGCTGCACGCGGGCAGCGGCTACTGGTCGATGGACGCCGCGACCACGGTCCTCGCCCTCCCGCCCGGCGCGAGCGCGCTCTCGATCCACTGGCCCGGCGGCACCGAGCAGACGGTGCCGCTGAAGCCGGGGCAGCGCGAGGTCACGCTGGCGAGGCCCGCGGCCTTCGGCCAATAGTCCTCGGCCCTCGGTCGATAGCCCTCGGCCCTCGGCCCTCGGCCGCGGAACGGGGTACGCGGCGTGGCGGCCGTGTACGCCGTTGGCGCCGCGAGGAAGCCCGGGAGCAGGCCGAGGGCCGAGGGCCGAGGATTGAGGGCACCTTATTCGATTCTCAACCCCAGCCGCACCGTTCTCGGCGGCACGCGCAGCCTCGGCGCGCCGAGGTACGACGCCGCGTCGCCCCGCTCCTGGTCGTCCGCGTTCGTCTTCACGAGCACGATCGCGTCCGAGCCCGTGAGGTTGAACACGTCGGCCGCGAGCAGGAGACGGTCGCCGAGGCGCGCGGGCGGGCGCCACTCGACGTGCAGGTCCACGTTGGTCCGGCTCGCGTACTGCCGCGAGCCGCGCGACTCGAGGAAGATCGTCTGCCCCGCCACGCCCCGGAACAGCTCCACCGGGATCTCCGAGCCCGTGCTGTCCACGTAGCGGTAGCGCCCCGCGAGCTCGAACGTCGGCGTGAAGCGCTCGCCGAGGATGTGCGTGACGACCACGCCCGCCTGCGCGCGGCCCGGCAGCCGCGCCGCCGCCCACAGCTTCGCCTCCATCTCCATCGCGTCCGGCAGGTTGCCGGCGAAGTTGATCGCCTCGTTGGGCCGCACGAACGGCCCGGCGGTGAAGCCCGTGCTCCCGATCCCGTGGCCCGTCGCGCCGGCGACGTTGCCGCGCAGCTTCGCGAACGTGACCGAGCCCTGGCCGCGCCACGCCCCGTACTCCGAGCGCAGCGCGACCGTGAGCTGGTCGTAGCGGCGGCGCGCGCCGGGCAGCGTCGTGAGCACCAGGTCCCGCGACGTCTGCAGCCGCGGGATGTCCGCCCCGGTGAAGCCGAGGATGCGGGCCGGGCGGTCCGTCGCGATGAGCTCCTCGAGCATCGCGATGATGTCGGCGTTCGAGATGTAGACCTCGGGCAGCACCAGCGGCTGGAGTTTCGCGTCGAGGATCTCGCCGAAGCCGAGCCGGTGCTCGACCTTCACGTTGTGGAGCACCTGGAAGTTCGCCGCGAGGTTGCGGTCCAGGAGGCCGACGATGTTGCGGTTCACGCGGTGCAGGTACAGCGCCTCCGCCTTCCAGTGCGCGCCGATCCCCTTCTCCACGCCGAGCGCCGTCTGGTCCACGTAGGGCTGCTTGTAGCCCTCGACGCGCCCCGCCTCGTCGGACACGAAGTCGTCGTAGAACGGCGAGAAGCCCCCGGGGCCCGTGAGCGAGTCGCGCAGCGCCTCGGTGAACGTCGCGCTCGCGTCCGACAGCGGCGGCGAGAAGTAGTAGAAGCGCCGGTTCGTGTAGGCGTTCGCGCCCTCCGCGCGGTCGAAGAAGTGCGCCTGCATCCCCTGGTGGAAGCGTCCCCAGTGCGCCTTGAGGGCGAGGTCGCCGCGGCCGGTCACGTCCCACGCGGCCCCGATGCGCGGCGCGAGCGCCGCCGTCCACACGGGGGTGATGCGCCCGCGGCAGCGCTCGCCCCCCGCCGGCGCGCAGGCCGGCGTCAGGCCGCCCGCCCAGCTCCCGAGGCGGAGCCCGGGCGCGAGCGTCACCCGCGTCCCCAACGAGACGTAGTCCTGGGCGAACAGGGCGCCGCTCGCCACGTCGCTGTGCAGCCGCGTCTCGCCGCCCCACTCGCTGGCCGTCGTGCCCCAGGTGGCCGCGTCGTCCGGCGCGAGCGCCGCGTACTGGCCGGTGGCGTACGGGCGCCACGTCACGCCGCCGTTGCGCGTGCGCGTGTAGTGCCACGTCCCGCGCGTCGCCTCGCCGCCGAGCACGAGGCGGTGCTCGGCGCCCAGCGCGTGGCCCCACCCCGTCCAGGTCGCGCTGCCGCTGAGGCTGGCGGGCTCGCGCCGCTCGTCGAAGGCGGCGTTCACGTACGTCGGCTGCCGGCCGAGCCGGAAGAGCTGCACGCCGGGCACGTCGCCGCCCTCGTAGCCGCGGCGCGCCTCGCGCGCCGTGAAGCCCGCCACGCGCACGTCGACCGTGCTGCTCGCGCGCCGCGCGCGGGTCCACGTGGCCTCGTAGAACGTCGTCGGCGCGTGCACGCGCCACGCCGAGCTCGGGTCGTCCAGGCCGTTGAGCCCGGCGCGCTCCACGCTCCCGCGCGCCGTGCCCAGGAGCACGTCCACGCGCTCGCCCAGCGCCGGGAGCCAGGTGAGCTTTCCGAGCGCGCGCAGGTCGTCGTGTGACTCCTGCGCGGCGAGGAAGTCGCTCCCCGCGGCGGTCTGCAGGTTCGGCGCGCGCAGCTCGCGCCGCACGAGCTGCCCCGCGAGGAAGTAGAACAGCCGGTCGCGCGCGATGGGCCCCAGCGCCTCCCCGGCGACCTCCCGCCGCCCGGCCTGCTCCGACCCCTGCTCGTCCAGGTTGAAGTTCGTGGCCGTGAGCCGCGGCGACTCGTAGTTCGTGCGGAGGAGGACCTCGCGGCGGTTCGTGCCGGTGCGCGTCACCGCGTTGACGATGCCGCCCTGGAAGTTGCCGTACTCCGCCCCCGCCGCCGGCCCGCGCACCTCCAGCGCGTCGATCCAGTCCACGCTCGGCACGAGGAAGTCGCCGCCGAGCCCGGGGTGCGAGACCGACACGCCGTCGAGCCGGTAGTCGTTCGCGGCGCCGCCCGCGCCGCCCCACAGCGCGTCCTTGCGCGCGCCCGGCACGAGCGCCGTGAGGCTCGAGGCGTCCCGGCCGCTCGGGAGCAGCACCGTCGCGTCCCGCTCGAGGCGCGCGAAGAGCTCCGGCGTGTCGGCGTCCACGGCCACGGGCGACGTCTCGACGACCACGGTGGAGAGCCGCCGCGGCGCGCGGCTCAGCGTCACGCGCACGCTCGCCGAGTCGGCGGCGAGTCGCAGGCTCGTGAGCTCGGCTTCGCGAAAGCCGATGCGACGCACCGTGAGCGCGTAGATCCCGACCGGGAGCCCGGGGATGCGGAAGGCGCCGCGCGCGTCGGTGAGGGCCTCGCGCGCCGGCGCGCCCCCGCGCCGCTCGGCGCGCACGCGCGCGCCCTCGACCGGGTGCGCCTCCTCGTCCTGCACGGTGCCCACCAGGGTGCCCTCGCGCGGCGCCTGGGCGGCGGCCGCCCGGGCGAGCAGGGCGAGTGCGAGCGGGGCGACGACGCGCACGAGGGGGTCTCGCATGAGGCCCCACCATACGAGCGCCCCGGCCGCCGCGCCATGGGCATGGGCGGCGGCCGGGATCGTCCCGCACGAACGTCAGCGCGATCCGGTCCGCCGCACTGGCCCGGCGCGCGTCCAGATCACGACGACGCCGCACCCGCCCGAGACGCCGCCGAACTCCGCGGGCATGTCCGACGGCCCCGTGTAGAGCTCGAGGGCGACGATGTCCCGGATGGGCGTGGAGGATCCGAACATGTTGTCCTCGCGCCCGTCCACGACGTAGTCCGGTGCGCAGTTGCGCTTCGCGCGCACCATGTGGACGCGGCAGCCGACGCCGCCCCCGGCCTCGTACCCGCCGCACTCCTGGCTCACGCCGCGGAGCCCGCGAGTGGCGTCCAGCAGGTTCGACGCGCCGCTCCGGAGGATGTCCTCCTCCGACAGGTAGTGCCCACGCCCCGAGCGCCGCCGCCGGTCGAAGTCGGCGAGGCGGTAGCTGCCGACGGCGTCCGCCGAGGCCTTGACCGTGACCGGCGCGAGGCCCTGCGCGGCCGCCTGGCCGGTGCCCTTGAGCTCGATGGTCCGCTCCACCTCGCGCCCCGGCCGGAGGCTCACGAGGACCGTGGTCGTCGCCCACCCCTCGGCGCTCACGCGGAGGCGCTGGAGCCCGCTCGGAAGGCCGAGCAGGGCGAAGCGGCCCGTCGAGTCGGAGCGCACCTCGCGCTCGCCGTCCACGAGCGAGACGGCGGCGCCGGCCACCGGGGCGCCCGTGGCGCGGTCCACCACGCGACCGATCAGCCGAGCCGGCGCCGTCGGCACGGCGCGCGGGTCGTAGGGCGGGGACTGCCCACCCGCGTCGCCCATCGGGAGCGCCATCGCCAGGCCCCACACCAGGGGCAGGCGTGTCGGTCCTAGTCGTCGGAACATCGCGCGCCTCCTCCGGCCACGAGGTCGACGTCTGGGCGCCCGGGCGGGCGACCGGGGACCACGTTACCGGTCCCGCGCCCAAGTGGCAATCCGCGGGCCGGGCGGACGTAAGTCCGTGCGGCGTGCTTAACAATTAGCTGTCAGGCTTCCTTACGAAGTCTTGACAGCTTTCGCCCGACACTGCCTATTGGCCGAGCCTGCACGAGTCGCCGGACCGAGGGCCCACCCATCCCCTCCCTCCTCCGGTGTCACCTCCCTTTTCAGCGAGGTCGGTCATGCATCGTCGATGGTTCCTCAGGGTGCTCGCCGTACCAAACGCCCTGCTCGCCGTGACGCTGGCGGCGAGCATCGCATCAGCACAGAGCATCGTCTTCAGCGGGCGCGTCACGGCTCAGGGTGGGCAGCCGCTCCCCGGCGCGAGCGTCGGGATCCCGGACCTCGGCGCCGGCGGCATCGCGGGCGAGGACGGGCGCTACAACTTCACCGTGGAGCAGACCCGCCTCCGCGGCCGCGCCGTGAACCTCATCGCGCGCATGATCGGCTACAAGCCGGTGCGCGTCCCGCTGAACAACGTCACGGCCAACGTGACGCGCGACTTCGGCCTCGAGCGCGACGTGCTCAACCTCGAGCAGGTCGTCGTCACGGGCGTCAGCGAGGCCACGTCCCAGCGCAAGACGCCGTTCGCCGTGAGCGTCGTGGACAACACGCAGCTCCGCGAGGTGCCGTCCGTCGGCTCGCCGGTCGCCGTGCTCCAGGGCAAGGTCGCCGGCGCGAGCCTCGTGACCACCTCCGGCTCGCCCGGCAGCGCCCCC
>JBJMNJ010000450.1:0-12632 GCA_045804325.1 Gemmatimonadaceae bacterium
CGGTGTGGAAGCTCGGGTACCGGCTGGTGCCCTGAGCACGCCCTCGGCCCTCGGCCCTCGGCCGTTTCGTAAGATAACATCCGAGGTGTGACCTGCCGCGCCCGGCGTGGGTCGACGGCGGTGAGAGTATTTCACACCACCCCCAAGAGCTTACCATGTCCGCCATGCTCCGCCCGCGCCGCCTCGCGCTGCTGCTTCTATCGGCGTTCGCTCTCGCCTGCTCCGACGACCCCTCGGGGCCGGACGCGGACTCGATCGACGGCCTCTACGAGCTCGCCCGCATCGTCGACCGCGACGTGCCCACCCCGATCTACGACGGCACCTACGTGGACGACGACGGAGGGGAGCACGACCTCCTGATTCGCGCGAACTCCGGCGTCCTGAGGCTCACCGACGGCGGCACGCGATACATCCATCACGTGGACCTGAGCAGCTGGGTGGACGGCAGCGCGGCCGTCGTGAGCGACGTCAACGACTTCGGCTTCTGCACGCGCACCGGCGCGACGCTCGCCTGCGAGTCCAACTGGATGCAGAACGTCGCGTTCACCGCAGTGGTCGACGGCGACCAGGTGACGATCGTGCAGGACCTCTCCGGCGAGGCCGCGCCGGTGCCGCACACGTATCGACGCTAGACGGAACGAGAGAGGCCGCGTGCTCCGCGGCCTCTCCGTCAGTGCTGGATCTGGAGCGGCACGCTGCCGCCGGCCCGCTCGATGCGTCGCGCGAGATCGATCGCGTCCTCCGCCGTCATGCGAATGCATCCGTGCGAGGCCGCCTCGCCGATCGATTCGGGGTTGTTCGTCCCGTGGATGTAGTAGTAGGGCGGCTTGAAGTAGATCTTGACCCCCTGCATCGGGTTCGCGGGGTCGCCGGGCGCGCGAGGCTTCTTGTTGCGCGCCCAGTCGCTCGGCGGCGGAGTCCATCGCGGGTTCCAGTCGATCGTGCCCGTGCGGAAGGAGCCTGTCGGGGTCGGGTACCTCGGCCGACCCACGGCGATGCCGTAGGTGTGCACGACGTCGCCGTCCTCGATCACCCTGAGCGTGCGGCTCGAGAGGCTCGCCACGAGGCGCACCGGCGGGTCGAACGGCGATCCCGTGCCCACCCGCGACCACAGCAGCACGCCCGCCCCCATCGGGAGCAGCATCCGAAGGGCCGTGCGGCGCCAGCGTCCGGAGATGCGTGTCATGGATTGCCTCACGACGGGTGGTCTTCGATACCTAACGCCCGGCGCGGCACACCGGAGTTGGTCGTAGGGCCCACCCGCGCGGTCGTGTCGGACTCCCGGAGCGAGTGACGGCGTCGGCGCCCCGGCGCGCGGCGCTGGCGGGTCCCTGACTGGCGGCGTATGGTTGCCGGACTCTCGCCGGGGAGGTCCGACATGCCCGCGCCACGCCGCCGCGCGACGCCCGGGGCGCTCGCCGCCGTCGCCGCCGTCGCCGCCATCGCGCTCGCCTCGCCCGCGGGCGCACAGCCGCCGCGACCGGTCTACGACCGCGTCATCCTCGGCGGCCGCGTGATCGACCCCGAGTCTGGGCTCGACGCGACGCGCAACGTCGGCATCGTCGGCGGCCGCATCGGGGTCGTCACGGCCGCGCCCATCCGCGGGCGAGACACGCTCGACGCCCGCGGCCTCGTCGTGGCGCCCGGCTTCATCGACCTGCACGCGCACGGCCACGACGACGAGAGCTACGGCTACTACGCCATGGACGGCGTCACCACCGCGCTCGAGCTCGAGCTGGGCGTGTGGCCCGTCTCACGCTTCTACGCCGAGCGCGACGGGCGGTCCAGAGTGAACTACGGCGGCGCGGTGGCGCACGCCGGCGCGCGGCGCTGGACCGTGGGCGAGGAGACCGCCGGCTGGAGCACGCTCGGCCAGGACACGCGCACGCGGTGGTCCCACACCCCGACGACGCCGGCGCTGCTCGACAGCGTGCGCACCGCGCTCGCGCGCGGGCTCGACGAGGGCGCGCTCGGCATCGGCATCGGCATTGCGTACACGCCGGCGGCGTCCGCGCGCGAGATCTACCGCGTGTTCGAGCTCTGCGCCGAGCGGCGGGTGATCTGCTTCACGCACCTGCGGACCGGGGGCCTCGCGGGGCTCCAGGAGGTGCTCACGGACGCGATCGGCACCGGCGCCAGCCTCCAGATCGTGCACGTCAACTCCACCGGCGGCGCGGAAGCGGGGCTCATGCTCCGCGTCATCCGGCGCGCGCGCGAGCACGGCGTGGACGTGACCGCCGAGGCCTATCCATACACGGCCAGCTCGACCGCGCTCCAGTCGCCGATCTTCGACTCGACCGAGGCGCGCGTCGCCCGCGGAGAGATGCGCTTCGAGGACCTCGTGTGGGTGGCGACCGGCGAGCACCTCACTGCCGAGACCTATCGGAAGCGCCGCGCGGAGGGCGGCTTCGTCGTCTGGCTCGACGCGATGCCCGACTCCGCCGTGACGCTCGCGCTCGCGGACTCCACGGTGATGATCGCGAGCGACGCGGTGCCGTTCGTGAACCACCGCGGCCACCCGCGCCTCGCGGGAACCTTCGCGCGGGTGCTCGGCCGCTACGTGCGGGAGCAGCGCGCGCTCTCGCTCCCCGAGGCGATCCGTCGGATGACGTACCTGCCGGCGAGGCGGATGGAGGCGAGCGTGCCGCAGCTCCGCACGAAGGGGCGGCTGCGCGCGGGCGCCGACGCCGACGTCACCGTGTTCGACCCGGCGCGGGTCATCGATCGCGCGACGGTGGAGGAGCCGGCCCAGTTCTCCGGCGGCATCGTCCACGTGCTGGTGAACGGGACGCCCGTCGTGCGCGGCGAGCGGCTCGTCGACGGCGCCGTGCCGGGCCGCGCGATCCGGCGCGGGCGCGCGGGCGCGACCGTCGGCGCGCGGCGCGCCGGCTCCTAGCGCGACGGCCTTCCGCCGCCTTCGCACGCCGCCCATCTTCGCCCCCGCGACCGCGCTCGACGACGGGCGGGACCGCGGGGCGAACGACATCACGGAATGGGTGCATGAGCGACATCGGACGGCGTGACTTCTTGCGGGCGGGCATCGCGGCTGGGGCCCTCGGCCTGGGCGGGCGGGTGCCCTCGGCCGCTCTTTCGCAGGCCGAGGGCCGAGGGCCGTCGTCCGAGGCCGGCGCCGCGGGCGCCTTCGAGCTCGAGGAGATGACCATCGCCGAGCTCCAGGACGGGATGCGCAGCGGGCGCTTCACGGCGCGCGCGCTGGCCGAGCAGTATCTCCAGCGCATCCGCGACGTCGACGCGGCGGGGCCGCGGCTCAACAGCGTCATCGAGACGAACCCCGACGCGCTCGAGATCGCCGAGCGGATGGACCGGGAGCGGCGCGAGGGGCGCGTGCGTGGGCCGCTGCACGGCATCCCCGTCCTCATCAAGGACAACATCGACACGGCGGACCGCATGCGCACGAGCGCCGGGTCGCTCGCGCTCGCGGGGTCCGTCGCGCCGCACGACTCGGGCGTCGCCGCGCGGCTGCGCGAGGCGGGCGCCGTGATCCTCGGCAAGACGAACCTGAGCGAGTGGGCGAACTTCCGCTCCACGCGCTCGACGAGCGGCTGGAGCGGGCGCGGCGGGCAGACGCGCAACCCGTACGTGCTCGACCGCAACCCGTGCGGCTCGAGCTCGGGGTCCGGCGCCGCGCCCGCCGCGAACCTCGCGGCCGCCGCGGTCGGCACGGAGACCGACGGCTCCGTCGTCTGCCCCGCGGCCACGTGCGGCATCGTCGGCATCAAGCCCACGGTGGGGCTCGTGAGCCGCGCGGGGATCATTCCCATCTCGCACACGCAGGACACGGCCGGGCCGATGGCGCGCACCGTGGCCGACGCCGCCGCGCTGCTCGGCGTGCTCGCCGGCGCGGACCCGCGCGACGCCGCCACGGCGCGCGCCGCCGGTCACGTGCAGCAGGACTACACGCGCTACCTCGACGCCGCCGCGCTTCGCGGGGCGCGCATCGGGGTGGCGCGGAACTACGGCGGGTTCAGCCAGCACGTCGACCGCCTGCTCGACGACGCCGTCGCCGCGATGAAGTCCGCGGGCGCGACGGTGGTGGACGCGCCGCTCGCGTCGCGCGGCAAGTACGACGACGCCGAGTTCGAGGTGCTGCTCTACGAGTTCAAGGCGGACCTGAACGCGTACCTCGCGACGCTGCCGGCGTCGGTGCCGCACCGCACGCTCGCCGACCTCATCGAGTTCAACGAGCGGAACGCCGAGCGCGAGATGCCCTGGTTCGGGCAGGAGATCTTCGTGATGGCGCAGAAGAAGGGGCCGCTCACGACGCCCGCCTACCGCACGGCGCTCGCGAAGTGCCGGCAGCTCTCGCGCGCCGGCGGGATCGACCTCGCGATGCGCACGCACCGGCTCGACGCGCTCGTGGCCGCCACGGGCAACCCGGCGTGGCCGACCGATCTCGTCAACGGCGACCACTTCACGGGCGGCGTGTCGACGCCGGCGGCCGTCGCGGGCTATCCGCACGTGACTGTCCCTATGGGCCAATTGGCCGAGCTCCCCGTGGGGATCAGCTTCTTCGGCGGTGCGTGGAGCGAGCCGCGGCTGATCGCGCTCGCCTACGCGTACGAGCAGGCCACGAAACACCGCCGATCGCCGAAGTTCCTCGCGACCGCGCCGACGAGCGCACCGTCGTAGTCCGACGGCCGACGTAGGCGTGCGCGCGCCCACGTCGGACCGGAGTCGCCATGACCAGGATCGCGCGCCGCGCGCGGCGGTGTGCCGCCGCCGCCCTCTCGCTCGCCGCCGTCGCGGCGTGCCGCGACTCGGGCACGGGGCCGGCCGGCGTGCCCGCGTCGCTCGTCGTCCTCGACGGGGGCGAGCAGGCCACGGCGGCGGGGCGCACGCTCGACGCGCCGGTGCGCTTCGCCGTGCGCGACCGGCTCGGCAACGGCGTCGCCGGCGTCGCCGTCGCGATGAAGGCGTCGGGCGGCGGCACGCTCGAGGGCGCGACCGCCGGCGTGGTCACCAGGACGACGGGCGCCGACGGCACCGTCGCCGCGCCCGCGTGGACGCTCGCGCGCTCGGTGGTCCCGCAGAGCGTCGTCGCCACGGCCGGCGCGCGGCTCGCGGCGACCGCCACCGCGACCGTGCGGACGAGCTTCGACATCGACGTACGCTTCGTCGGCTCGGCGACGCCGGCGCAGCAGGCGGCGTTCACGGCGGCGGCGGCGCGGCTGCGCGGCATCATCGTCGGCGACCAGCCGCCGGTCACCGTCGAGAGCGTCCTCGACATATCCGACTTCTGCGGCGTGCGAGGGCTTCCCAACTTCACCGGGACGATCGACGACATCGTGATCTACGCGCAGGTCGCGCCGATCGACGGGGTGGGGCGGATCCTCGCGCAGGCGGGCCCCTGCGTGGTCCGCGACGAGACCTCCGGGCGCCTTCCCCTCGTCGGGATCATGGCGTTCGACGCCGCGGACGTGGCGGCGCTGGCCGCGAAGGGTGCGCTCGTCGACGTCGTCCTCCACGAGATGATTCACGTCCTCGGCTTCAGCGCCGGGTTCTTCAACTACTTCGGCATCGCGACGGCGCTCGGCACCACGGACCCGGCCTTCACGGGCGCGAACGGCTGGCGGAGCTGCCGCGACGCGGGCGGCGAGGTCGCGTGCGCGGGGGGCGTGCCGATCGAGAACGTCGGCGGCGCCGGGACGGCGGGCTCGCACTGGCGCGAGACGACCTTCCAGTCGGAGCTCATGACGGGCTACATGACCGGCACCGTGCGCCCGCTCAGCGCCATCACGGTGGGGGCGTTCCGCGACCTCGGCTACGAGGTCAACTACGACGCGCGGGACACGTACGTGCTAGGCGCGGCGCTGTCGGGCGGATCGCTCCCGGCCGTCGCGGGCGACGAGTGGGAGCGGGTGATCGCCCCGCGCGTGGTCGTCTCGCGCGACGGCACACGCCGCCGCCTGCTCGAGACGCCGTGACGCGGCCGGTCGCGAGCGCGCCGGTCCACCGGCGCGACAGCGTGCTGGACGTCGAGCCGGGCGATCCGCGCCGGCAGGTCCGCACCGTCCCTTCGGACACGAGGCGCGGGCCGCCGCGCTGAGGCGCCGACCGGCGCGGCTTCCCGCGGCGCGGCCGTCGCTGCACCATTCGCGCATGCATCGCGCGACGGTGGCTCTCGCGGCGCTCGGCGCCGTCCTCCTCGCCGTCTGCGGCCGAGCGGGCGACGACGCGGCCGGGGGCGCGCGCGGCGCGTCGGGGGGCGCGGTGGCGCAGGCCCGGCCGCGCGTGATGGTCACCGAAATCATGGCCGACCCTCGGGCCGTGCCTGACGAGCGCGGCGAGTGGATCGAGGTCCACAACGCCGGCGACGCGGCGGTGGATCTCGCGGGGTGGACGATCCGGTCGCGCGGCGACACGCCGCACCGCGTCGCGCGCTCCGTGCCGCTCGCCCCCGGCGCGTGGGCGGTGCTCGCGCGCGACGCGCGCGTCGCGGCCAACGGCGGCGTGCGCGCGGCCTACGAGTACGGCGGTGGGATCGCGCTCGCCAACGGCGCCGACTGGGTCGTGATCGCCGACGGCGCGGGACGTACGGTGGACTCCGTGGCGTGGCGCGCGCCGCCTGCGGGTGCGTCGCTCGCGCTCGGTGCGCCGGGGCAGTGGGGGCCTGCCGGGGCGCGCTTCGGGGGCGGGGACCGCGGGACGCCCGGGGCCGCGAACCCGGGGTTCGTGTCGCCGGTGTCGAGGCAGGTGGCGGGAGGGCCACGCTCGCCCGGGGGGGCCCCCCCCGAGGGTCAAGGTAGCGCCGCGGGCGCCGCCGCCCGTGACCATTCTGCGGCGGGCGACACCGCGGCGCCGCCCGGCGACCCCCGCGCCCCCGCGGAGCTCGTCGTGCGGGTGCTCGACGTCGGGCAGGGGGACGCCGTCCTCATCACGAACGGCACGAGCCGCGTGCTCGTGGACGGCGGCCCGGACCCGCGCCGCATGGGCGCGCTGCTCGACTCGTTAGGCCTGAACGGCGCCATGCTCGACGTGGTCGTGCTCACGCACCCCCACTACGACCACCACGCGGGGCTGCGCGAGGTGTTCGCGCCGCGCCGCCGGATCCGCGTGCGCTACTTCTTCGAGACGAAGGACGCGTACGCCAACCAGGCGCTCGCGCGGCTGCGGGACCTCGTGCGCGCGCGCGAGGCGCGCGGCGAGCTCGTCTACCGCGACGCGGACGACCCCTGCGGCGACGGGCGCGCCGTCTGCACCATCACCATGAACGGCGGGGCGCGGCTCCGCATCCTGCGCCCCGCGCCGATCGCCGGCGACGGCCCCAACGACCGCTCCGTCCCCATCAAGCTCGTCGGCCCGGACTCGGCCTCGTTCACCATGTGGCTCGCCGGGGACGCCGAGCACGACGCGATCGCGTGGTTCGACCGCGCGGCCGACTACGACCGGGCGCCCGGCATGCGCGCCGACGTCCTCAAGGCCGACCACCACGGGAGCTGCAACGGCGTGACGCGACGCTACCTCGAGATGGTGCGCCCGTCGTGGATCGTCGCGAGCGTCGCGAGCCCGAACGACTACGGGCACGTCCACGAGCAGGCGATGGCCCTCTGGCGCGCGGCGGGCATCCCCTGGTACCGCACGGACCGCAACGGCACCATCACCATCCGCACCCCGGGCACGCCCGGCGGCGGCTATCGCGTCGAGCCCCAGCGCGGCACGCGCGACATGCGGGGGACGAGCGACAGGGCGAGCACACAGCCGGAGTGCAGGGACATGAGCTAGAAACGAGAGAGGAGAAAGAAGACACGCCCTTCAGGGACGCATCTCCTCTCTCCTTTCTCATTTCTCGTGTCAGAGCGTGAGGTCGCCTCCAGGGTCCTTCGGCGCCTTCCGCCCCTTCCTCGTCTGCCGCCGCGAGCGCTCGAGCGCCCGCTCCTTCGCCTCGGGGACCAGGGCGATGCGCAGCGTCGAGCGATCGCCGTCGGCGTCGAGCTCGTGCGAGACCGTGAGCACGTCCCCCTCGCGGGCGCCGCGCGGCAGCACCCACTGCGGCAGCCGCACGACCGCGTCCCCGTCCACCTCGATGGCCGCGACGCGCTCCTCGATGGAGTCGATGATCCAGGTGTGGCGCTCGGTCGTCATGCCGGGAACGATGGCCGCGTCCGGGGGACGGGGTAAGGGGCCCCGCGGCGCGTGCGCCGCCCGCGCCTGTGAGCCGTGACCTTTCGGGGCGGCGGTCAATCCTCTATAGTCGGGCGTTCTCCGACACGCATGTCCGCCGATCCTCCACGATCTCGTATCGGTAGATGTCGCGCGCCCCCCGCCGCTGGCGCCCCCACGCCGCCTCCGCCCCGCCGCACGTGACGCCACTTCCGCCGCTCCGACCCCGCCGCCGCACGCGGCGGTGGACTCTCGCTCTCCTCGGCGCCGTCGCGGCGGTCGGCCTCTCCTGCGGCGACGACGGCTTCGACGCCGCGGGCCCGGACGGCGGCGTCGTCGAAGTGCGCATCGCGCAGCACGGGATCTCGCTCATCATGGGCGACAGCCTCGCCATGAGCGCCGTCGGGCTCGACAAGTCGCGCAGCGCTATCGACGGTCGGACCGTCAGCTGGGCCAGCTCCGAGCCGGCGGTCGCCGCCGTCGACGGCGGGGGCATGCTGCACGCGCTGACGCCCGGCGTCACGGTGGTCACGGCCGAGATCGATGGGCGGAGCGACAGCGCGACCGTGACGGTGCTCCCGCCGCCCGTGGACCGCGTCTCGCTCGCCCCCACCAGCGCCACCATCATCCTCGGCCAGCAGCGGCAGCTCGCCGCCACGACGTTCAGCGTGAAGGACAGCGTCCTCGTCGGGCGCCCGCTGGCGTGGAGCAGCGACAACACCGGCGTCGCCACCGTGGACGCCGGCGGCACGGTCTCCGGCGTCGGCGTCGGCAGCGCCGTCGTCACGGTCACGAGCGAGGGGAAGAGCGCGACCGCGGCGATCACCGTGATCCCGGTGCCGGTGAAGCAGGTCGTCGTGACCCCGAGCCCCGCGGTCGTCCAGCTCGGCGGCACGCTCCAGCTCGCGGCCGACACGCGCGACTCGGTGGGCGGCTCGCTCGCGGGGCGCGCGGTCGCGTGGTCGTCCGCCGCGTCCGGCACCGCCGCCGTCTCGCAGGCGGGCCTCCTCTCCGGCGTCGCGCTCGGCGCCACCACCGTCACGGCGACGAGCGAGGCCGCCGCGACGACCATCGACGTCACGGTCGCCGCGCCGATCATCGCGCTCGGCAGCACGACGGCGACGTTCTCGGCGCGCCACACCGGGCCGAACCCGGCGGCGCAGACCATCGCCGTCACCAACGGCGGTCCGTTCACCCTCGGCGGGCTCACCGCCGGAGTGTCCTATGCCGCGGGGCAGCCCACGGGGTGGCTCGCGGCGGGCCTCGACCGCACGACGGCGCCGGCGACGCTGACGCTCCAGCCGACCACCGGCAGCCTCGCGCCCGGCACCTACAACGCGACGGTGACCGTCGCCTCGTCGGTGGCGGGCGTCGCATCGCGCACCGTGGCCGTCACCTTCACGGTGGCGCCGTTCCCGGTGATCCAGCTCTCGACCACCACGGCCTCGTTCGTGGCGCAGGCGGGCGGCACGGCTCCCGCGTCCCAAGCGGTCACCGTCACCAACGTCGGCACCGGCACGCTGAGCGGGCTCGCGGCCTCGGTCGCGTACGCGGCCGGCCAGCCGACGGGCTGGCTCACGGCCACGCTCGGGGCGAGCACGGCGCCGACGACCCTCACGCTCCAGGCGAGCACGGCGGTCCCGGTGGGCTCGTACACGGCGACGGTCACCGTGTCGTCGTCGCTCGCCGGCGTGGTGCCGCGCACCGTCACGGTGACCTTCACTGCCGCCAACGGCGCGGCCATCGCCGTGTCCAGCACGAGCGCGTCGTTCACGGCGCAGGAGTCGCAGCCCAGCCCCACGCCGCAGGTCATCGACGTGACGAACGCCGGCGTCGGCACGCTGAGCGGTCTCGCCGCCGGCGTCACCTACACGAGCGCCCAGACCGGCTGGCTCGCCGCCGCGCTGGCCTCCACGACGGCGCCGACGACGCTGACGCTCACAGCCACGACGGGCGCGCTCCCCGTCGGGACTCACACCGCGACGGTGACCCTCACCTCCAGCACGCCGGGCGTGCCGAGCGCCACGATCGCGGTGTCGTTCGTGGTGACGGCGGCCGGCGTCATCGCGACAAGTCCCACCTCGACCTCCTTCGCGGCCACGCGCGGCTCCAACCCCGCCTCGCAGGGCGTCAACGTCACGAACTCGGGCGGCGGCGCGCTGACCGGCCTCTCGGCGAGCGTCGTCGCGGGCAGCTACACCGGCGCCTCCTCGGGATGGCTCGACGGAGTGGGCGCGGTGACGCTGAGTGGTTCGACGGCGCCAGCCACGCTCACCATCGCGCCCCAGGTGAGCGCCCTGGTGGCCGGAACATACGGCGCCACGGTGCGCATCAGCTCCGCGGCGCCGGGTGTCTCCAGCAAGGACGTGCCGGTCACCGTGACCGTGCAGCAGCCGCAGATCAGCCTCGGCGGCACGGCAGGCAACATCACCGACGCTATCGGGACGGTGATCCGCGAGGCGTCGGTCGGCGCGCAGAGCATCGCCGTCGGGAACGCGGGCGCGGGGACGCTGAGCGGCCTGACGCTCTCTGGCGTCACGTACAGCGCGACCGGCGCGACCGGCTGGATCACCGGCCTCGCGCTCGGCGCGACCTCGGCGCCGACGAGCGTCACCTACGGCGTGAACACCAACGTGGCGGCGGGAGCGCATTCCGCGACGTTCACCGTGTCGTCGCCGGTGCCTGGTGTCGCGCCGCGCACGGTGACGGTCACCATGACGGTGCAGCAGCCGACGATCGCCGTGGGACCGGTCAGCGCTCCCCCGGCGGTCGGGAACAACGCCACGAGCACGCCGGGCAGCTCGACGGTGAGCATCACGAACGGCGGCGCCGGCGGGGCCAACGCGCTGACGGGGCTCTCCCGCGGCACGATCTCCTACGGCTCCGGCGCGTCCAACTGGATCGCGGGCGCGACGCTGAATAGCACGACCTCTCCTGCGACGCTCACCATCACGTACAACCCGATCAACGTCCCGCGCGGCACCTACACGGCGACCATCCCGATCAACAGCACCGTCGACGGCGCCGGTCCGGTCAACGTGGTCGTGACGCTGACGTCCCGCTGGTTGTTCGCGGACGTGCAACCGCTTCTCACCTCAGCGGGCTGCGGCTCCTGCCACGGCGGGATCGCGATGAACCAGTGGGCGAACATCGTTGGCCAGCCGGCGACCTATCTGAGCTGCGCCGGGCTCGGCACGCGCGTCGTCGCCGGCGATCC
This sequence comes from Gemmatimonadaceae bacterium, assembly GCA_045804325.1. GTDB lineage: Bacteria > Gemmatimonadota > Gemmatimonadetes > Gemmatimonadales > Gemmatimonadaceae > JBJMNJ01. Next base: position 11,339 of record JBJMNJ010000450.1, read on the forward strand.
GAACAACAGCCTGCTGTACAGGAAGATCACGTCGACGCAGTCCTGCGGCGGCCCCATGACCGGCGTGACGGATACGGGGAAGATTGCCGAGTGGATTCTGGACGGCGCGAAGAACACCACGCCATGACGCGGCCGACCGCCGAGAGCCGAGAGCCGAGAGCCGTTCGATGAGCAGCAAAGTCTGCCCCCAGTGCGGGCGCGTGTACGACGTCACGCAGAAGTTCTGCCCCGAGGACGGCGCGGTCCTGCGCCGGAACACCCTGACGAGCGACCTCGTGGGGACCATCGTCGCCGACCGCTACCACGTCATCAAGAAGCTCGGCGAGGGCGGCATGGGGATGGTGTACCTGGCCGAGCACGTGCGCATGGGGCGGAAGAGCGCGCTGAAGGTCATGTCGCCGCAGATGATGAGCGACCCGGACGCCATCAGCCGCTTCAACCGCGAGGCGGCGAACGCCTGTCAGATCAACCACCCGCACATCGCCGCGGTCTACGACTTCGGCGAGACGCCGGACGGCGTGATCTTCCTCGCGATGGAGTTCGTGGACGGCGAGTCGCTCTCGGCGCTCATCCAGCGGCACCACGCGCTCCCGGCGCACCGCGCGGCCGAGATCACGCGGCAGGTCGGCGACGCGCTGACGGCGGCGCACGAGCTCGGGATCGTCCACCGCGACCTCAAGCCGGACAACATCATGATCACCCGGAGCCGCGACGGCGCCGACGTGGTCAAGGTCGTGGACTTCGGGATCGCCAAGGCCTCCCGCGGCGGCGACAACCAGAAGGTCACGCGCACCGGCTGGATCGTCGGGACGCCCGAGTACATGAGCCCCGAGCAGCTCGCCGGCGACCCCGTGGACGCGCGGAGCGACATCTACTCGCTCGGCCTCGTCGCCTTCAACACGTTCACCGGGCAGCTCCCCTTCCCGGCGAAGACGTCGAAGGAGGCGATGATCGCGCGCCTCACCGAGCGCCCGCGCACGCTCGCCGAGATGAAGGGGGACACGCCCTGGCCCGCCGAGCTCCAGGCGGTGATGGACAGGGCGCTCGCGCGGGACGCGGAGGACCGCTACTTCAGCGCCCGCGAGTTCGGGCGCGACGTGGTCGCCGCGCTCGCCGCGTTGCCGAATCTCCCGGTGGGCGCCCTCGGCGCCACGGCGCAGGAGTCGCGCGAGCTCCAGCGCATGATGAACAGCGGCGCGAAGCCGGTGTCGGGCGCGCGCCCGGGCCAGCTCGTCAACACCATGGCGGCGGCCCCCTCGCCGCTCGGCGCCACGTCGGCGGTGCCGCAGGGACG
>JBJMNJ010000451.1:0-12279 GCA_045804325.1 Gemmatimonadaceae bacterium
CCCTCGGGAAGCCACCACTGGCCTCCCGAGGGTTCTACGTCACGACTACCTGCTCACCAGCTAGGCGGCAGCGGTCGCCCGTCGCCAGTCGCCAGCTCGTGGGTGCCCGGTGGCCTACGCGGGGACGGGGCAGCTCGTGCCCGCGATGTGCTCCTGCCGACCGCGGACCGGCGATCAGCTAGGCGTAGCTCGCTGTCAGCATGAACCCGAACCCCCGCACCGTCTCGATCCGCGCCGTCGCGTCGAGCTCCTTGAGCTTCGCGCGGAGGCGCGCGACGAGGGCGTCGATGACGTTCGAGTCCGGGTCGCGGTCGCGCTCCCACACGCGCTCGAGCACCTGGGTGCGCGTGACCACCTCGTCGGCGTGGAGGACGAGGTGCTCGAGGAGGGCGTACTCCTTCGGCGTGAGGCCCGCGCGCTGCCCGTTCACGAGCACCTGCTTCGTCTGGCGGTTCAGCACGAGGTTGCCGACCGCCACCTGGTCGGTGCGGGCGGCGCCGCCGCGGCGCGTGAGCGCGCGCACGCGCGCCTTGAGCTCCTCGACGGCGAAGGGCTTCGGCAGGTAGTCGTCGGCGCCCGCGTCGAGGCCGCGCACGACGTCCGACGTCTCGCGCTGCGCCGTGAGCATGAGGATCGGCGTGCTGCGCCCCTCGCGCCGGAGCTGGCGCGCCACGTCCATGCCGCTGCGGTCGGGGAGCAGGAGGTCGAGCACGATGCCGTCGTACTCCTGCGTCTGCGCCATCAGCAGGCCGTCGGTGGCCGTGTGCGCCAGGTCCACCGCGTAGCCCTCTTCGACGAGCGCGAAGCGGACGACGTGGGCGATGTCGAGCGTGTCCTCGACGACGAGAAGTCTCACGAGTGGCGGAGAGCGGAGAGCGCGGGGCTGATGGTGCGGACCTCAAACGGCAGGCCGCGAGGGCGCTTCGTTGGGGGCCTCTCACGAAATGACGAAGATGTCAGCCGGACTTCACGAACTTCTCATGGCGCGGCGGTGAAGTTCCCGGTGACGCGTGCCGTCGGCAGCCCCGCGCGGGCGCCCCGCCCCGACGTCGGACCGCTGGTCCCACTCGCCCGCCCCCCGCGTCCGAGCGCGCCCGACGTCGGCTAAGTGCCGCCGTGCGAACAGCCTGCCGTGTGAGGAAGATCGCAGGCTGGTATCACGAAAATGTCATCGGGCCGGGTCGAGATTCCCTCTCAGTTACCCGGGTCAGGCCTCAGTCCGCCTGGCCCACGGCATCACCCCACGAGAGGAGTCGCCCGATGATGACCCGCACTACCCGCCGCGTCCTGGTCGCGCTCGCGCTCTCCGCCGGCTTCGCCACGCCGGCCCTCGCGCAGCAGGCCGCCCCCACGCCGCTCGTCGTCACCGCCGTCAACCGCACCGCGGCCGAGGAGGCCCGGCACGGCGCGCGGCGCGTCGACGCGAACGCCCGTCCGGGCGACGTGGTGCGCTACGAGCTCACGTTCACGAACCCCGGCAGGTCGCGCGTGCGCGGCGTGAAGCTCGAGAACCCGATCCCCGGCGGCCTGCACTTCGTCGCCGGCTCCGCCGCCTCGAGCCGCGACGACGTCGCCGCGGAGTTCTCGGTGGACGGCGGCCGGACCTTCTCGCGCCGCCCCATGGAGACCGTCACGGTCGACGGCAAGGCGGTCACCCGCCCCGTCGCCGCCGAGCGCTACACGCACGTGCGCTGGATGCTCGCGGGCTGGGTGCAGCCCGGCGCGGCGGTGACGGCCTCATACGACGCACGACTCGCCGGCGGGCCCGCCCCGCGCGAGTCGGCCAAGCAGTGATCCACCCGGCGGCGGCCTAACGAGGCCGCCGCCCGCTCGTTGTAGTCGCGCTTCCTCCCATCACCAATTCCCACCAACAGGATCCGGAGATGACTCGAACCATCACGCGGCTCGCGCTCGCCGCCCTCCTCGCCGCTCCGGCGGCGCTGATGGCGCAGACGCCGACGCCCGAGGGCACCGTTATCACGAACACGGCGACGGCCAGCTGGACGGACGCCAACGGCAACACCTACACGCCGGTCACGGCCAGCGCGAGCGTGACGGTCGGCTACCTCGTCGCCGTCGACGTCCAGGGGAGCACCCCGGTGACGGTCGCCAGCCCCAGCACCGGCAACACGCAGGCGTTCACGATCCACAACGGCGGTAACGGCGACGACAGCGTCACCGTCAGCGCGTCCATCGGGGCCGGCGGCACGATCACCGGCTACCACATCGGCGCGACGGCGTACGCCGACCTCGCGGCGCTGAACCTCGCCCTGTCGGGGACGCTCATCGCGGCGAACGCCGACGTCACGATCGACGTGGACTACAGCATCGCCCCGGGGCAGGGCGGCACGCCGATCAACCTGTCGCTCAGCGCCACGTCGCGCCGCCTGCCGCTGACCACGCCCGGCGGCAGCGACTCGTTCACGACGGTGCTGAACCCGGCGGTCGCCGCGGCCGTCGCGGTGTCGCCGGACGCCGGCACCTTCGACCGCGTGCCGACCACGGGCGCGATCACGTACGCGCAGACGTTCGTGGTGTCGAACAACGGCAACGCGTCGGACAACTTCACGCTGGCCGCCTCGACCTCGTCGGGCGGCGCGGCGACGGTCGGCATCGTCTCGGTGAACGGCGCGGCCGGCACCGGTAGCTCGGTGACCATCGCGTCGGGCGGGACCGCCAACATCTCGGTGGTCTACACCGTCGCCGGCGTCGCCGCCGGGACGACGGACAGCCTCCGCCTCCTCGCGACGTCGAACACGGACGGCACCAAGTCCGACTTCGGCGCCGTCCAGGTGCGCGTGGTGCGCGCCGCGCTCACGGTCCTGAAGGAGCCGTACCGCGACAACCAGAGCACCGCGATCGCGGCCACCGACCGCGTCCTGCCGAACGAGTACATCCAGTACAGGATCTCGGTCACGAACAACGGCGGCGCGCCGGCGTCGAGCGTGAGCATCACCGACCCGCTCGCCGCCGCGCTCACCTACGTGTCGTCCGCGGGCGACGCGGCCGGCTGGACGATCACGACGCCCAGCGGCGTGGTGACGGCCAACCTCTCCGGCACGCTCGCCGCCGGCGCGACCCGGTACATCTGGGTGCGCGTGCAGGTGAAGTAAGCAGGAAACGGGAAACAGGGAGCAGGGACCAGGGAGCAGTCGTCCCTGGCACCCCCTGCTCCCTGCTCCCTGCTCCCTTTCCATCTCTCCGTGATCCCCACCGTCCTCCTCTCTCGCGCGCCCCGCGGCGCCCGGCCGGCTCCCGCCGGCCGGGCGTTCGCGGTCGCGGCGTGCGTGGCGGCGCTCCTGGCGTTCGTGCCGGGGGCGCCGCTCCGCGCGCAGGGGCCGGGCGGCTCGGGGGTCCGAGTGGCGAATCGCGCGTTCCTCTCGTATGTCGACGACGCCGGCGGCGGGCGCGCCGACAGCGCCGACGCGTACGTGTTCCTCCGCCAGGTCGCTGCCGTCGCGCTGACGCCCTCGCGCGACGTCATGGTCACGGCGGGCCAGCGCCTCGTGCTGGCGCACCGCCTCGAGAACCTGGGCAACGGTCCGGACCAGTTCCGCCTCGACCTCGCCCCCCCCGCCGGCTGGACGGCGGGTCTCTTCGTCGACGTCGACGGCGACGGCCTCCTCGGCCCCGCCGACGTCCCCCTCGCCGGGCCCGTCGCGCTCGCGCCGGGCGCGGCCGCGAACGTCCTCATCGTCCTCGACTGCCCGGCCGCCGCGCCGGCCGCCACCGTGACGCTGACGCTGCGCGCCACCAGCGCGGCCGACGCCGCCGTGAGCGCCACGGTCACCGACCGCGTCCTCGTGAGCCTCGCGGCGGTCGACGTCTACGCCCTCGCGCTCGACAAGACGGCGAGCCGCGCGGCCGCCGGCGCCGGCGACACCGTCGCCTACACGCTCGCCTTCGCGAACCTCGGCCGCATCGCCTCGGCCGCCGCGACGCTGGCGGACACGCTGCCGGCCGGCCTCGCCTACGTGCCCGGCTCGCTCCGCCGCGACGGCGCCGCGCTCACCGACGCGGCCGACGCGGACGCGGGCGACGCGGCGGGTGCGGTCATCCGCGTGCTGCTGGGCGCGATCGCGCCCGGCGCCTCGGGCGCCGTCACCTTCCGCGCCGTCGCCGCGGCGGCCGGCGTCGTCACGAACGTCGCGCACCTCTCGACGGCGGACACCACCGTCGCCGCCACCGCGGCCACGGCCGTCGAGCTGCCGACGCTCACCGCCTCGAAGACCCTCGTCGGCCGCGACACCGTCCGCGTCGGCGAGGACGTGATGTTCCGCATCGGCTACGCGAACACGTCCACCGTCGCCGTCGCGCAGAGCGTCGAGGTCATCGACACGCTCCCCGCGGGCCTGGTCTACGTCAGCGCGAGCCCCGCCGCGCAGGTCATCGGGCAGGTCGTCACCTGGACCGTCGGCGACGTGCTGCCCGGGCAGACGGGCGAGGTCACGGTGGTGGCGCGCGCTGCGCGCGAGGCCGCCGGGGGCGCGGCGATCTACAACACCGCCGTCGTGCGCGGCTCCAACGCCGCCACGGCCACCGGCGTGTCCGTCGCCATGCGCGTCCGCGCCTTCGCGGGCAACGAGTTGGCGATCGCGAAGACCGCCGCCGCGCTCGAGGCGGAGCTGGGCGACGTCGTCCCCTACGCGATCACGCTCACCAACGAGAGCCCGGCGCCGCTCCGCGACGTCGTCGTGCACGACCGCCTCGAGGGCGGGACGAGCTTCGCCCGCACCGGCCTCGCGGGCGCGGACTCGGTGCGCGTGCGCGGGCAGGACGTGACGTTCTACGCGGCGGGGCCCATCGCGCCGGGCGCGTCGCTCCAGATCAAGTACGCCGCGAGCGTCGTGGAGCCGGGCCGCCGCGCCGCGCTCGCGAACCGCGCGTGGGCCGACGCCGAGGGTGGGCTCGTGCGCACCGACACCGCCGTGGCGTGGGTGCGCGTGCGCCGCGGCATGGCGATGCGCGCGCGCACGGCGATCGGCAAGGTGTACGTCGACCGCAACGACGACGGCGAGCAGCAGCCCGGCGAGCCCGGCGCCGCGAACATGCGCATCTGGACGGCGGACGGGCAGGTCGTGACGACGGACGCCGAGGGGCGCTTCTCCTTCCGCGACCTCACCGCCGGCACGCACGCCTTCCGCCTCGACACCGTCGGCGCGCCGAGCCGCACGCGCCTGCCGGACGCCGAGGAGGGGATGCGGCTCGTCCACTTCGACGGGTGGACGGCGCGCCGCGTGACCTTCCGCCTCGTGCCCGCCGCGCCGCTCTGCGACGGCGGCACCGACGACCCGATGGCGCGCCCGACGCCGAGCACGCTCGCGGTGAGCGCGCTGGTGCCGGGCGCGAGCGCCGCGAAGCCCTCGCTCGACCGGCCCGCCGCGGCCGACGCCGCCGTCGCGACCGTTCCGGCGCTGCGCGGCGAGGCCGAGCGCGCGAACGACGAGCGGCTGGCGATCGTCGAGGGGCCGGCCGTGCGCGTCGCGGCCCCGGGCGACGGCGCCGTCGTCTCCAGCAACCGCATCTACGTGCGCGTGGCCGGCGAGGCGAACATGCCGGTGCGCCTCTTCGTGGACGACTCGCTCGTGCGCGAGGAGCGCCTCCGCCCCGACGGCACCGCCGACTTCGTCGCCGTCGAGGTGCCGCCCGGCACGCACCGCGTGCGCACGTGGATGAAGAGCTCGTGGAACAGGGAGCGCTGGGACAGCGTCGCGGTACACCGCGCCGGCGCGGCCGCGCGCTTCGCGGGCCTCCCCGCGGCGACGACGCTGCACGCGGACGCGCCGGAGCTCACGACGGCGCGTGTGCGCGTGCTCGACCAGTGGGGCGTGCCGGTCGCCAGCGCGCCCGTCACCGTGGAGGCCGCGGGCGCCACCGTCGCCGGCGCCGACGCGGACCCGAGCGCGCTCGGCACGCAGCTCCGCGCGAACGGGGCCGGCTGGCTCGAGATCCCGCTGCGCGCGGGGCACGACGTCGGGCCCGGACGCGTGGTGCTCCTCGCGGGCAAGACCGCGGACACCATCCCGCTGCGCGTGCTGCCGTCCGTGCGCCCGCTCATCGTGAGCGGCGTGGGGCAGGTCGGCGTCGGCGCGGCGCCGGACGCGTTCGCCGCCGTCAGCGCGCGCGGCGCCGTCGCGGGCGACGTCACGGTGAGCGTGAGCTACGACTCGCGCCGCCGCGACCAGGGCCAGTTCTTCGACCGCGGCTACGACCCGCTCGACCAGGCCGCGCACCCCACCGTCGGCGACGGCAGCACGCGGCAGGTCATCGCGGCCTCCGCCAAGCAGCTCTCGGCGCGCGTCGAGCGCGGCTACGACTGGCTGGAGGTGGGCGACGTGCAGACAGCCGACGCCGGCGCGGGCGAGGGCCGCCTCGGCGACTACCGGCGCGCGCTCACCGGCGTGAGTGCGCGCGTGGGCACCGGCGCGCTGACGTGGCAGGGCTTCGGCAGCGTGACGCGCCAGGCGCTCGAGCACCGGCAGCTCCGCGGCGACGGGAGCAGCGGCCCCTACCTCGTGGGCGGCGGCGTGCGCCCCGGCACCGACCGCGTGGCCATCGAGGTGCGCGCGCTCGACAACGCGGCGCGCGTGATCTCGCGTGAGGAGCTCGTCCGCTTCACCGACTACCAGATCGACTACGCGACCGGCACGGTGCTGCTGCGCCGCCCGGTCCCCTCGGCGGACCCGTACGGCAACCCGGTGTTCGTGGTGGCCGCGGTCGAGCGCCTGGGGAGCGGCGACGCGCACCTCGTGGGCGGGCTGCGCATGGAGGCCGACGCGCGGCGCTGGCTCGGGCTGGCGAGCTTCGACTCGCTCGCGGTGGGCGCCGTGCGCGTGCACGACGCGGGCGCGGGGAGCGCCGCGGCCGCCGTCACCGGTGGCGCGATCGGCTATGAGATGAGTGGCGCGGACGTCACCGTGCGCCGCCACGGCGTCACGCTCGAGGGCGAGCTGCTGCGCGCCGCCACCGGCGACTCGGCCGGCGTGGCCGGCCGCGCGTCGGCCGCGATGCGCCTGACGCGCGCGGCGCAGGTGGAGCTGCAGTGGCTGCGCGTGGGCTCGGGGTTCGCGTCGCCGAGCGACTCGCGCCTCACGAGCGCGCTCGACGAGATCCGCGTGGGCGGCGAGTGGCGCATCAGCGACGTGGCGCGCTTCCGCGTGCGCCACGAGCGCCAGCACTTCGAGCAGTACGACGTCGAGCGCCGCACCACGTCGGCCGGTGCCGAGCAGTCGCTGTTCGGCCGCCGCGTGACGCAGGAGCTCGCGGTCGCCACCGACGCGCGCGCGGGCGCCGAGGCGACGTCGCTCACGGCCAAGGCCGGCGCGGCGCTCACCGAGCGGGTGAACGTGTGGACCGAGGGCGTGAAGGCGCTCTCGCGCACCGCGGGCGCGGGGGCGCGCCCGGACCAGGTCGGCGCCGGCGCGAGCGTGCGCCTCGCCCGCACGCTCCGGGCGGAGCTCTCGCACCGCTGGGCGCGGCTCGACCCCGACTCGCAGGCGGTGCAGCTCACGTCCGCGACGCTGCGCACGGACGGCTTCTTCGGCGGGCAGGCGTGGGGCGGCGTGGAGCGCGCGGGCAGTCAACGCGCTCAGCACGCCGCGGTGCTCGGGTGGAGCGACCGACTCTCCATCGGGCATGGCTGGTCGGCAACTGCGAACCTCGAGCGGCGCTTCGGCCTCGACGGGGCGCCGCTCGCCGAGCCGGCGCGCGCGCTGCCGTTCGCGCAGGCGGAGCGCGACCGCTGGTCGCTCTCGGGCGCGCTCGAGTGGCTGCCGGCCGCGGACCTCGCGCGGGCGAGCCTGCGCGGCGAGCTCCACGACGGCGTGCTGCGCCAGGGCTCGCGCCTGCAGCTCGCCGCGGACGCCTCGCTCGGCACCACGGCGGCGCTGCTCACGCTTCACGACTGGTCGCAGGACCGCCGGCCGACGCTCCTGGGCGGCACGAGCGCGCTCGCGCGCAGCGACCGCTCGCTGCTCGGCGTCGCGGTGCGGCCGCCGGACCAGGACGTCCTGAACGGCCTGCTGCGCGTCGAGTGGCGCCGCACGGTGGACCCGCTCGCCGGCGGTGCGCTCGCGCGCGCCGGCGAGGACTCGCGCCTGGTGGGCGCCACGGAGCTCGTGTGGGCGCCGAGCGCCCACACCGAGGTCACGGGGCGCTACGCCGCGCGGTGGAGCGCCACGCGCCTCGCCGCGGGCGACCCGACGGTGGCGTTCGACGCGCACTACACGGGCCTCCGCGCGGAGCGGCGCGTCGCGCGTCGCCTCGCCGCGGTCGGCGACGCGCGGCTCCTCGTCGAGGGCGCGAGCGGCGCGTCGAGCTGGAGCGCCGCCCCCGCGCTCGTCGCGTTCCTGAACCAGCATCTCGAGGCCGAGGCCGGCTGGCGCTTCGGCCCGCTGCAGGACCCCGACTTCGCCGCCGTCGGCGGCCGGGGCTTCTACGCCACGCTTGGCGTTCGGCTCACGGAGGACGCGCTGGCCTCGCCGGCGGCGTTCTGGCGCGAGCGGATCAAGGGGCGATGATCTCGATGAGTACACCTCTAACGGCTTCGTCTCGGGTCCTCGGCCCGCGGCCCTCGGCCCTCGGCCGGGAATCGGCAGGCCGAAGGCTGCAGGCCGAGGGCCGAGGGTGTGTCCCTCGATGCCTTCTGCTTGCCGCGATGCTCGCCACGGCCTGTGCGCCCGCGCGGCCGCACGCGGGGGCGCTGACGCTCGCGGCGCGCCGCGCCTCCAATGAGGTGGCGGCGGCGGACCTGCTCGTCCTCGACCGGCTCGCCGAGCGCCTGCGCGCGCTGCGGGTGCCGGGCGCGCTGGAGGGCCCGGAACGCGGCTACGCGGGCGCGGCGGCGGCGGAGTGGATCGCCTACGCCCGCGACGCCTATCGAGTGAACCCGCGCGGCCCCGCGGTGGACGAGGCGTTCGCGGCGGCGACGAACCTCGTCGCGCTGCTCGAGGACGCTCGCGCGTTCGACGGCGCGGACAGCGAGAAGGAGCTCGCGCGCGTGAAGCGCCTGGCCGCCGAGCGCCCGCGCATCGACCTGTGGGTGGACGCGCACGCGCTGCGCGACGCGAAGGAGTGGCCGGCCGTCTCGCCGCTCGTCGGCGAGATGGAGGTGGTCCTCGTGCGCGTCGCCCACGCGCAGGCGCCTGCGCCGGGCATGGGCCCGCGGCGGCAGCCGTGCGAGGTGGACCTGCTCGCCGCGCGCGCCGCGCGACTGCGCGACGAGGCCATGGCGCGCACGCACGCGGCGCAGGTGGTCGCGGCGCCGGTCGTGCTGCGGCCCGCCGTGGCGGCGCCCGTCGTGGCGCTGCCGGTGGTGGCGCCGCCGCCCGTGCCGCCGGCGAAGGCGCCCGTGGCGCAGCTCGACGGCGCCGTGCACTTCGCCGTCAACTCGGCAACGCTCAGCATGGCGAGCCGCATGCGCCTCGACAGCGTCGCGCGCTCGCTCGCCTCGTACGGCGCGCTGCGCCTGACGATCGAAGGCTACACGGACCCGCGCGGCAGCCGCGCGTACAACGCGAGGCTCTCGCGACGCCGCGCGCAGGCCGTGGCGAAGTACCTCTCGGACGCCGGACTCGACCTCACGAGCGCGACGCTCAGGGCGATGGGCTCGGCGACCACGGCGAAGAACCCGACGAAGCAGGAGCTGGCGATGGCGCGGCGCGTGAACCTCCGATTCTTCCAGGCGGACGGGCGCGAGGTGGAGGCCCGGCGCGACGCGACCGATCTCCAGGTGGAGGCCGAGCGCGCGCCGCGGCGCGCGGCGCCTTCGCCGCGCGCGAGGAAGGCGCCGGCCAGGGCGGCGAAGCGCCCGGCGGGAGGCACGCCGTGAGGACGCGCGCCCATCATACGCGGGGCGCGACCGCCCCGCCGGCTCCTGCGCCGGGCATGCCGCAGGCGGGGCTGCTGGAGGAGGTGTCGGACTGGGCCGTCGGCGCCGACGCCGAGGGGCGCGTGGCGTTCGTGAACCGCGCCGCGCGCGAGGCGCTCGGCGAGGGCGTCGGGGCGCTGGTCGGCCGTCCGATGAGCGAGCTCGTGGACCACGCCGACCGCACCGTGCTGCACGACGCGCTCACGCGCGCGCTGCTCGGCGTCGAGGGCACGCCGGCGGCGCCCGTGTCGGCCACGCTGACCGTCGCGGACGCGCGCGTCGCGGTGAGCGGCGTCGTGCAGCAGGTGCGCTGGCGGGGCGAGGTGGCGGGCGCGGTGATGCTCGTGCGGCCCGAGGGGGCGCGGGCCGACGCGCGGCTCCAGGCGTCGTTCGTCTCGCTGCTCGGCCACGAGCTGCGCACGCCGCTCACGACGCTGCGCGGCGCGCTCGGCCTCATGAAGGCGCCGCTCGGGGACGCGGACCACCGCTCCGAGCTGCTGCGCCTCGCGTTGAGCGGCGCGGAGCGGCTGCAGGCGCTGGTGGAGGACTGGCTCGACCTCGCGGACGCGGACGCGGGGCGCCTCTGCCTGATGCGCGGCCGCCTCGCGCCGGCGGACGTGGTGGGCGCGGCGGCGGAGCGCGCGCGGGGGGGCGCCGAGCGTCGCCGCGTGTGTCTGACGAGCGAGGTCCGCACGGAGCGCGCGCTGTGGGCGGACGGGGCGCGCCTCGGACGCGTGCTGAATCACCTGCTCGAGAACGCGGTCAGCGCCGCGCCGCGGGGAACCGCGGTCTCGCTGCTGGCGGAGGACGCGCCGTGTGGCGGCGTACGCCTCACGGTCCGCGACGAGGGCCCGGGGATCCCGGCCGCCGAGCTCGAGGCGGTGTTCGGACCGTTCGTGCGCCTCGACACGCCGGGCTGGCAGCGCGCGGGCGGCCTCGGCGTCGGCCTCGCGCTGTGCCGCGCGCTGATCGAGCAGCACGGCGGCCTCGTGGGCGCCGACTCGGCGCCGGGTCGGACGGTGGTGTGGTGCGACCTCCCGTCGGCGAGGTGAGCGATGCGTAACGCGTCGCGCGTGCCCGACTTCGGCATGACGGCGATCGAGGTCGCGCTGCTGATCGTTGCTCTCGTGGGGGCGAGCGTGCTGAGGGATGCGCTGGCTTCGCTGCGGCGGCTCTGGCGTCGTGATGCGGCGTGAGAAGTGCAACTGCATTGGACCGGATGAACAGGATGTCCAAGATGGGCATACGCAAGTCAGGCTCCTCGAGGCCAGACGTGCCACAAGGAGCCTGAACGTCAGAGGAGCATCTTGGACATCCTGTTCATCCTGTCAGAGCTGTTGCACTTTCGAATCCTTCCCTCGGAACAATCGGAACTTGCGCCGGAACTCCAGTCGATCTGCCCCGAAGTTCAGCAGCAGCCCGACGTCGACGCCCGTGGCAGTGAGGTAGTGAACGATCTGGGCCTCGTGCACCGGGCCGAGGGCACGACTTGCCTTCAACTCGAGCAGAACGCGGCCATCGACGACCATGTCGACGACGAAGTCTCCGACCGGAACGTCGCGATAGCGCACCTGGAGCTTCAGCTCGCACTCGGCCGTGTGTCCCGCCTGGCGCAGCTCGTACGCCAGCGCATTCCGGTACACCGACTCCAGAAAGCCCGGCCCCAGCGCGTCGTGGACCGTCATCGCGCGGCCGATGATCGAGTGGGTCAGGCGCTCGTGCTCCATGGCCCAAGATGCGCGCGCGGCACGGAGCGGGCAGAACCGCCGCCGTGCCGCGTGTATCGCGTGGCCTCGCGGCCCTAGCGCGTGCCCGACTCGCGCTGCTTCAGGGAGCGCGCCACCGTCGGCAGCGTGAAGCGGAACGTGCTGCCCTCGCCGAGCGTGCTCTCGCACCAGATGCGGCCGCCGTGCTGCTCCACGATCGCGCGGGCGATCGCCAGGCCGAGGCCCGCGCCGCCCTTCTCGCGCGCGTCGCTCGCGTCCACCTGCTCGAAGCGGTTGAAGATCGCCTCGCGCTTGTCGGCGGGGACGCCGCGGCCGCGGTCGCGCACCCAGAACGTCACCCAGTCCTCGCTCCCCTCGGCGCCGAGCGCGACGCGCGAGCCGCGCGGCGAGAACTTCACGGCGTTCGAGACGAGGTTCACGAGCACCTGCATCGCGCGGTCGGCGTCGGCCCACACCGCGAGGTCCGGGCGCTCGACGTCGAGCGCGACGCCCGCCTGCTCGGCGACCACCTGCACCGACTCGGCGGCGCGCTCCAGGAGGTCCCACGCGCCCTGCACGTCGGGCTCCATGGGGATCGCGCCGCTCTCCACGCGCTCGGCGTCGAGCAGGTCGTCCACCAGGCGCATGATGTGGCCCGTGTTGCGGCGCGCCATGTCCAGCAGCTCGCCGCCCTTCGCGTCCGCG
>JBJMNJ010000452.1:0-4527 GCA_045804325.1 Gemmatimonadaceae bacterium
GGCGCCCGGGCGCGAAGGCGCGGCGCGCGGCGAGATCGACAAGCTCCTCCGCCTCCTCGTCGAGAAGGGCGGCTCGGACCTCCACCTGCGCGTGGGCGAGCCGCCGATCATCCGCGAGTCCGGCGAGATGATGCGGCTCGAGGGCGAGCCCACGGTCGACGGCGACAAGCTCGGGGCGATGCTCACCTCGATCATGCCGGACCGCAACCGCGACGAGTACGGCGAGACCAACGACACCGACTTCGCCTACGAGATCGCCGGCGTCGCGCGCTTCCGCGCCAACGCGCTCAAGGAGCGCAAGGGCCCGGCGGCCGTCTTCCGCGTCATCCCGGCGAAGGTCGTCTCCGTCGAGGACATGGGCATCAGCCAGGAGGTGCAGAACCTCTGCTACCTCACGAAGGGGCTCGTGCTCGTCACCGGCCCCACGGGCTCGGGCAAGTCCACGACGCTCTGCTCGCTCGTGGACCTCGTGAACCGGTCGCGGCACGACCACATCCTCACCATCGAGGACCCGATCGAGTTCGTCCACCCGAACAAGCAGTGCGTCGTCACGCAGCGCCAGGTCAACGTCCACACGAACTCGTTCAAGAGCGCGCTCCGCGCCGCGCTCCGCGAGGACCCGGACGTGATCCTCGTCGGCGAGCTCCGCGACCTCGAGACGACCTCCATCGCGATCGAGATCGCCGAGACCGGCCACCTCGTCTTCGGCACGCTGCACACCACGACGGCGGCGAGCACGATCGACCGCATCATCGACCAGTTCCCCGCGGACCAGCAGGCGCAGATCCGCGTGATGCTCTCCGAGTCGCTGAAGGGCGTGATCTCGCAGACGCTCTGCAAGAAGATCGGCGGCGGCCGCGCCGCCGCGCGCGAGGTCATGCTCTCCATCCCCGCGATCTCGAACCTCGTGCGCGAGGGGAAGACCTTCCAGCTCAACTCCGTCATCCAGACGTCCAAGCGCCTCGGCATGGTGACCATGAACGACGCGCTCATGGACCTGGTGAACGGGAAGCTCGTGGAGCCCAAGGAGGCGTACATGAAGGCGGTGGACAAGACCGGCTTCGTGATGGCCCTCAAGAACGCGGGCCACGACACGGGCTTCCTCGAGGGGGACCCGCAGGCCGTGCCGGCCGGGAAGGCCGAGCCGGCCGCGCCGGCCGCCAAGCCGGCGGCCGCCGCGCGCCGCTAGCCCGCCCGACCCTCGAGGAATGCGCGGGGCCCCGGCATCTGCCGGGCCCTGCGCGGTTCACGGCGTGCCTACGGCGTGCCCACGGCGGCGAGCGAGTCGCGCCACCGGCGCCACACCCGCTGCTCCGGCTCGCGGCGCAGCCCGTCGTCCAGCACGCGGACGGCCTCGTCCCGATTTCCGCCGGCCATCAGGAGGCGGGCGAGCATCGTACGCGGCCGGCGGATCGACGGGTCGAGCTCCACCGCGTGCCGCAGCCACGCGGTCGCCGCCGCCGTGTCGCCGGCGGGGATCGCGAGCGAGGCCGCCGCGTACAGCGTCGTGGCGTCCTCGGGAAAGAGACGGACCGCCTCGCGGTAGCGGCGGAGCGCCGTCGCCCGGTCGCCCCGCGCCTGTGCCCGTGCGCCCGCGAACGTCTGCGCGCGATAGCTGTCCGGGGCGCGGGCCAGCATCGCGGCGGCGACGGTGTCGTCGTCGCGCCAGACGGCGCTCTCGGGGACCACGATCAGCGCGGCGGCCGCGCCCCACGCGAGCAGCGCCACCCGCGCGGCGACACGCGCGGACCGCGGCGCACGTCCCTCGGCCGACCAGGCCGCCGCCGCGAGCGCGCCCACGAGCAGGCACGCGCCGATGCTCGGCGAGTACAGCGTCCGCTCGGCCAGCACGATCCCGGTCGGGAAGAGCACGTTCGCGGTGGGGGCGAGCGTCGCGGCGGCGATCCACAGCGCGAGCGTGGGGAGCGTGGGCCGGCGAACGTGCGCGACGAGCGCGGCCGTCACCGCCGCCAGCACGAGCGCGCCCGCCACCGCCAGCGCCACGCTGGGCGCGCGCACCGAGGCGAGCGGCGGCGCCCACTCGATCCGCGGCACGCTCGGGACGAGGAGCGACCACGTCGCGCGCGCGAGCGAGCCGAGCACGAGCAGCGCGTGCTCCGGCGGGCTCGCGGCCTGGAAGGCCGGGTGCGGGGTGTCGCCGCGGAGCGTGCCGAGCACGACGTAGCGTGCGACGAGCAGCGGGACGACGCCGATCGACGCCGCGGCGGCGGCGCGGCCAGCGGCGGCGCGCGCCGGCGGATAGGCCCACGCCACCCCGAACGCGACCGCGGGCGCGACGACGCCCGTCTCCTTGCTCGCGAGCGCCAGGGCGGCGAGCGCGGCGAGGGCGGCGGCCCGCCCCCGCCCGAGGTCGCCCGCCCGCGCGACCACGAGCGACATCGCGAGCAGCATCGCCGCGCAGACGAGCTCCGAGCGCCCCACGACGTTCGCGACCGCCTCGGCGTGGACCGGGTGCAGGGCGAAGGCGAGGCCCGCGGCGAGCGCGCCCGCGGGCGGCAGCCACCGCGCGGCGAGGCGGCAGACCAGCGCGGTGGCCAGCGCGTGCCACAGGACGTTGATCAGATGGGACAGCCAGGGCCGCCCGCCGGAGAGCGACCACTCGATCCCGAAGGAGAGCAGGGTCAGCGGGCGGTAGAGCGTCCCGTACAGCGGCCAGTACGGCTCGCGCACCACCGCCGGCAGCGTGCCGAAGCCGTGCAGGAGCGGATTCTGGGAGATGGCCAGGACGTCGTCGTACGCGAAGCCGTTGCCGACGGAGCGCGCGAAGACGAGGAGGGCGGCGAGCGCGGCGACGGCTGGCAGGAGCGCGTCGCCGCGGCGGTGAGCGGACGCCGGGTCCGGGGCTGGCATGTCCGCCAAGATACCGACCGACGCGCGACGGCGCCCGGAGGCAGGTGCCTCCGGGCGCCGTCGATCGCTTCGTCGGGGCCCGCGGGCCGGGACGTCGGCAGTGCTACGTGGCTCGCCCCTCCGGCTCGCCCTCGGGTTCGGTGCGCTGCGCCTCGAACTCACCGGAAGTGCCGAGCTCGCCACGGGTGCGGGTGTACTCGTCCCGCTCGCTGTACCCGTAGCCGCCCAGCACCTCGCCGCCGCGCATGTAGTCGTGCCCGTAGCCGCGCCCGTGGGGATAGTGGTTCATGTCTTCCGCGGGCCCCTCGCGATGGTCCATGCACACCTCCGGCGAAAAAGTTGCGAAACCTCTGCCGCCGCACTCCTCGTGCCGCGGTGAAGAGCCGAGTCCGGTGCTTGAACGTGTGCGTCCGCCCCAGGTATACTTCAAGGCTATGCATATACGCAACATCGCCATCATCGCGCACGTCGATCACGGCAAGACGACGCTCGTGGACAAGATGCTCCGCCAGGCCGGGGCGTTCCGCGAGAACCAGGTCGTCCAGGAGCGCGTGATGGATTCGAACCCCCTCGAGCGCGAGCGCGGGATCACGATCCTCGCGAAGAATACATCTATTCGCTGGAAGGGGACGAAAATCAATATCGTCGACACGCCCGGCCACGCCGATTTCGGCGGCGAGGTCGAGCGTATCCTCCGGATGGTGGACGGCGTGCTCCTGGTCGTGGACGCCTTCGACGGCCCCATGCCGCAGACGCGCTTCGTCCTGCGCAAGGCGCTCGCGCTCGGCCGCACGCCCATCGTGGTGATCAACAAGATCGACCGGCCCGGCGCCGACCCGATGCGCGTCCACGACGAGGTGCTCGACCTGTTCATCGAGCTCGAGGCGGACGAGGCGCAGCTCGACGCGCCCGTGGTCTACGCGTCGGCGCGCGACGGCGTCGCGACCATGGACCTCGACGTGACGCCGACGGACCTGACGCCGCTGTTCGACACCATCGTGGCACACGTGCCGCCGCCGCCCAGCGAGGCGTCGGGGCCGTTCCAGATGCTGGTGTCCACGATCGACTACTCGCCGTACCTCGGCCGGCTGGCGATCGGGCGCATCGAGCGCGGCGCGGTGAAAGTCGGCGAGTCGGTCATGCTCCTTCCGCTCGACGGCGACCAGTCCGGACAGCGCGGGCGCGTCACGAAGCTCTACGCGTACGAGGGGCTGGAGCGGGTCGAGCTCGAGGAGGCCTCGGCCGGTGAGATCGTGTCGCTCGCCGGCTTCGAGGGGGTGGAGATCGGGCTCACGGTGACCGACGCGGAGCACCCGGAGCGCCTCGAGGGGATCGCGGTCGAGGAGCCGACGATCTCGGTGGACTTCATCATCAACAACTCGCCGTTCGCCGGGAAGGACGGGAAGTTCGTCACGTCGCGCCAACTCCGCGAGCGCCTCTACCGGGAGCTCGAGCGCAATGTCGCGCTTCGTGTCGAGGACACGGATTCGACGGACACCTGGTCGGTATCCGGCCGCGGCGAGCTGCATCTCACCATTCTCATGGAGACGATGCGGCGCGAAGGATTCGAGTTTCAGGTATCGCGGCCACGGGTGATCACGCGCGAGGGTCTCAACGGGGAACGTCTCGAGCCGTACGAGGAGCTGATGATCGACG
>JBJMNJ010000453.1:0-7138 GCA_045804325.1 Gemmatimonadaceae bacterium
CCGGAGCGAGGCGGCGTCGCGGACCGCCGGCAGGAGCCGCTCGAGCACCGCCACCCGCGGCACGCCCGCGCGCAGCCCGACCCCGGTGGGCACCCCGGGCGGCGCGAGCACGTTGAGGCCGAAGCCGATGGCGACCCACTCCGGCCGCGCCTCCCGCCAGCGCGCCTCGACGAGGATGCCGGCGAGCTTGCGCTCGTCCACGTAGAGATCGTTCGGCCACTTGAGGCGCACCGGACCCTCGGCGAAGCGCTCGAGCGCCGCGGCGGCGTGAAGCCCCAGCCGGAGCGACAGCACCTCGACCGCCGCCGCGTCGGCGGGGCGCTCGACGAGGGTCATCCAGATCCCCGCGCCCGGCGCCGACGTCCACGTGCGCCCGCCCCTCCCCCGGCCGGCCGTCTGCCGGTCGGCGAGGACGAGCGTGCCCGCGGGCGCGCCCTCGCGCGCGAGGTCGTGCGCGACGTCCTGCGTGGAGGGCACCTCGTCGAACAGCGCGAGGTGCGCGGCCCCGATGCGCCGCGCGATCGCGTCCGCGCCCAGGCCGTCGTACGACTCGGCCCGCACCGCCGCGGGGGGCACGGCCGCGAGCTCCGCCACGCCTAACGGCCGAACACGAGGAAGTACGCCACCGCGAGCACGATGCGGTACCACCCGAACGCGGCGAAGCTCCGCTTCTTGATGAACGCCAGGAACGACTTGATGGCGAGGATGGCGGTGAGGAAGCTCACGACGAAGCCGACGCCGAGGGCGTCCATGTTGCCCGCGAGCGCTTCGCGGCTCCGCGCGAGGTCGAGCACGCTCGCGGCGAGCATCGTCGGGACGGCGAGCATGAACGAGAACTCGACGATGGTCCGCCGGGAGATGCCGAGCAGCGAGCCGCCGATGATGGTCGCGGCCGAGCGCGAGACGCCGGGGATCATCGCGATCGACTGGAACAGGCCCACGAGCGCGGCCCGCCCGTAGCTGATCTCCGAGAAGTCGATCTCCGCCTTCCCCGGGTCCCGCGAGCGCTCGAAGAAGATCAGCGCGACGCCGCCGACCACGAGTGCCGCGAGCACGACGGTGACGCTTCCGAGGAGCACGTCCTTCACCCGGGAGTAGAGCGTCACGCCGATGATGCCCGTGGGAAGGAAGGCCACGAAGAGCTTCTTGATGACCTCGAAGCTCAGGAACTTCCTCCAGTACAGCGCCACCACCGAGAGGATCGCCCCGAGCTGGATGATGATCTCGAAGCTCTTCACGAACTCGCTCCCGGGGAGCCCGAGCGCATGGCTGGCGAGGATCAGGTGGGCGGTCGACGAGACCGGCAGGAACTCGGTGATTCCCTCGATGACGCCGAGGATCAGGGCATGGAGGAGGGACATCGCATCGGTGCGGGAGGTGTCGGGCCGGTCAGCGCCGGAATGCCACCACGAGGGCGGCCATCGAGGCCAGCATCGCGGTCTTGAACAGTAGCGCGCCCCCGGGCCGGCCGGAGAGCACACGACGCGCCGCGGCAATGCACAGCCCGAGCCCGGGCGCCATGCAGAGCGCGAACAGCGGCCGCCGCAGGGCCAGTGGGAGGAGCGCCGCCGCGAAGAGGACCAGTGCCGCGACGAGGGCCCAGCGCGCCGCCGCGGCGCCTCGCGCCACGGGCAGGGTCCGCCGCACCCCCGCGTCGCCCGGAGCGTCGTCCATGTCCTTCGCGATCTCGCGGGCGAGGTGCAGCGGCGCCGCGAGGGCGACGAGCACCCAGCCGCGCGCCGGCCGCCCGGCGACGATCGCCCCGTAGAGGAACGGCAGCGAGGCGAGGAGCGCCACGACGAGGTTGCCGGGCACGCCGGTCGCCTTGATCCGCCGGCTGTACGCCCACATGAGGACGACGACCGCCCAGCTCACCGGGAGCAGCGCCGGGTGCGCCCCCGCCGACAGCACGAGCGCGCCCGCCGCCGCGGCCAGCGCCGTGTACCGGGCCGCGCGGAGCGAGAGCCGTCCGCTCGGGAGTGGGCGGGCCGGATGCGCCACGCGGTCGATCCCGACGTCCCGGTAGTCGTTGTACGCGTTCGCGAAGGCGGTCAGCGCGACGGCGGCGAGCGCCGCGAGGCCCACGGGCACGGTGCGGGTCGATCCGCCGGCCCACCAAGCGCCGACGAGCACTCCCGCGGCGGCGATGAGCGCGTTCGGCCAGCGGACGAGCTCGAGGACCGCCGCGAGCGTCCTCAGACGGCCGCGCCCTGGTAGAGCGCCTCGTACTGCGCCACGACCTCGTCGCGCGAGAAGCGCGCGCGCGCGTCAGCCGCGGCGGCGGTGCTCATCCGCTTCCACAGCGCCGTGTCCGTGAGGATGCGCGCGGCCGCGTCGCCCATCTCCTCGATCTCGCCCACGGGGCAGAGGACGCCGGTCTCGCCGTCGGTGACGACCTCGGGGAGCCCGCCCGCGCGCGTCCCGACGACCGGCACGCCCGAGGCGAGCGCCTCCAGCGCGCTGAGGCCGAACGACTCGCTGTTGGACGTGAGCAGGAAGAGGTGCGCGCAGGCCAGCAGCGGCGCCACCGCGTCGATCTTCCCGAGGAAGTAGACGTCGTCCGCGATGCCGAGCTGCCGCGCCTCCTCCTCGGCGATCACGCGGTCCGGTCCGTCGCCCACCATCACGAGCACGGCGTCCACCTCGCGCGCCGCGCGCGCGAAGACGCGCACGACGTCGCGCACGCGCTTCACCGGCCGGAAGTTCGAGATGTGCATCACGACCTTCTTCCCCGCGGCGACGCCGAGGTCCGGCGAGTAGCGGCTGCGGTCGTAGACGGCGGGGTCGATGAAGTTCGGGATCACGTCCACCTGGCACGCGGTGCAGCCGAAGGCGTGGAACGTCTCCGCCTTGAGGTACTGCGACACCGCGGTGATGCGATCCGACTTCTCGATCGAGAACTTCGTGATCGGGTGGAACGACGGGTCCTGCCCGACGATCGTGATGTCGGTGCCGTGCAGCGTCGTGATCACGCTCACGTCGTTGCCGCCCTGCCGCAACATCTCGCGCGCGATCCAGGCGCTCGTGGCGTGCGGGATGGCGTAGTGGCAGTGCAGCACCTCGAGCCCGCGCTGCAGCGTCACCTCGTGCATGCGCACGGCGAGCGCGAGGTCGTACGGGGGGTACTCGAAGAGCGGGTAGCGGCCGACGTCCACCTCGTGGAAGTAGATCCGCGGCAGGAAGCTCGGCAGCCGGAAGGGCTGCTGGTACGTGATGAAGTGGACCTCGTGGCCGCGCCCCGCGAGGGCGATCCCGAGCTCGGTCGCGACGGCGCCGGAGCCGCCGTACGTCGGGTAGCAGGTGATGCCGATCTTCACGCCGCGCCTCTCATGTCTCCGCCCCCTCCCACCACCGCGACGCGGCCTCCAGCGCGTGCGGCGACCGCGGGTCGAGCCGCGTCACGCACTCCGCCGGGAGCTGGTGCCGGAACCACGTCCGCTGCCGCTTCGCATACTGCCGCGTCTCGATGGCGACCAGTCCCACGGCCGCCTCCTCGGCGGCCTCGCCCTCGACCATCCGACGAATCACCCGGTATCCCGACGCGTTCCACGCGGGCGCGTCGGCCGGCACCTCCCGGGTCAGGCGCGCCACCTCCGCCGCCCACCCGGCCGCGAGCATGGCGCGCACGCGGCGCTCGATCGCGTCCGCGAGCACCCCGCCCGGGTCGACGACAAGATAGCGCGCGTCCCAGCGTGGCGCCCGCGCGCGCCGCACGTGCAGGTCGCTCACGCGCGCGCCGAGCAGCAGCGCAACCTCGACGGCCCGCAGCAGCTGCGTGCGGCCGAGGTGGGCGCGCGCGGGGTCGAGCGAGCGCACCCAGCGGCGCAGCTCGTCCGTGGAGAGCACCGCGAGCGCCGGCTGCAGCGCGCTGCGCCGTGCGGCGTCGAGCGGCGGCTCCTCGAAGATCGGCGCGACGAGGGCGCGGACGTACAGTCCCGTGCCTCCGACGACGACCGGCGTGCGCCCCGACGCCGCCGCGTCCGCGAGCCAGCCTTCGGCCGCCTGCGCCCATCGCGCCGCGCTGTACCGCTCCGTCGGATCGGCGACGTCGAGCCCGAAGTGCGGCACGGCCGCCCGCTCGGCGAGGGTGGGCTTCGCGGTGCCGACGTCGAAGCCGCGGTAGACCTGCCGGGAGTCCGCGCTCACGATCGCGCCCCCGAAGCGCTCGCACAGGGCGAGCGCGAGCGCCGACTTGCCCGCGGCCGTGGGGCCGCAGATCACGCGGACGACCGGGAGCTCGGTGCTACTTGCGGCCAAAGCGGCGGTCCAGCTCGTCCCACGAGAGCTGCACGATGGACGAGCGCCCGTGCACGTCGTGCGCGGGGAGCGTCGTGCGCGCGAGCGCGACGTAGAGCGCGCGCATCTCCGAGGGCGAGAGTGCGTCGCCGGCCTTGATGGCCGCCTTGCACGCCACCGTCGCGGCGAGCCGCTCGTGCCGGGCGTGCGCCGACGCGCTGCGGTCGCCCGTGATCGCGTCGAGCGTCTCGCGGAGGCAGCGCTCCGCGTCGAAGCGCGGGTGCGGCATGGGGACGGCGCGCACGATGAGCGTGTGCCCCCCGAACCCCTCCACCTCGAAGCCGAGCCGCTCGAAGAGCTCGCGGTGCGCGTCGAAGGCCTCGCCCTCGGCGGGACCGAGGTGGAGCGTGAGCGGAAAGAGCAGCCGCTGCGACGGGGCGCGCCCGCTCTCGAGCACGCCCATGAACTCCTCGTACAGCACGCGCTCGTGCGCCGAGTGCTGGTCGATGAGCACGACGCCCTCGTCGCGCTCGAACATGAGGTACGTGCGCCGGAGCTGGACGAGCGGCGGCACGACGAAGTCGTCGTCGGGCGCGGCGGCGGGAGCGGCCTCCGCGCGCGGCGCCTCGTCGCGCGCGGCGAAGAGGCCCTCGCCCGCGGGTGCGGGGCGCAGGAGATCGGACGGCGCGGGCGGCGCGGCCGGCGCCCCGCCGCCGTTCCCCGCCGCACCGAACGCCCAGACGCGCACGCCGGCGGCGGCGCCGCCCACCGCCGCGGAGCTCTCGAGCGTGCCCAGCGCGCGCCGCACCGCGCCCTCCACGGCACGCTCGACGCCCCACCGGTCGCGGAACCGCACCTCGGCCTTCGCGGGGTGGACGTTCACGTCGACGTCGGCGGCGGCGGCGCGCACGTCGAGGAAGAGCGACGGGCGGAGCCCGGGCGCCACGGTGGACCGGTACGCCGCCTCGGCCGCGCGCACGATGCCGTTGTCGCGGATGGCGCGCCCGTTCACCGAGAGGAACACGCGCCGCGTCGCCGTGCCGACGTCCGAGGGGCGCTCGACCAGCCCCGCGACGTGCGTCGTGCCGCTCACGTCGTCCACCTCGACGAGCGCGTCGGCGTAGCGCGCGCCCCAGAGCGCGCCGAGGCGGGCGCGGAGCGACGGCGCGGGCGGGAGGACGAGCGCGCTCTTGCCGTCGTGGGAGAGCGTGAAGCGCACGTCCCGCCTGACGAGGGCGACCGTCGTGATCGCCTCGACGATGCTGCGCCACTCGGAGCGCGACGAGCGCAGGAACTTCTGGCGGGCGGGGACGTTGAAGAACAGCCGGCTCACCGCGACGGTGGTGCCGCGGCGCCGCGCGGCCTCCGCGACGTCGAGCACGCGCCCGCCCGCCGCGCGCACCGCGGTGCCCGCGCCGTCCCCGGACGCGGTCTCGAGCGCGAGCTGCGAGACGGAGCAGATGGCCGGCAGCGCCTCGCCGCGGAAGCCGAAGCTGGCGACGCCGACGAGGTCCTCGGCCCGGCGGATCTTGGAGGTGGCGTGGCGCTCGAGCGCGAGGAGCGCGTCGTCGCGGTCCATCCCCGTGCCGTCGTCGCTGACGCGGATGAGCGCGCGCCCGCCGTCCTCGACGGCGGTGTCCACCGCGGTGGCGCCGGCGTCGAGCGCGTTCTCGACGAGCTCCTTGACGACGGACGAGGGGCGCTCGACCACCTCACCGGCCGCGATCTGGTCGGCGACGGCGCTCGGGAGGACGGAGATCCGGGGCATCGTGTGAATATGCACGCCGGCGAGGGCGGGCGCCTCGCGTCAGTCGTGCAGCGGGACGAGGCGGTCGGTCTCGATCCAGCCGTCGCGTCCGGCGTCGAGCGCCACGCGGCTCCAGGCGCCGCGCCGCTCCTCGACGCGCGCCACCTCGCCCACGAGCAGCGCGCCCGCGCGCTCGGCGCCCAGCGCCGGCGACGCGCGCAGGGGCGCGGGGTCGGCGACGACGGAGAGGCGACGGCCGGTGAGGCGGTCGGACGCGTCCGCCGCGTACACCGCGACGAGGAGCGTCGCGGCCCAGGCGAGGCCCGCCCACCGCAGCGAAAGGCGCCGGCGCTGGTGCACGACGACGAGCACCCACGCCAGCACCCACAGCGCGAGACCGAGCGCCGCCGCGACCGAGACGGTCACCAGCGGGACGCGCGAGATCGAGCCTCCGGTGTCGGCCGGCAGGAGCTCGAGGCGCTCGCGCACGTCGGTGGCCAGCGGCTCGAGGCGCACGGCGCGCTGCCAGCCGACGGCCGCCGCCGCGGTGTCGGACGCCTGCCAGGCGGCGGTGCCGAAGTTCGCCCACGCGTCCGGGGCGCTCGGCGCGAGCGCGGCCGCGCGGCCGAAGGCGTCGCGCGCGGCGCGCCACTCGCCGGTCTCGTACGCGCTCACGCCGGCGGCGAAGAGTCGCGCCGCGGGGGGTTGAACGATCGCTCCGAGCGCGGCGGGGCCGGCCGCCGCCGCCGCGGCGAGGACGACGAGCAGGGCACGCCCCGCCCCGGTCACGGTCCGCGACGACGGCGACAGGAGGATCTCACGGTCGCGGGCCTCGCGGTCCACGCGGCGGTAGCTCTCGAGCGCCCGGCGCGCGGCCTCGCGGCGGGGCGCCGCGCCGCCGCGGTACGCCGCCTCGTCGAGCTCCGCGAGCAGCCGCGCGGCACGGCCCGCGCTCTCCGCGGTGACGCCGGCGCGGCGGAGGAGGCGGTCCAGGCCCCCCTGCGCCGTGAGCGTCTCCGGGCTCGCGCCGACGCGGTGCGCGAGCGCGCGAACGTAGAGGCGGCGGAGTGCCGCGGCGTCCGGCGGCGACACGGCGCGCGCCGCGGCGCGGAGCGCCACGGCGGGCGAGACCTCGCGCCGCGCTCGCGGGCGGCG
>JBJMNJ010000454.1:0-2702 GCA_045804325.1 Gemmatimonadaceae bacterium
TGAGCCCTGAGCGGCCCGGGCCGGCGGTATCCTCGCCCCTCCAGGAGAAGGAGAGACCCGGACCTCGTGTCATCTCCGCCGCGAGGAGGAATCAACCATGCGCGCCGCAGCGGTGCAGCTCACTTCCACCCCCGACCGCGACCGCAACCTCGAGACGGCCGACCGGCTGACGCGCAACGCCGCCGCGCGCGGCGCGGAGCTCGTGGTGCTGCCGGAGAAGTGGTCCGCCTACGGCTCGCCCCAGGACGTCGTGGCGGGCGCCGAGCCGCTCGACGGGCCCGCCCTGAGCTGGGCGCGCGGCGCCGCGCGCGAGCTCGGCATCGACCTCGTCGCGGGGTCGATCGCGGAGCGCGTGGAGGGGGCGGAACGCGGCGCCAACACCTGTGTGCACGTCGGCCCGGACGGCGAGGACCGCGCGGTCTACCGCAAGATCCACATGTTCGACGTCGAGGTCGGCGGGCGCGTGTACCGCGAGTCGGAGATCGAGGCGCCGGGAGACGAGGCGGTCCTGTCCGAGACCGCGGACGGCGTCGGCCTCGGCCTGACCATCTGCTACGACCTGCGCTTCCCGGAGCTCTACCGCCTGCTCGCCGTCGAGGGCGCGAAGATCTTCTGCGTCGCCTCGGCGTTCACGCTGGCCACGACGCGCGAGCACTGGGAGGTGCTCTTGCGCGCTCGCGCGATCGAGGACCAGTGCTTCGTCGTGGCCGCGAACCAGGTCGGCGAGCCCGTTCCGGGCATGCACACCGGCGGGCGCTCCATGATCGTCGACCCGTGGGGCCTCGTGCTCGCGCAGGCGCCCGACACGGAGTGCGCGATCGTGGCCGAGCTCGACCTGGGCCGGCTCGAGCAGATCCGCACCAAGCTGCCGTCGCTGGCCAACCGCCGCGCGAGCGCCTACCAGCGGCCGCAGGAGGCCCACGCGTGAACCGCGCGGCCGTCGACAAGCGACGGCTGATCCTCGACGGCGCGGTGCGGGTCTTCGCGCGGCAGGGCTTCCACACCTGCCGCGTGTCGGACATCGCCGACGAGGCGGGCGTGGCCTACGGCCTCGTCTATCACTACTTCCAGTCCAAGGACGAGGTGCTCGACACGCTGTTCCTCGAGCGCTGGGGGCTGCTGCTGGAGGCGATCGCGGAGATCGACGCGCGGCCGATCTCCGCGCGCGACAAGCTGCACGCGATCGCCGGGTTCATCATCGACTCCTACCGCCACGACCCCGAGCTGATGAAGGTCATCGTGATCGAGGTCACGCGCGCGGCGAACACGTTCGGCGGCACCCACATCGACGTCATCCAGCGGGCCTACGAGTCCATCGCGGCGATCGTGGCGGGCGCGCAGGCCGACGGCTCCTTCCGCTCCGCGGTGAGCGCCGAGTTCGCGGCCATGGCCTTCTACGGCGCGCTCGAGCAGGTGCTGACGGGCTGGATCTTCGGGCTGCTCGAGGAGAGCGAGGAGGGCTACGACCGCGCGAAGGACTACGTCGTCTGCACGATCTGCGACGGGCTCGAAGCGCACTCCGACCGCTCCCCCGCGTAGACTGCCGCCGCGATGACGGACAACGAGATGGTCAAGCGGCTCATGTGGTCGGGCCTGCTCGCCGCCCTCGGCGCGGCGGCGTCCATCCTCACCACCAAGGCTGCACACCTGATTTGGGTCCGCGCATTCGGGGAAGAGCCACCCGAGTGAGCGCCGATCCGCAGAAGCCGCCCGGGGCCGTGGCCGCCGGCGACGACGATCCCACGCGCGTCGCCGCAGGCGATGACGCCGCCGCGCGGGCAGAGCACGAGGCGGCCGAGGCCCGCGGCACGGAGCTGAAGGAAGAGCTTCGGATCACCGACGAGCGCCGGGCCGAGGAGGAGGCCGCCAAGGCCCAGGAGGCCGCGGAGGCCGCGCAGAAGGAGCAGGCCAAGAAGGAGCAGAAGCGCCGCGAGGCCGAAGAGCGGCGCCGCGCCGCGGCCGAAGAGGCCGAGAAGGCCCGGAGCGCGGCCGGCGATGCGGCGGAGGAGACGTCGCCCGTGGTCTCGGGGGCGAGCGTCACCGCGCCCGGCCTGGGTACGGAGACGGACCCGAAGGCGGCGGCCGCGGTGGGCGCGGGCGCCCGGGCGCGGCGGCTGCCGCGCGGCGCGCGCACGCCGGAAGACGTTGAAGGGCCCGAGAAGCCCGAGCTGTACGTGGCCGCGGCCTTCGCCGGGGCGTTCCTGTTCGCACGAATCCTGAAGGCGATCGCCCGCTGATGCCCGAGCAGACCAGCGAGATGGCCCGCGCCATCCAGGACGTCACGGAGAAGGCGCAGCTTCTCGTCCGCGAGGAGATCGCGCTCGCCAAGGCGGAGGTCGGCGACAAGGCCTCCAAGCTCATCAAGGGCGCGATCTTCGGGATCGTCGCCGCGGTCTTCCTCGTGTTCGCCCTGATCTTCCTGCTGCACGCCCTCGCCCTGGGCATCTCGAGCCTGCTCGGGTCCGACACCTGGGTCGGCTACCTGATCGTGGGTGTGCTCCTCATCGTGCTCGGCGCGATCGGCGGGCTCATCGCCAGGCGCTTGGTCAAGCGCGGCTCGCCGCCGATGCCGCAGATGGCCATCGAGGAGGCGCAGCTCATCCGCCAGACCCTGACCGCCCCGCACCCGGCCACGCCCGAGGGCGCGCCGGGCGCCGTCCAGGCGCCCTCGCCGGCCCGCGCGGAGGTGCCGCGCTGATGGG
>JBJMNJ010000455.1:0-9698 GCA_045804325.1 Gemmatimonadaceae bacterium
CGAGATCGCCATCATGTGCGACCGCCTCGGCGTGGACGTCTTCGAGGTGATCAACGCCGCCGCGACGAAGCCGTTCGGCTTCATGAAGTTCACGCCCGGCCCCGGCATCGGCGGCCACTGCATCCCGCTCGACCCGCACTATCTCGCCTGGAAGATGCGCACGCTGAACTACAAGACGCGCTTCATCGACCTGGCGAGCGAGATCAACAGCCAGATGCCCGACTACGTGGTCGGCAAGGTCGCGAAGGCGCTGAACGACAACAAGCGGGCGGTGAAGGGGGCGGAGATCCTCCTGATCGGCATCGCCTACAAGAAGAACATCGACGACATGCGGGAGAGCCCGGCGCTGGACGTGATCCGGCTCCTGGAGGAGCGCGGGGCGTCGGTGGACTACCACGACCCCTTCGTGCCGGTCTTCCGCGAGGGCGGGCACGAGCGGCGCGCCGTCGACCTCACCGCGGAGCGCCTCCGCCGGGCCGACGCCGTGGTCATCGTGACCGACCACGATGACATCGACTACCAGATGATCGTCGATTATGCGTCCCTGGTGGTCGACGCGCGCAACGCGATCCCCTCCAAGAAGTGCCGGCCTTCGCGGGCGCGCGTGGTCACCCTGACCGGCGAGATCCCGCCGGCCGCGCGCGCGCCGGAGCTGGCGCGCCCGGAGGCGCGCGAGCGCGCCGCGCGGGGATGAGCCGCCTGAGCATCCACCCTTCCACAGACGACAGCAGGATACCGTGAACATCGCCGTAGTGGGGACGGGCTACGTCGGCCTCGTGGTCGGCGCGTGCCTGGCCGAGACGGGCAACGACGTGGTGTGCGCCGACGTCGACCGCGAGAAGATCGACGGGCTGAAGCGCAACGTACTGCCGATCTACGAGCCCGGCCTCGAGCCGCTCGTGGAGCGCAACCAGGCGCAGGGGCGCCTCGCCTTCACGACCGACGTCTCCGCGGCGATCCGGGGCGCGCAGGTCGTGTTCATCGCCGTCGGCACGCCGCCGGACGAGGACGGCTCCGCCGACCTGCGGCACGTGCTGAACGTCGCCGAGGTCATCGGCAAGAGCATGGACCGCGAGCTCGTGGTCGTCACGAAGTCCACCGTGCCGGTCGGCACCGCGTCCAAGGTCTCGGCGGTCGTGGGGCGCCACGCGAAGCTCCCCTTCCACCTGTGCTCGAACCCGGAGTTCCTCAAGGAGGGCGCCGCGGTCGACGACTTCATGAAGCCGGACCGCGTGGTGCTCGGCGTCGAGAGCGACTTCGCGCGCAGCGTCATGGCGGAGCTGTACGCGCCGTTCGTGCGCACCGGGAAGCCGATCATCTTCATGGACATCCCCTCCGCGGAGATGACCAAGTACGCCGCCAACGCCATGCTCGCCACGCGCATCTCGTTCATGAACGAGATCGCGAACCTGTGCGAGCGCGTGGGCGCGAACGTCGACCTCGTGCGGCGCGGCATCGGGACGGACGAGCGCATCGGCCCGTCGTTCCTGTTCCCCGGCCCGGGCTACGGCGGCTCGTGCTTCCCGAAGGACGTGAAGGCGCTGGTGCGCACGGCGAGGGACAGCGGGATGCCCCTCCGCGTCCTCGACGCGGTGGAGGAGGTGAACGAGTCGCAGAAGCACCGGCTCTTCGAGAAGCTCTCGGCCTGCTTCGGCGGCTCGCTCTCGGGCGCGACCATCGCCGTGTGGGGCCTCGCCTTCAAGCCGCAGACGGACGACATGCGCGAGGCGCCGGCGCTCACGTTCATCGAGGAGGCGCTCGCCGTGGGGGCGCAGGTCGTGGCGCACGACCCCGCCGCCATGCACGAGGCGAAGCGCAAGCTCGGCGACCGCATCCGGTACGCCGACTCGAACTACGAGGCGCTCGAGGGCGCCGACGCGCTCGTCGTGGTGACCGACTGGAACGAGTACCGGCACCCGGACTTCGACCGCATCAAGGCGTCGCTCCGGCGGCCGATCATCATCGACGGCCGAAATCTGTACGACCCGGCGAAGATGCAGTCGCTCGGCTTCACGTACGAGTCGATCGGGCGCCGGCGCGCGGAGGCCTCGCTCCCGCGCGTGGAGGTGGCGGTGGGCGCCGCATGAGAGTCCTCATCACCGGCGCCGCGGGGTTCCTCGGCTCGCACCTGACCGACCGCTTCCTCCGGGACGGCCACCAGGTCGTCGGGCTCGACAACTTCATCACGGGGCACCCGGAGAACGTTGCCCACCTGACGGGCAACGAGCACTTCGAGTTCCTCCGCCACAACATCTCGAACTACACCTACGTCGCGGGCCCACTCGACGGCGTGCTGCACTTCGCGTCGCCGGCGAGCCCGATCGACTACCTCGAGCAGCCCATCCCGACGCTGAAGGTCGGCGCGCTCGGCACGCACAACGCGCTCGGGATCGCCAAGGCGAAGGGGGCGCGCTTCTTCCTCGCCTCCACGTCGGAGGTCTACGGGGACCCGCTCGTCCACCCGCAGCCGGAGAGCTACTGGGGGAACGTGAACCCGGTCGGCCCGCGCGGCGTCTACGACGAGGCGAAGCGCTTCGCCGAGGCCATGACGATGGCCTACCACCGCTTCCACGGGCTGGACACGCGCATCGTCCGTATCTTCAACACGTACGGCCCGCGCATGCGCCCGCACGACGGACGCGTGGTGACCAACTTCATCGTCCAGGCGCTCAACGGCGAGCCGCTCACCGTCTACGGCGACGGCTCGCAGACGCGCAGCTTCTGCTACGTCGAGGACGAGGTCGAGGGGATCTACCGCCTCTTCATGAAGGGCACGGCGGAGCCGACGAACATCGGGAACCCCGACGAGTACACGGTCCGCCAGCTCGCGGAGATCGTCATCGAGCTGACCGGCTCGAGCTCCACGATCGAGTCGCGCCCGCTCCCGGAGGACGACCCGAAGGTGCGCCGGCCGGACATCACCCGCGCGCGCACCACGCTCGGGTGGGAGCCCAAGGTCCCGGTCCGCGAGGGGCTCGCCCGCACGATCGCCTACTTCCGCACGCTGCTCGAGTCGGGCCGCATCGAGTCGCGCGTGCTCGCCGCCGGGAAGGCGTGAGCGCCAGGGCGTGAGAGCGTCCGGCGGCACCCCGCTCGGGAGCGGCCCCGACCCGGTCGCGCGGGCGCGCGAGCGCTTCGCGGCGCGCGACTACTTCGGCGCCGTCCTCCTGCTCCAGGAGGCGGTGGCGCAGGGGGTCGCATACGCGGACGCGTACAACCTCCTCGGGCTCTCGCTCGCGCTCGTGGATCGCCCGGCGGAGGCGCTCGACGCCTTCGACAAGGCGCTCCTCCTCAACCCGCGCTACGTGGAGGCGCACCTGAACCGCGCGGTGCTCCTCGGCGGCATGGGGCGGGTGGAGGAGGCGCACGAGGCGTACGCCACGGCGGAGGAGCTCGGACGCCCCGACGCGACCGGGTTCCCGGCCGTGGTCGGGAACCGGCTGGCGAACGCGCACGCGGAGCTCGGCAGCCAGTACCGCGAGGCCGGGGCGCTGGACGAGGCGATCGCGCAGTACGCCCGGGCGCTCGAGCTGCGGCCGGGGTACTCGGACATCCGCCTCGCGCTGGCGCGGGCGCTGCTGGAGCGCGGGCGCCACGCCGACGCGGCCGCGGAGCTCGACGCCGTGCTCGTCTCGCGTCCGGGGCTGCTGGACGCGACGCTGCTGCGCGGGCTGGCCGCCTACCTGCAGGGGGACCTCGACGGCGCCGCCGAGCATTGGGCGCGCGCCGCGGAGCGTCACCCCGAGGAGCCGCGCATCGAGATCTACCAGGCCATGCTGGCGCGCCGCCGGTCGAGCCCGGGCACCACCACCTGACTCGCGCCCGTCGGCGTGAAACCGACGCCCCCCGTTCCGGGTACCACTGTCGTCATGCACCGTTCGCCATATTCCGCCCGGAGCGGCGCCGCGCTCGCGGCGCTCGTCCTCATCGCGCTCGCCGCGTGCTCCAAGGGCTTCCAGGTCAGCCGGTACCAGGGCCGCAACGAGGAGCTGTACCGCGTCTCGCTGCGTGAGTTTCAGCGCGGCAACTGGGACCACGCCGTGGCCGGGTTCGAGCGCCTGACGCTCGACCTCCCCGCGCGCGACACGCTCCTGCCGCGCTCCTTCCTGTACCTCGGCCGCGCGCACGCGCGCCGCAAGGAGTGGCTGCTCTCCGCGCAGACCTTGAACCGGCTCGCGGAGACGTTCCCCACGGACACGCTCGCCGACGACGCGCTCTGGGAGGCCGGCCGCTCGTACGAGCGGCTGTGGCGGAAGCCCGTGCTCGACCCCGCCTACGGGTCGCAGGCGCAGACCGCGTTCCGCACGCTCGTCGCCCTCTACCCGGAGAGCCCGCTCAAGGCGCGGGCGGAGGCGGAGGTCGCGAAGATCAACCAGTGGATGGCGACCAAGGACTACGAGAACGGCCTCCACTACCTGCGGCGCAAGGCGTACGACTCCGCGATCATCTACTTCAAGGACGTGATCCGGAACTACCCGGACACTCCGCGGGTGCGCGACGCGTACCTGGCGCTGGTGCACGCCTATCGCGCCATCCGGTACACGGAGGACGCCAACGAGGCGTGCTCGGCGCTGCGGACGGCCTACCCGAGCGACGCCGAGGTGCGCGCCACCTGCGCGGCGCCGGCCCAGCCGGCGGCCGTCCGCACGCCGTAGCCGCCGCCGGGCGGCCCGCGTGCGCCTCGGCATCCTCGGCGGCACCTACGACCCCCCGCACGTCGGCCACCTGCTCGCGGCGGTGGACGCGCTCGAAGCCCTCGAGCTCCACCGGCTGGTGCTGATCCCGTCCGGGCAGCAGCCGCTCAAGGTGGGGGAGGTGAGCGCGACGCCGGCGCAGCGGCTCGCGATGGTGCGGCTGCTCGCCGGCGACGACCCGCGGCTCGCCGTGGACCCCATCGAAATCGAGCGGGGCGGGTTATCTTACACGGTTGACACGCTGGCGGAGTACGCCGAGCGGCACCCGGCGGCCGAGCGGTTCTTCCTGGTGGGGGCGGACGTGCTGGCCACGTTCGACAAGTGGCGGGAGCCGGAGCGGGTGCTCCGGCTGGCGCGGCTGGCGGTCCTGCGGCGCGCGGTGGACGGCGGCGCGCCCGCGCCGCCCGTGCGCGCGCCGGCGGGGGCCGAGCCCATCGAGGTCGCCACCCGCCGCGTGGACGTGTCGTCGACGGAGGTCCGGGCCCGCGTGCGGGCCGGCAAGTCGGTGCGCGGCTTCGTCCCCGAAGCCGTGGCCGCATACATCGCCTCGGAAGGGCTGTACCGGGGCTGACCCGAGAGTCGCATGCTCAGGAACGTATTCACCAAGGTGTTCGGTACGCGGCACGAGCGCGAGCGCCGCCGCGTCCAGCCGATCATCGACGAGATCAACCAGCACTACGCGCGGCTGCAGGGGGTGTCCGAGGAGGAGCTCCGCGGGCAGACCGCGCGGTTCCGGGCGTTCCTCGCCGAGCGCACCGGGGAGCTGGAGCCGCGCATCGCCGAGCTGAAGGAGCGCAAGCGCCAGGCGGTCGACGCCGCGGAGCGCGAGGCGATCGACGACGAGCTGAGCGGCAAGGACGGCCGCGGCGGGCTCGAGGGGGATCTGCGCCGCGCCATCGGCGACGCGCTCGACGAGCTGCTGCCGGAGGCGTTCGCGACCGCGCGCGAGGCGGCGCGGCGGCTCGTGGGCACGACCGTGCTCGTGACCGGCCGCGAGCTCGCGTGGGACATGGTGCACTACGACGTGCAGCTGATGGGCGGCATCGAGCTGCACCTCGGGAAGATCGCCGAGATGGCGACCGGCGAGGGGAAGACGCTCGTCGCCACGCTCCCGCTGTACCTGAACGCGCTGGCCGGGAAGGGCGCGCACCTCGTCACGGTGAACTCGTACCTGGCGCGCCGCGACTCCCAGTGGATGGGGCACCTGTACTCGTACCTGGGCCTCTCCGTCGGCTGCCTCGACGACACGGAGCCCGGCACGCCGCAGCGCCGGGCGGCCTACCTCGCGGACATCACGTACGGCACGAACACCGAGTTCGGGTTCGACTACCTGCGCGACAACCTGGTGGTCGCGCGCGACCAGCGCGTGCAGCGCCCGCACTTCTTCGCCATCGTCGACGAGGTGGACTCCGTCCTCATCGACGAGGCGCGCACGCCGCTCATCATCTCCGGCCCCGTCGGCAACGACAACGACCCCCGCTACGGCGAGCACAACGCGGACATCGCGCGCCTGGTGCGGCGGCAGACCGAGATGGCGAACAACCTCGTGGGCGAGGGGGAGCGCCTGCTGGCGGAGGGGCGGACCGACGAGGCGGCCCTCGCGCTCTACAAGGCGCAGATGGGCAACCCGAAGAACCGCCGCCTGCTCAAGGTGCTCCAGGAGCCCGGCAACAAGCAGCTCGTGCAAAAGATGGAGCTCGAGCACCTCGCCGACCGCAAGCTCCCGCCGGCCAAGCAGCAGTTCCGGGACATCGAGGACGACCTGCTCTTCGTGCTCGACGAGAAGGGGCACTCGGTCCACCTCACGGACCGCGGCGTGGACTTCCTCTCGCCCGACGACCACGAGCAGTTCGTCCTGCCCGACCTCTCGCAGTCGATCCACGCGATCGACCACGACCCGGAGCTGTCGGCGCACGACAAGGTGGAGGCGCGCAAGGCGCTCGAGCGTGACTACGCGCTGAAGAGCGACGCGCTCAACATCATCCACCAGCTCCTGCGCGCGCACTCGCTGTACGACAAGGACGTGAACTACGTCGTGCAGGAGGGGCAGGTCCTCATCGTCGACGAGTTCACGGGCCGCACGATGCCGGGCCGCCGCTGGAGCGAGGGGCTGCACCAGGCGGTGGAGGCGAAGGAGGGGGTCCAGGTGAAGGGCGAGACGCAGACGCTCGCCACGATCACCATCCAGAACTTCTTCCGCATGTACGAGAAGCTCGCCGGCATGACGGGCACGGCCGAGACCGAGGAGCGCGAGTTCTTCGAGATCTACGGGCTCGAGGTGTCGGTGATCCCGACGAACCGGGCGGTCGTGCGCGACGACCGGCACGACCTCGTCTACAAGACGCGGCGCGAGAAGTACAACGCCATCGTCGAGGAGACGCAGCGCCTCCACGGCCTGGGCTACCCGGTGCTCGTCGGCACCACGAGCGTCGAGGCGTCGGAGACGCTCTCGCGCATGTTCCAGCGCGCGGGCATCAAGCACAACGTGCTGAACGCCAAGTACCACCAGCGCGAGGCCGAGATCGTGGCGGGCGCGGGCCAGTACGGCGCGGTCACGATCGCGACGAACATGGCCGGCCGCGGCACGGACATCAAGCTCGGCGAGGGCGTGCGCGTTGCGAAGCCGTCCACGGTGAAGGACCCGGACGGGAACGACGTCGCAGTGGAGGAGATCGGCGGGCTGCACATCATCGGCTCCGAGCGCCACGAGTCGCGGCGCATCGACCGGCAGCTGCGCGGGCGCGCGGGGCGCCAGGGGGATCCGGGGGCGAGCCAGTTCTTCCTCTCGCTCGAGGACGACCTGATGCGCCTGTTCGGCTCCGAGCGCATCGCGTCCCTGATGGACCGCCTCGGCGCGCAGGAGGGCGAGGTGCTCACGCACCCGCTCATCACGCGCTCCATCGAGGGCGCGCAGAAGCGCGTCGAGCTGCAGAACTTCCAGTCGCGCAAGCGGCTGCTCGAGTACGACGACGTGATGAACCAGCAGCGCGAGGTGGTCTACTCGCTGCGGTCGTTCGCGCTCGAGGGGGGCGAGGAGCTCAAGGGCGAGGCGCTGAAGATGGTCGAGAAGGCCATCACGCGCCGCGTCGAGACCGCCGTGGCGGAGGCCGAGTCGCCGGAGGAATGGGACTTCGGGCTGCTCGAGCAGGAACTGCTCATGCACTACCTGCTCCAGGTGCCGGAGCTCGCCGACGCCGACCGGCGCCCCACCTCGATGGCCGGCGCGCAGGAGGTGGCGGGCGCCGCCGCGCGCGCGGCGTTCGACCGCAAGATCGCGGAGCTCGACGGGATGCGCGACGAGAGCGGCGCGGGCTTCGCCGGCCGCATCCTCGCGCTCGTGATGCTCCAGGTGCTGGACGAGAAGTGGAAGGACCACCTCTACGACCTCGACCAGCTCCGCAACGCGATCCACTACCGGTCGTGGGGGCAGAAGGACCCGCTCATCGAGTACAAGCACGAGGCGTACACGATGTTCGTGGACCTGATGCACGACATCCACCACACGTTCGCCGAGCGCTTCCTCCGCGCGCAGCTCGTGTTCGACCGGCCGCTGTTCGAGCCGCCGTCGGCGCCCGGCGGCGCGCCCGGCCCGCAGGGGGCGCAGGGGCCGCGCCCCCGCAAGCGCTACAACGCGCTCGGCATCCTCGAGGACGTGCCGGAGGAGGAGCTGGCAGGAAGCGGCACGGACGGCAACGGCGCGGGTGGCACGGCAGGCCACGCGGGCAACGGCGCTGCGGCCACGGCCGCGCCGGACGAGCCGCGCGGCGCGATGGACGTCGCACCGGACCAGCCGCCGAGCGGGGACCTCGTCGCCAAGCCCGACCCGGTGGCGTCGCGGCCGGCCGCGGACCCGGTGCTGATGACAGGGGGCCGCGCGCGGTCGCTCAAGGCGCAGGCGCCCGCACCGGCGAACGTCGACTGGTCGAAGGTGAACCGCAACGATCCCTGTCCCTGCGGCTCCGGGAAGAAGTTCAAGAAGTGCCACGGGCAGAACGCCTAGGCGCGTCCAGCGCAGTCGACGAGAGGCCGGCCCCGGCGTGGGCCGGCCTCACGCGCTTTCGGAGCGCCCCCGCGTGCAAGGCGACGGTGACGTGCGGGCGCCGCCCTCGCCTTAGCCTAGCGAGGTCGGCCAACGGGCCCGGCCGATCCCACCCGCCCCGCCGGGGTAACAGATGTCTAGCGCCACCCCTCCGAAAGCGCTAACTATTCGAGAGCTGCCCCGCGCCGAGCGGCCGCGAGAGCGGCTCAAGCACCTGGGCGCCCAGGCGCTGAGCTCGGCAGAGCTGATCGCGGTGCTGGTCGGCGCGGGCGCCCGCGGCCGGTCCGCCCTGCGGATCGGGCACGACATCCTGGCCGAGGCGGAGGGGTCACTGCGGCGGGTGGCGCGCGAGCCGGTGGCCTGGCTGACGGGCGTCGCGGGGGTTGGAACGGCCCGTGCGGTCGCGCTCCACGCAGCTCTGGAGCTCGGAAGGCGCCTGGCGGCGGAGGGACGCGAGGACGGCGCGCCGCTGCGCTCGCCGCGCGACGTCTACCGGCTGTTCCAGCGGCTTGAGGACTGTCCGGTCGAGGAGTTTCACGTGGCCGTGCTCGACGCGCAGCATCGGCTGGAGCGGGACGTCACGGTCACGCGGGGGATCCTGAACTCGTCGCTCGTGCACCCGCGGGAGGTGTTTCGGGAGGCGATCGCCGAGCGGGCGGCGGCCATCGTGCTGGTGCACAACCACCCGAGCGGCGACCCGACGCCGTCGTCGGAGGACCGGGTGGTCACGGAGCAGCTGGTGGCGGCGGGCCGGCTGCTGGACATCCCCGTGCACGACCACGTGATCGTCGGGCGGGGACGGTACACGAGCTTCGCGGAGGCGGGACTGTTGTGACGGCCACGGCACCGGGCGCGGCAGGCGCCGCGACGAGCGCGACGAGCGCGACGACGACCGACGGCGCTGCGCCAGCCGGCGCGGCGGCGGGAGGCGCGGTCGCGCTCGCGATCCCCGACTGGGGCCCGCT
>JBJMNJ010000456.1:0-15299 GCA_045804325.1 Gemmatimonadaceae bacterium
CGGCCCGAGGTCTGCCGGGCGATGCAGAGCTTCCTCGCCGAGCTCGTGGAGGCGCCGGTGCGTGAGCGCTGCGAGCGGGGAGAGCGGCCACGGTGCCGCTTCGAGGTCGCGGCGCCGCAGGCGAGCTGAATACCGCCGTGGGCGCGGCCGCACTTGGCTCGGCAGGGGCGCGGTCACGACGCTAGATTGCAGATTGCTGGTGGGCTCCCTCGGTTGGTGCCCGCTTTGGTGCCCTGCCGCGACGATGCGCAGCGACTCCCGAGCCGTCTCCGGTCAGCGCACTTCGAGTGCAAGGAGTCACCATGGACCGGTTCCCGCCCGCCCGCGCAGCCACACGCACCCTCGCCCAGCACCATGATGCCCGAGACCTGCGCTCGGTGATCGTCGATGCCCTCGCCGCCGAGCCCGTCGACGAGCAGGCGCTTCGCGACGGCGTCTGGACGTACGTGCGTGCCGAGCGCGGCGTCGGCGTCGCACCGGGTCTCGTGATCCTCGCGCTCACGGAGATGGTGGAGGCCTCGCCGATCCCCGCGGGCCTCGCCCGCCTCGCGCGCACGCGCGACGTGATCCTCTGGTGCGTCGAGGCGTACTTCGGGCACCTCGGCGGCGACGCGCTCGGCCGCGAGCGCGCGGCGCCTGCCGAGGCAGCGGTGCACGTGGCGGGAGCGGAGCAATGAGTGCGCTCGGCGACGCCGCGCTGACCGACGCGCGCTCGAGCACTTCCCCTCGCCCTTCCCTCGGAAACCCTACGATGAGCCAGGACCTTCCCACCGCACGCGCCGCATTCGTCGAAGCGCTCCAGCAGGAGACCTCGGGGACGGATCTCCCGCGCTACCTCGCGGTGCTGGACGCCCTCCTCGCGTTCAGCACCGCGCGCAGCGGCCGCCTCGTCTTCCGCCCCGCCACCAGGCGCGACGTGCTCCGCTTCGCGCGCGCCAACACGAGCGAGGTCTTCTGGTCGGCGCAGGTGGCGCGCGCGGACGCGCCCAAGCTCGAGATCCACCTCGCGGCCGGCCGGCCGCTGAGCGCGGAGGACCGCGCCGAGACGATGCGGACGCTCAACGAGCACTCGCGCGACACGCTGGTGCAGGGCGACCGGCTGCGCATCGGGTTCGGCGCGCTGAAGAACAAGGCGGCGCTGGCGGCCGTGCTCGCGCTGATGGACCGGCTGCTCGCGGACGTGAGCGCGGCGGAGAAGGCGGAGAAGGCGGAACGCGCGGGCTGACGCCTCGCGGTCGCACCGAACAGCACGGGCCGCCGGAGAAATCCGGCGGCCCGTCGTCTTCAGCGCCGCTGGCTGATCGCCATCAGCTCGTCGTCCGGCAGCGCGAACCAGTCGGGCGGGAAGTCGCGCACGCGCCGCACCACCTGCTCGCACTCGAAGAAGAGGTTCGGTCCGCCTCGGCGGTCGTACGTGCCCGACCGGCTCTCGAAGACGCGCCAGCGGACGCCCGCGTGAACCAGCACGCGCACCTCGGAGCGACCGGGGCGCGCGGCATCGCTGACTTCGTCGGTTGGGGCCACGGCGTCCTCCGCACGGAACCGTCCGGTGCCGGCGCGGCGTGACGGTCAGGGTGACCGACAATCATAACACCCTGCGCACGCTGGAGGACGTAGGCCGCGCCGTGCTTCGGTCACTACGTCCGGTCCGCATGACCGATCCGGTCACGCCGCCCGAGGCTCGATCGGAGTCAACACGTTGGGACGTCAGTAGTTACCCGACGGCATTGGTCCTGCTTAATGTCGCGGCAACCATGCCGGGCTGCGCTACGGCCCGGCGCCCTCTGACGCTTCCAACCATGATTCGAGTCTCTCGCAGGCTTTCCGCGCTCGCGCTCCTCGCCCTCACCTCCGCCGCCGCGGGCTGCCGGGACGCGGCGGGCCCCGCGTCGGCGGCGCCGGCGGCGCCGGGGGCGCCGGGGCTGGCCAGCGGGCCGGGCTCGGCCGGCAGCGGGAGTGCCGTGTTCACGGTCTACGCCGCGACCCCGTCGACCTTCGTGCTGGGCGAGCACAAGATCAAGTTCGACGCGAACGCCGTCTGCGACCCGGCCACCGCGGGCTACGGCGCGCTCGCGTGGGACCAGCCGTGCGCCGCGGCCCCGGCGACGCGCATCACGGCCGCCTGGTGGACCGACGAGCGCGGCCACCCGCGCATCGACTTCCAGCCGGCCCTCCGCTTCAACCCCGCCGCGCGCGTCGTCCTCGCCCTCATGGACAAGCAGGCCGCCGGGGACCCGGGCTACCGCATCGTCTGGGTCGACGAGCAGGGCGCCCTCGTCGACGAGGCCGCCCGGGACACCTCGGTCGCCACCCGCCTCGCCACCAGCGGCTACCTCTACCGCCGCGTCAAGCACTTCAGCGGCTACACCGTCAGCACCGGCCGCCTCGGCTACGACGGCCTCGACGTGAGTCTCCGGAGCGTCCCGACCGTGACGCCGGGGCCGACGCCGCTGCAGTCGGGGCACGTGGTCGCGACCGGTCGCGTCAGGTTCGTGCGGCCCTAGCCGCCCCCGCACCATCCAGCGAGCACCGCGCGGGCCCCCGGTACGACACGGGGCCCGCGCGGTCTTTTCTCGCCCGTCGAGGGCCGTGAACCCATTCTCATGTCGAGGGAGGATGTCCGCCGCCTCGGCGGTCGCCGATGCGCGCCTAACGCCTGGCGACCGCGCCTCCGGCCCGCGGCGTGTCACGGGCCCGCGGCGTCGACGTGGGCAGCCAGCGATAGATTGGCCCCATGACACTCCACCCGAGCCGTTGACCACCCCCGCATCGGAGTGGC
Organism: Gemmatimonadaceae bacterium; assembly: GCA_045804325.1. GTDB lineage: Bacteria > Gemmatimonadota > Gemmatimonadetes > Gemmatimonadales > Gemmatimonadaceae > JBJMNJ01. The sequence goes on from JBJMNJ010000456.1 coordinate 2,780, forward strand.
TCTGGGGCTGGGACCCCACGCCCGGCATCGTCTCCGTCCACGCGGACCTCGACGGGCGCGCGACCGTCTGGCGCCGCATCGCCGCCACGGACGCCCTCGTGCGCGAGGACGAGCGCTTCCGCCCCTGGCTCCTGCTCGACACGCTCGACGACCTCCGCCACCTCGGCGCGGCACTCGGCCCCGACGGCGACGCGCGCGCGACCGTGTGGTACCGCGAGCTCGAGGGTCCCGGCGCGCTGCGCTGGCTCGTCAGCGCGCAGGACGGGCGCACGCTGACGCGGGCACTGCTGCGCGGCGCCTCGGAGCGGCTCGAGCGGCAGGTCGGCCACATCGGGGACCTGCCGTACGACGGCATCCTCTCGCTCCCGCCGGAGGAGCAGTACCTCGTCGCGACGGGGCGCACCTACTTCCGCGACCTCCCGTTCGACGCGCTGCACCGCCTCCAGTTCGACCTCGAGACCACGGGGCTCGACGCGCGGCGCGACCGCATCTTCATGATCTCGGTGCGCCATCACGACGGCGGCACCGAGGTCCTCGAGGCGACTGGCGACGGCCCGGCCGCCGAGGCGGATCTCATTCGCCGGCTCGTCGAGCGCGTGCGCGCCGCCGACCCCGACGTCATCGAGAACCACAACCTGCACGGCTTCGACCTCCCCTTCCTCGACCAGCGCGCGCGCACGCTCGGCGTGCCGCTGGCGCTGGGCAGGACGGGCGGGCCGGGGCTGCGCACGCGGGCGGCGCGGCGCGGCGCCCCCGGCCGCGACCCGGACGACGCGCGGCGCGTGCGCTTCGTCGCGCCGGGGCGCGAGCTGATCGACACGATGGACGCCGTGCGGCGGCACGACATCGCGAAGCGCGACCTGCCGGGCCACGGGCTCAAGACCGTCGCGCGCCACCTCGGCATCGCCGCGCCCGACCGCGAGTACATCCGCGGCGAGGAGATCTACGCGACCTGGCGCACGGACCCGGAGCGCGTGCGCCGCTACGCGACGGACGACGTGGAGGAGGTGGCCCAGCTCTCGCGCATGCTCGGCGGCGCGGCGTACGCGCTGGCGCAGATGGTCCCGCGCCGCTACGAGCGCCTCGCCGACGCGGGCGCCGCGACCGGCGTCATCGACCCGATCCTCGTGCGCGCGTACCTCCGCGCGGGGCAGGCGCTCCCGGCGCACGAGCCGGGCGACGGCACGCCCCACAGCGGCGCGGCGCTCTACCTCTTCGCCACCGGCGTCGCGCACCGCGTCGTGAAGGCCGACGTCGCCAGCCTCTACCCGTCGCTCATGCGCGCCTACCGCATCGGCCCCGAGCGCGACCGGCTCGGCGCGCTGCTCGCGCTGGTCGACGACCTCGTCGACAGGCGCCTCGACGCGAAGGCCCGCGCGCGCGCGGCCCCGCCGGGCTCCGCGGAGCGCCACTCGCACGACGCGATGGCGGCCGCGCTGAAGGTGGTCGTCAACTCGGCCTACGGCTACCTCGCGGCCGGCGGCGAGCTCACGCGCTTCGCGGACGTGCACGCGGCCAACGAGGTGACGCGGCGCGGGCGCGAGACGCTCGCGCTCCTCTGCCGCGAGCTCGCGGCGCGCGGCGTCACGCTGCTCGAGGCGGACACGGACGGCGTCTACTTCGCCGTGCCGCCCGCGTGGACCGCGGCGGACGAGCGCCGCGTCGTGGCCGAGGTGGCGGCGCTGCTGCCGCCGCTCGTGCAGCTCGAGCTCGAGGGACGCTACGCCGCCATGCTCTCGCACGAGCCGAAGAACTACGCGCTGCTCGGCTGGGACGGCGAGCTGATACTGCGCGGCGTCGCGTTCCGCTCGAGCCGCTCGGAGCCGTTCGGCGATCGGTTCCTGCGCGAGGCGCTCCGGTGCCTGCTCTCCGGCGACGTCCCGGGCGTGCGCGAGGCGTACGTCGCGACGGTCGCGGCGCTGCGCGCCCGCGCGCTCCCCACGCGCGACGTCACGCAGCGCGTGCGCCTCACGAAGACGCCGGAGCGGTACCTCGCGACGCGCGCGGCGCGGCGGGAGCTGGGCTACGAGGCGCTGCTCGCGGCGGGGCGGTCGTCGTGGCACGTCGGCGAGCGCGTGCGCGTGTACCGCAAGCAGAACGGCGACGCGGGGCTGGCTGACTCGTCGGACGACAGCGTGATCGAAATCGACTCGCGGGACTACGACACCGACTACTACGTACGGCTGCTCAGGTCGACGTACGCCGAGCGGCTGGCGCGGGCGTTCACTCCCGAGGACTTCGGGGTCGTGTTCGCGGACGCGGAGCAGCTCGCGCTGTTCGCGACGCCGGTCCAGACGATCCGGCCGATCCTGCGCGAGCTCGCCTCGACGGTGGGCGAGGCGAGCTGAGCCCGGCCCCGACGCGTCATCGGCCCGAGACCGCCGGGACGCGGACGCGCAGGCGCGCGAGGTGGTGCCAGCTGTGCCGCAGCGCGTGGTCCTCGATCACGAACTGCGCGGTCATCGGCGCGCCGTAGCTCATCGCGAAGGGCGCCGCGCGGTCCAGCTCCTCGTCGCTGAAGCCGCGCACCACGTCGGCCGCCGCGCGGCTGTTGCGCCGCAGGAGCTCCAACGCCTCGGCCTTGGTGACCCCTGCGTTGTCGCGGGCGTGGTTGGCGTTCAGGTCCGCGACCGCCTCCCACGTCACGTCGAACGGCCGGCCGGCCGCGATCGTCCGCGCGGCGTCGATCTCGATGGGGTACATGAACGCCACGTGGTGGACGATGACGCCGAGGGGGCGGCGGTCCCTCGTCGGATCGTCCCCGACGGGCAGGTCCCACTCCGACTCTGAAAGTCCTTCCGCGAAGGCGGCGAGCTCGGCGGCGCCTTCCTCGATGCGAGCGGCCAGTGCTGCGGCGCGATTGGTCATGGGAAGCCTCATGTGGTTCGAATGGCGGGCGACCGATGGTCGCCGCGCGTGGTGTCAGTCGGTCCGCACGTGCACGGTCGTCCGCATCCAGGGGTGGATGCAGCACTGGTAGTGCTCGTCGCCGGCCTCGTCCTCGGTCTCGCTCTGCGTCGCGCCGGCGGCCAGGAAGTCGACGCTCCGGAGCGCCAGACACTCGGGCGCGGCGACGGGGTTGCCCGACAGCTCGTTGAGGGTCGCGTTGATGCCGCCGCCGAACTCCTCCACTTCCGTGAACGTGTGCACCTCGCCGCCGCGGTTGACAGCGACGAGCGTCCCGCCCTCGGCCATCTCCACCGTCGACGGCGCGAAGCGCCAGCCGCCCACCTGCTGGCGCTCGCCGAGCTCCGCGAGGAACTTCTCGAACCTGACGCCGCCGGCGCGCACGCACGCGCTCGGGTTCTGGAGGGCGGCGTTGAACGTCGTCGGATCACATGCGTCCCTGATGGTGACGAGGCCGCCGCCGGCGCCGCCGACGAGCGCCGAGCGAGCCGCCGACGCCGAGGTCCCCGGCGCCGTCGTACCGGCGGGGTCCGCGCAGGCGGCCAGGACGAGCAAACCCGTCGCGCCGACTGCGGCGACGATTGAGTTCGGGATACGGCTCATGCGATTCCTCCAGAGAGAAGACTTCGTGGGCCACCGGTGCCTGCGTGATGCGCCGCGCGCTACCGCCCGACGACGGTGCCGTGCAGCGAGTGTGCACGGTCGTTAGGCATCTCGCGCGTGCGGGGGGCGCGCGCGTGACCGTCTGTTTGCCACTCGGGTGTTTGCGCGTGTAACGCTTTCGTAAAGCCTGCGCATTTCGGAGCACGCGGGGGCGGGCGGACCGATTCTTTGGCAGCGCCGGCTCTCGCGATGCGCAAGATCGCACCGGTACGCGGGCGTGTATTGAGCGCGCCTGCGCCGACGCTTTGAACGAACCTGCCGCGCGATGCCGCGCGGCGAGGAGGCGAAGCAGCATGTCCACACGGTTGCGGCTCGTCGTGCCGCTCCAGGATTCGGGCGGCCCGCGCCGGATCCTTTCGGTCGCCGACGAGCGGAGCGTCGCCACCGCGCAGGCACTCGACTGGCCGGGCGTGCTCCTCGAGGCCGGCCGCAACGACGTCGCCGAGGTGGACGACCTCACGCTGGGGCACCACTACCTCGGCGTGAACGCCGACCGGGAGCCGATCGCGCTCGAGGTCAAGGAGCCGGGCGGCTTCCGCCGCGTCACGCTGGCACCCGGCGCCGCGTGGTTCACGCCCGCCGGGCACGGCTTCTCGCTCCGCGTGAGCGCCGCCCGCCCCCACGCGTACGTGCGCATCTCGATCGACCCGCTGCGCTTCGACCGGCTGGTGCGGCCGCGCGAGGACCTCGGCGCTCCGACTTCGCTCCGCCGCAGGTTCGGCATCTGCAGCCCGCAGCTGGGGCACCTCGTCGGCGCCCTCGCCGCCGAGGCGGGCGCGGGGACGCCGACGGGCCTCGCCTTCGTGGACTCGCTGGCGTCCGCGCTGGCGCTCCAGCTCATCGAGCACGCGGGAGTCGCCACGCCGCGCGCCGCCCCGGTGCGGGGCGGCCTGGCGCCCCTCGCCAGGCGGCGCGTCCTCGAGCTGATGGAGGCGCGGGCGGACCGCCACCTCACGCTCGACGCGCTCGCGCGCGAGGCCGGGCTGTCGCTCGCGCACTTCGCGCGGGCGTTCAAGGAGTCCGTCGGCCGGGCGCCGCACCAGTACCTCATGACCCTGCGGCTCGAGCGCGCCCGCCGGATGCTCGAGGCGCCGGGTGCCGCGCTCTCCGACGTGGCCGCGCGCGCCGGCTTCGCCGACCAGGCGCACCTCACGCGCCTGTTCAAGCGCGCGTTCGGCGTCACGCCGGGCGCCTTCGTGCGGGCGCGCCGGCGGTGACTCGCACCCGCGGTTGAGGATTCTGCTGGATCGCTCCCGTCAGCGCAGCTCGAGCACGACGACGGAGCGCGGCGGCAGCGCGACGCTGAGCTGCCCGCCGGCGACGCGCGCGCCCGTGAACGGGGCCGGCGTCACCGCCTCCGGCCGCTCGAACGTGTTGCGGCTGTCCATCGCCGGTCCGGTGAGGATGCGCCCCGTCGCGCCGGTGGCGCGCAGGCCCCCGAGTGCGACGACCACGGAGCGCGCCCGGGTGGGGTCGAGGTTGCTCAGCGTCACGTGCACGACGCCCCGCTGGTTGCGGGAGGCTGACGCGCTCACCGCGGGGACCGAGTCCGTGCCGAGCGCGTACCAGGTCGGACTGGTGACGGTGAGCGGCAGCAGCACGGCGTCGTGGTGCACGGTGTACATCTCGAAGACGTGGTACGTCGGCGTGAGCACCATGCGATCGCCCCGCGTGAGGATCATCGCCTGGAGGACGTTGACCATCTGGGCGATGTTGGCCCCGCGCACGCGGTCGGCGTGGCGGTTGAAGACGTCGAGCGACGCCGCCGCCACGACCGCGTCGCGCAGCGTGTTCTGCTGCTCGAGGAAGCCCGGGTTCGTGCCCGGCTCCGGGTCGTGCCAGGTTCCCCACTCGCCGACGATGAGCGCGACCCGCCTCTGCGGGTCGTACCTGTCCATGATGGCGGCGTGGCGCGCGATCATCTCGTCGACGGCGAGCGCGCTGCGCATGGCGCGGAACCACTGCGTCTCGGTGAACCCCGTCGCCGGCCCCTTGCTCTGCCACGAGCCGACGATCGTGTAGTGGTGCATGTCGAGGCCGTCGATCATGCGTGCGGCCTCGCGCATCACGACCTCGGTCCACCGGTAGTCGTCGTCCGTCGGGCCCACGGCGACGCGGAACGGGCGCACGCTGCCGTATCCGGGCAGGAAGCTCGCGTAGCGCTTCAGCTCATCCGCGTAATACTCGGCGCGCATGTTGCCGCCGCACCCCCAGCTCTCGTTGCCCAGCCCCCAGAGCCGCACGCCGAACGGCTGCTCGCGCCCGTTGCGGCGGCGCAGGTCCGCCATGGGACTCTTCCCCGGGTGGTTGAGGTACTCCCACCAGTCGTGCATCTCGGCCACCGTCCCGCTGCCGAGGTTGCCGACGACGAACGGCTCGGCGCCGAGCGCTTCGGTCAGCGCGAGGTACTCGTGCGTGCCGACGCCGTTGTCCTCGGTGACGCCGCCCCAGTTGTTGTTGACGACGCTGGGCCGCTGCTCGCGCGGCCCCACGCCGTCGCGCCAGTGGTAGTAGTCGGCGAAGCAGCCGCCCGGCCAGCGGACGTTGGGCACGCGCAGCCGGCGGAGCGCCTGCACGACGTCGTCGCGCATGCGCCACGGCTCCGACGGCGAGCGGCGCGCCCACACGCCGTCGTAGACGAGGCGCCCGAGGTGCTCGGCGAACTGCCCGTAGATGTGGCGGCTGATCGTGTCGCGGGCCTGGTCGGCGTGGAGCGCCAGCTCGGTCGTCGGCTGGGCGCCGGCGGCGGCGGTGCCGAGGAGGAGGGCGAGGGGGGCGAGGAGGCGGGCGTGCATGGGTGGCAGCAGGGGGAGGGAGCTCAGACGCGGCGGCGTCCGGCGGCGACGAACAGTCCGATGCCCGCGGCGACCAGGAGGGCGCCGCAGACGGCCCACCTCGTCTGGCCCGTCATGAAGCTCCCCGGGAGGACGCTGATTCCCTGGAGGAACCACACGCAGCCGACGAGCACACACAGAGCCCCCACGAGGTAGAGCACGATGCGCATGGGATGATCCGCCGGTGATGGGTGCGTGGCCGTCGGATGCCGACTGACGCGGCGTCGGCCGTAGCGGCGGAAGTTGCTTCCGGGGGCGGCGGGGCTCCAGAGGCGATGGCCGCGGTGGCGCGTCCTCGTCCGTCTCGTCAGGGCTCCGTGCGAGGCGTCAGTCGACGAAGGTGCTCCGCCCAGCAGCCGGCCCGGCTCACCGGTCGATCATCTTCTGCGAGCCCTCGGAGTACCGGTGCCCGTGCACCGTGATCTTCGAAGACACCTCGTCGATCTCGCGCAGGTCATCGGGCGTGAGCTCGACGTCTGCGCCGCCGAGGTTCTCCTCCAGCCGGTGGAGCTTGGTCGTGCCCGGGATCGACACGATCCACGGCTTTCGCGCGAGCACCCACGCGCGGGCTGATTCGTCCCGATTGTCACTCCCGCCAAAACGCACGGGCCGCCGGAAAATCCGGCGGCCCGATGTCGTTGCTTTCACAATGTCTTCCAGAAAGAGGCGCCGACCGGAGTCGAACCGGTGATGGAGGTTTTGCAGACCTCTGCCTTACCACTTGGCTACGGCGCCGCGTGGCGGTGTCATCCGCCGCGACACCCAAATCTAATGTAAGCGCCCCGGCCCCTCAACCGACCGACCTCACTCACGACGCCCTTCGCGCACCGCCCGCAGCTCCCGCGCCCCCTGCCGCCACGCCAGCCACCGGAGCACGTGGTACGTCGGAAAGAGGTTCCGCCACGCCCCGAGGAGCGCGCCGCGCCGCGTCGGCCGGACCTCGAGCCCGTCCGGCGTCGCCTCCGAGCGCCCCGCGCGCACCGACGCCTCGATCCCCTCGCGCCGCCCGCGGGCGTAGGACGCGAGCGGGGCATCGCGCCATGTCGTCAGCGCCTGCGCCCCCGCGCGCGCTCGCCGCGCGCAGCGCATGCGGTGCACGGCGAGCAGCTCGACGGCGTCGCGCGGGTCGCGGATCCACACCACGTCGACGTCGGCCCGGGCACCGGGCGGGGAGAACGGGCCGGTCCACGTGTGAGTGCGCGTGCCGTCGCGCCACTCCGTATCGAGCGCCACGGCCGCAATCACCTGCGCGCGTGCGCCCGCGATCGTCACGTAGCCGACGTGCGGCTCCGCCGGGTGCCCCAGCACCACCACGCGAAGGGGGCGGCCGAACGCGCCGCGCTCGACGACGTGCTCGAGCGTCGCGAACCCCTCGCGCGCCAGCGCGGCGATCGCCGCGTCCGCTTCCGGAGGCAGTGCGGGCGCGGCGTCCGGCGCGTCCGACGGCACGCGGTGGATGTCGCCGTCGCGCGGCACGCGGTAGCGGCGGCGCAGCCTGAACGGCAGCACCGCGTAGAAGTACGGCAGGGTGATCGCCGGGATGACCCAGCGCACGAGCCAGGTCTCGTCCTCCGTGAGCGGTCCCCCGTGCTCGCCCTTCGTCTCCACGGCCACGGCGCGCTCGAAGCGCTCCTGCTCCTGCATCGGGCTGGTCATGCCGCCCGATCGCTGCGAGCCGCGGGCCAGCGCCGTGGCGCGGGCCGGCGTCGGGCGCTCACGCCGCCGCGTCCGACCGTCACCCCCGCATCGCCGTCGCCGGATCCACCCGCGCCGCGCGGAGCGCCGGGACGAAGCTGGCCAGCACCGCCGCCGCACCGAGCACCACCACCACGCCCACGACGGTCGCCGGGTCGCTCGGCTCCACCCCATACAGCAGGCCGCGCAGCAGCCGCGCCGCCGCGAGCGACGCCGCCACGCCCGCCACGACGCCGACCGCCACCGGCCGCAGCCCGCTCCGCACCACCCAGCGCACGACCCCCCGCGGCGTCGCGCCGAGCGCGAGCCGCACCCCGATCTCCGGCACGCGCTGCGTCACGAAGTAGGCGACGATCCCGTAGATCCCCACCGCCGCGAGCGCGAGCCCGATGCCGGAGAGCGCGCCGAGCAGGAGCGTCATGAAGCGCGCGGTCGCGAGCGAGGAAGCGAGGTACTCGTCCATCGTGACCGGGTCGGCGATCGGAAGGTTCGCGTCCGCGCGCGCCACCCCGGCGCGGAGCGGGCGCTCGAGCGCGGCCGCGTCCGCGACGCCCCCGGCCCCGGGCGCCGCGCGCGCGACGAGCACGAGCGAGCGCTGCAGGATGGGCCAGATCATGGGCGGCGCCTGCGCCACGGGGTAGTACGCCTCCGCCGTCGGCGGCGCGGCCAGCCCCTCGTCGCGCACGTCCCCGACGACGCCCACCACCTGCGCCCACTGCGGATCGCCGGGCCCGCCGGTGACGCCGCTCACGCGCCTGCCTAACGGGTCCTCCCGCGGCCACAGCTTCCGCGCCAGCGTCTCGTTCACGATGACGACGTGCGGCGCCGCGGCCCCGTCGTCGTCGGTGAAGTCGCGCCCGCGGACGACGCGGATCCCCATCGTCCCGAAGTATCGGGGGCTCGCCAGCCGCAGCCCCACCGGCACGCGGCTCTCCTCCGTCCACGCGCGCCCCTCCGGGATCACGCTGACGCTCGCCGCGTCGTCGGCCATCGGGACCATCAGCACGAGCGCGGCGGCCGCGACACCGGGCACGCGCCGCGTCTCCTCGAGGATGCGGCGGTACCCGTCGACCACGCGCGCGGCGTCGGGATAGGAGGCCGCCGGCAGGAGAATTCGGGCGGTGATCACCCCTGCCGGATCGAAGCCGGGCTCCACACGCTGGAGGAGCAGCGCGCTCCGCGTGAGCAGGCCCGCCCCCGTGAGCAGCACGAGCGCGAGCGCCACCTCCGCGACGACGAGCCCGCCGCGCACCCGGTCGCGCCCGGCGCCGGTGTTCCCGCGCGCGCCCTGCCGGAGCGCCTCTTGGAGGTCGAGCCGCGACGCGCGCAGCGCGGGGAGCAGCCCGAACACGATGCTGCTCGCCACGCTCAGGAGGAGCGCGAACGCGAGCACGCGCGCGTCGACTCGTGCCTGCTCGAGACGCGGCACCCCTTCCGGCGCGATGGCCACGAGCCCGCGCACCCCGAGCACCGCCAGCGCCGCGCCGGTGGCGCCCCCCAGCAGCGCGAGCAGCACGCTCTCGGTGAGGAGCTGCCGGACGAGCCGGCCGCGTCCCGCGCCGAGGGCGGCCCGCACGGCGAGCTCGCGCGCCCGCGCGGCGCCGCGCGCCAGCAGCAGGTTGGCGACGTTCGCGCAGGCGATGAGCAGCACGAACCCCACCGCGCCGAGCAGCGTGAGGAGCCGGCCGCGGTACTTGCCGGTGAGGGCGTCGGCGAAGCGGCGCACGACCACCCGCGGCGGCGACTGCCGCCCGTACTGCGCCGCGAGCCGCGTGGCGATGCCATCCATCTCCTGCTGCGCCGCGGCGAGCGAGGCTCCCGGCTTCAGCCGCGCGACCACGCCGAGGTAGATGGTGCCGCGGTTGGCGCGGTCCTCCGCGGACAGGGCGAGCGGTACCCACACGGCGTCGGCCTCGTCGAGGTAGTCGAACGAGGGCGGCATGACGCCGACGACGTGGTGTGCCCGTCCGTCCAGCTGGACCGTACGCCCGACGACTGCCGGGTCCGCGCCGAAGTTCGCGCGCCACGCGCGGTTGCTCAGCACCGCGACGCCGTCCCGCCCCGGCGTCTCCTCCTCCGGGAGAAACGTGCGGCCCATCGCCGGACGCACGCCGAAGACGGCGAACCAGTCGGCGCTCACGCGTCGCGCCTGGAGGAGGACGGGGATGTCGCGCCCCGTGAGGGAGACGCCCGTCTCGACGCTCGCGGCAATGCGCGCGAACGAGCGCGCGCTCGCCTGCCAGTCGCGGAAGGTCGCGCTCGACACGTTGCCCTCGGCGCCCTCCGAGACGCCGAGGACGCGCACGATGCCTTCGGGGTCCTCGAAGGGCAGCGCGCGAAGCACCACCGCGTCCACGACGCTGAAGATCGCCGACGTCGCGCCGACGCCCAACGCGATCGTCAGCGCCGCGACGAGGGTCAGCGCCCGCGTCCGCGCGAGCTGCCGCGCGCCGAAGCGCACGTCCTGCACGAGCTCCGTGAGCCACTCCGCGCGCTGCATGTCACGCTCCTTGGCTTCGCCGAGGGTGCGGCAGGTCGCGCGCACCCGTTGAAAGTCGCCCATGCGGCGCAGCGCCTCGGCGCGCGCCCGCTCGGGGGTCATGCCGCGGGCCTCGAGCTCCTCCGCCCGCATCGCCAGGTGGAACGCGAGCTCCTCGTCCACCCGCGCGGCCACGGCGCGGCGCCGGAGGCGCGGCGGGAGCCAGCGCTGCCAGCCGGCGGCGGCGTCCTGCGGGGTCACGTCGCGGGGGCGAGGATGCGCGTGACGGCGGCCGAGAAGCGCGCCCAGTCCGCGGCGCGCTGGCGCAGGTGCGCCTCGCCGGCGGGGGAGAGGCGGTAGAACTTCGCGCGGCGCTTCGTCTCCGTGAGGCCCCACTCGGCCTCGATCCACCCGCGGCGCTCGAGGCGGTAGAGCGCGGGGTAGAGCGAGCCGTCCTCGACGACGATGGCGTCCTCGCTGGTGGTCTCGAGCCAGCGGGCGATGGCGTAGCCGTGCCGCGGCCCCCAGGCGAGGGTCCGGAGGATCAGCACGTCGAGCGTGCCGTGGAGGAACTCGGCGTTGGCGTCGGCCACGGGCGCTTACCCCTAGAGAGTCTAGCCCTAGTGTGCGACCGTACGGCTAGACTGTCAAGGGGTGGCCGTCCTGGCGGGCTCGGGATCATGGACCTTCCACGATGGCGCATCCGAGCGAGACATCTTCGCTTCGCCCGATGAAGCGCAATGCCGGCGCACCCGACGTCCGCCCGAGTCAGCGGGGGGCGAGCCGCCGCGTCACGATGGGCCGCAGCTTCGACACCTCCGGCAACACGTCATCGTCCCCACCGATGTTCGTGAGAATCGCGACGGCGAAGTCTCGCGCCGGTTGAATTGCCGCGGTCGCGATGTAGGCGCCGGCACTGCCGGCGTGCCCGTGGGTCTCGAAGCCGTCCCGGGTCACGGCAATCCCCCAACCGGCCCCGTAGTGCGTGCCAGAGTCCACGGGAGCGATGGCGGTGTGCAGGTCCTTGATCGTCGCCGCCTTGAGGACCCCGTCGATGCCACGCATGCCACGCAGATGCATCTGCAGGAACTTGCCGTAGTCCGTCAGCGTGACCGACGCATCGCCTGCCGCCGCGATCACGGCGGGCACGACGTACTCCGCGTCGCGCGGATCGATGACACGCGCCCGGCTGCCGCGCCGGCGCGCGTGCCCGAACGGCTGCGGTGCCGCGTCCGTGCCCGGATTGCCGAATCGCGCGCGGCCGCCCAGTGGCCTGAACACGAGCGAGTCGACGAGCGTCTCGTATGGCCGCCCGGTGATCCGCTCGGCCACCATGCCGGCAATGGCGACCCCGGCATTCGAGTACGCGTGCTTCGTGCCCGGCACGAACAGTGGCTTCTCCGAGAGCACGCGCGCGGCGAACGCCAAGCGCTGTGCCGCGGGATCGCCGGTGGATCGCATGAACGACCCGAATTCGCGAAGGTCGGTGTAGGGGCGAACGCCGGCGGCGTGGCCGAGCAGTTGACGCACGGTCGCGCCGCGGTATTCGGCTCGCATGGCAGGAGCGAGGTCCGGAAAGGCCTCGGCGAGGGTCGTCTCGAACGTCAGGCGGCCCTGCTCCACGAGGGCGCCGATCATCGTGGCGGTGATGGCCTTCCCGTTCGACCCGAGGTGCATGCGGTCGGTGGCCTGAATCGAGTCGGTGGTGCCGAACTTTCGCACGCCGGTCACGATGATCGCTGGCGCCCCGTCGGATCGCGCGACGATCACCACGAGTCCGGGCAGCGACAGCGCGACCCTGATGCTGTCGACGAAGTGCCGGGCCTCCTGCGGTGGGATCGACAGCGTCTGCGACCACGCGGGATGCGGCGCGAGCGCCAACAGAGTGGTGCAGATTCCCGTTCCCAGTCGTCGCATGACCGTCCTCGATCACGAAAGTGTC